>JARIEX010000070.1 GCA_031127095.1 Gemmatimonadota bacterium
GGGCCGGTGCGACCTCCACCTTGGCTGGGCGCGGCGGTGCCTTGCGACGCACCGGCGCGGACGCGGTTGCCACGGGCGCCGGCGCTGGCTTGGGCTTGGGTGGCCGCTGCAACACGTCTTCCGAGCGTGCCCCCTTCGTGCTCACCGAGTCCGGATCGCCGTAGCCGCGCAGCACCAACTGGATCGTGCCGTCGCGCATCGCGACGGCCAGCCGCTCGGCTTCCACCGGCGTGACCTCGAGCGTGGCTGACGTGGCCACGATGGGGCGATTGTCGGGACCGGAGCGGTCGATGGTGCCCACCGACAGCACGCGCATGTTCGACATGAACAGCTTGGCCACTTGCTCGCCGTCGGATTGCTGGTCGCGCAACGTGACCAGCACATCGACGCGTGAGTCCGGCTGGATCAGACCGCTCACGCCCACCACGTCGTCAATCTTCACCGCCATGGCGCGTTTACCCGGGGTGATCTTGACCTGCAGTCCCGGGCCGGTGCCTGGCGGTGCCAGTCGCCCCGGGACGATGACCTCACCCGCGTACACCGGCACGCGGGTCACGCGGCCGATGGCGGAATCGAGCGTGGACAGTGCGCCCGGCGGCACCGTGGCCACCGGCCACTCGTTCACGACGAGCGCCGTGTGCGTGAGTGCCGCCCCTTCGGGAATGTCTTTCCGCGCCACGACCACGTGGCGCAGCAGCACCCGGTTCTGTGCACGGGCATTCTCGATCACGCGGTACACGCCGAACGTGGCGGTACCGGCCGTAACGAGCGTGGCGGCGAGCACGAGAGAATAGCGATTCAGTGCCATGAGTTCGGAACTCGGTGCAGCGAGGAAAAGTGGAGTGCCGTGACGCCGCGATTCACGAGCCTTCCCAGCGGAACGTCGCGCGGGCGTGCAGCGTGTCTCGCATCGGCTGTCCCATCAGCTGGGGGAGCGGCGTGAGCCACGTGAACGGGTAGTTGATCTGGACCTGCACGGACTGGAGTTGACCAGTCGAACAGTTCGGCACGCACGCCACCAATACCTGCGTGGCCGCGTTCACCGGCGCGTTGCCGAAGGGGGACATCTTCGACGCCGCCGTGTCGCGGATGGCGCTCAGGACGGCCCCCGGATTCGTGACCCGTGCGCCGTAGCGTGCGCCCTCGCGGGCGGCGGCCACGAGGTTGTTGGCGGTGAATAGCGCGCGCCCGAAGTCGATGATACCGAACACCAGCAGCAGCAGCACCGAGACAAAGAGCGCGAACTCGAGCAGGGCGACCCCGGATTCA
This sequence comes from Gemmatimonadota bacterium, assembly GCA_031127095.1. Lineage (GTDB taxonomy): Bacteria > Gemmatimonadota > Gemmatimonadetes > Gemmatimonadales > Gemmatimonadaceae > Gemmatimonas. The sequence continues at coordinate 1,270 of JARIEX010000070.1, forward strand.
TCGCGCCGGAACCGGCGACTGCAGGTGGTGAGTATTGTGACGCGCATTGGTGCTCCTTACAGCAGAAGGCCGGGCCAGCGCGCCGCGCCGGCGAGTCCGGCGGCCATGGCCAGCGCATAGGGCATGCGTCGGTCCCAGGACGTCGGTGCCGCTTCCCGCAACACGGCCGGATACCGCACGCCAATTGCGATGCGCTGCAGCGTGTGCGGTACGCCGTATTGCCGCAGCAGGTACAGCAGTGAGAGCACGCCACCGGACAGGCCGGCCAGCATCGCTGCTTGCACCGCGCCGGTTGGGCCCAACCAGATGGCCCCGGTGGCAAACAGTTTCACGTCGCCGCCGCCCATCATGCGCAGCAGCCAGAAGGGCATCCAGATCAGCATCCCCGTGGCGAATCCGCCCACGGCCCGCTGCGCGCCAGCCCAGAGTCCGTCGGTCACGACGGCCAGCACCACGCCGGTCAACAGCCCGGCCACAATAAGGCCGTTGGGGATGCGACGCGTCCGGAGGTCCGTCACGCACGCTGCACTCAACAGTGCCGCGAAGGTGAGTGCATTGATCTGCAGCAAGGGCGGCAGCAACGGCGAACCTGCGAACGCGGTCGGCATCGGGTGCTCCTCAGGGAATCCCGGCATCCGCGCGCGCGAAGCCGGTACGCACGGTGCCACCGAGTGTGGACACCGCTACGGCGATACCGATCGGCTCACGGCAGCTGCGTATTCACCGTGTTGAAGCCGTTGCTGACCTTCACGCCGATCGACTTCACGGCGACGATCGAGAGCACAGTGATGAGCAGCGTGAGCATGCCGTACTCGAGCAGCGTGGCGCCTTCGTCGTCGTGGAGGAAGCGCTTCGACAGCATCAGGATGTTGGACATGGTGAACCTCGGTGCGGATGGTGGAGAGATGTTGAATTCGTGTGCGGGCGCCGATCGCATCGTGCGCCTGTGACCACTGTACCGGTGCCACGTGCCGTCAACAGTCAGTGATTTCCCACACGTCATCGTCGGCAAAGTGCCCGACAGCGTGCGCGCGATTTCGCTGCATGTTGTCGGCGATGTCATCCGTGTCTGCTGCGCCACCCATTCGCGATGCACGCCGCGCTGTTGTCGTGGCCGGTGCCGTGGCATTCGCCGTGACAGCGCTGTTCGCCACGTCACCGGTCGCGCTCACGCAAAGCGACGGTGATCTGTTCGCGCACATTGCACGCGGGCGCACGCTGCGTCTGTCGGGGGTCCCGCATGACGTCACGCCGGCGTGGGGCAGCGCATGGCTGCTGGCCTCGGTGCATGCCACCGGCGGACTGTCGCTCATCGCGCTATGCGCGGCGACGCTGGCGGGCGGTACGCAGGCGGTGATCGCAGACTACTGGCGTCGGTGCGGCATATCGCCGCGCACGCTCGTGATCGCCACCGCGTTCGGCGTGGCGTTCGCGGCGTCGCACTGGCTGGCCCGCCCGCATGCGGTCACGATCGCGGCCAGCGCATCGTTGCTCGTGCTGCTCGAGTGCCGCGACACCCGCGCGCGCTGGGCCATCCCGCCGCTCTTCGTGCTCTGGGCGAATCTGCACGGCGGATGGAGCTATGGCGCGATCGTGCTCGGTGCGTATGTCGCCGGGGAACGCCTCGATGCGTGGCGTGGCACATCGTCGCGGCGTGCACCGCTGCCTGGCCGTTCGCGCACGGCGGCAGCGCTGGGGCTGCTGGCCGCCACTGCATTGGCCACGCTGTGCACCCCGTTCGGCATCCGGTTGCACGCGGCGGTGCTGCACACGCTCGCCGATCCCGCCGTACGCGGCCTCATCGATGAGTACCAGCCACCCGCGCTGCGCGAGCCGTCCGATCTCCTCTTTCTCGTGGTGCTTGGGGCATCGGTGCTCGTGCTGCGGCGGGCATCACTGCCGTGGTCGCATCGGCTGGTCATCCTCGCCTCGGCGGCGGCCGCGCTGCGTTCGGGGCGCAACATCTCGCTCTGGGCCGTCACCGGCTGGCCACTACTCGTGGTGCACCTAGAGGCGTGGCGTCAGGCTCGTGCCGCGGTGTCCGCTGTCGGCGAGCCCGCTGTCGGCGAGCCCGCTGTCGGCGAGCCCGTCGTCGCGGTCCTCACCACTCGTGTCCCGCTGGTGGGCAGCGCCCTCGCGCTCCTGTTTGTGGTGGCGATCGGTCCCGTGCGCCACGTCGCGGTCGACCCCGCGCGCTTCCCCGTGACGGCCGTCCAGCAGCTCCGGCTCTCTGGCTCGGCCGGCCCCGTCCTCGGCCCGCTGCTCACCACGTGGAGCTGGAGCGGCTACCTCCCCTACGCCTGGCCGGGCCGGCGCGCGCTGTTCGATCCGCTGGCGTTCAGTGGGGCCGAGGTGGGGGTGCTGGGGCAGCTGCTCACGGTGCAGCGCGGCTGGCGGGGCACGCTGGACTCGCTCGGCATCGCGACCGTGCTGCTGCCGGTGGGGTCGCCGCTCGCGGACTCGCTGGGGGCGGAGGCGGGGTGGGGGGTGTGGTACCGCGATGCGACCGCCGTCGTGTTCCGGCGGCGGCGCGGGGAGCAGCCCGGGCCATTCACCGCAGCCACGCGGCCGCTAGATTCCACCGCGAACCTCAAGCGCGTGGCAGGAGTCCATGAATCGCAAGCACAAGCGTCTGATCGTCGTCGGCGACCGCGTCCTCGTGAAAACTGAGGAGGGCGACCAGCGATCGAAGGTGGGGCTCTATTTGCCCCCCACAGCCATCGATAATCAGGCCGTGCAGGGCGGGGAGATCGTGTCCACCGGCCCCGGCCTGGCGCTGCCCGAACTCACCGATCAGGGCGAGGAGCCCTGGCGGATCTCGGGCGGCTCCGGCCGCGAGGCGCGCTTCGTCCCCATGCAGGCCCAGGTGGGCGATTTCGCGCTGTTTTTCCGCAAGGCGGCCGTCGAGATCACCTTTGAGAATGCCCAGTATCTCGTGGTGCCGCAGGCGGCGATCCTCGCCCTCGTGCGCGAACCGCGCGAAGACATCCCGGACTACTAGGAGACCGAACCTTATGATGTATCCCGAATACATGCTGCAGCCCATGCGCGAAGAACTCACGCGCCTGGGGGTGCAGGAGCTGCGGACCCCCGAGGCCGTGGATGCGCTGCTGCAGGAGCAGCAGGGCACGGCGCTCGTGGTCGTGAACTCCGTCTGCGGCTGCGCGGCGCGGAACGCCCGTCCGGCCATTGCCATGGCGCTGTCCCATGCCGTGACCCCGGCGGTGTCCACCACCGTGTTCGCCGGTCAGGACCGGGAGGCTACCGATCGGGCCCGCTCCTATTTCACCGGCTACGCCCCCAGCTCGCCGTCGATCGCGCTGTTCAAGGACGGCGACGTCGTGTTCATGCTGGAGCGGTACCAGATCGAAGGGCGCAGCGCCCAGCAGATCGCGCAGGAGCTGACCGGGGCGTTCGACCAGTACTGCGCCGGGTAAGCGGGTTGGTCCGCGGGAGATTCCCGGCGTGGCAGGGGATTTGCCAATGTGCGGAAAAGCGTTACATTGATGCAACAGGGCGTGGCGCGTTGCCTACAGCGTGGTGGCGCGCTGTGGCGTACGGGGAACGGGGAGTGGGGCAAAACGGCCGCTGCATTCCTTAATCGTGAAACGCGTAACTCATTGACGCGTCTTCATCTTTGAAGGACGGCCGTGCTACAATTATGATGATTACATCACTTTGGTACGCGACTTGCAGTCAGGCTCATCCGTAAGCGCAGTGCCAATTGTCGCATCATCCCCCGTACCCCCTCTGGAGAGACTGAACATGCAGATCAAGACGACCCTCAAGCGTTTCCTCGCCGACGAAAGCGGCGCCTCGATTGCCGAGTACGCCCTCCTCATCGGTCTGGTCGTGGTGGCCGGCGTTGCGGCGTTCGCGGTTTTCGGTCCCAAGCTGAACGCTGCGATGGTGTCCGCGGGCAGCGCGCTCGACCAAAATCCGTAGTATTGATGCACCGCAGTGACATCGTTACTGCGGTCAGCGCGCGCAGCCGATGCGGAGACATCCGCGTCTGCTGCGCGCGCTGCGTAGTGGCCCCAACGGTGTTCATCCTTTCTTGAATCAGACTGTGCTGCTGGAACAACAAGCGTGGTGGCTCCTGAGCACGACGGTATTGGCCGTCTTGCTCATCGCCGCGGCCATCAGTGATGTCCGTGCGCGCCGTGTTGCGAATCGGCTGAATCTGGCCATTCTGATTATGGGACTGCTGCTCTCGCGGCCGTGGCCGCCGGCGCTTGGCGCGATCGGAGACTGCCTCGGCGGGGTAGCCGTCGGCATGGCCATCTGGTTCCCGATGTATCTGCTGCGCTTGGTGGGTGCCGGGGACGTGAAATTGATCGCGGCCAGTGGTGCGTGGCTTGGGATTCCGGGTACCCTGTACGCGTCAGTTGCGACAGCGACTGTGGGGGGCGTGCTCGGCCTCGCATGGATGTTGCGCCGGCAGGGTGTCGGAGCCGCCGTAATGGCCGTGACGCAAGCGATTCGCGCCCCGTCGCTGTTGCAGCTGCGTCCACTGGATCGTCGAGAACGCGTGCCGTACGCGGTGGCGATCGCCGGAGGCGTATTCCTCGTTTGGCTGCGATCCGGTGGATTGTTCAAACTCCCCATTCTGGATTGATGCCGATGCTTACCCCGCGGGCCAAAGCGTTCTGGCGTGAGTTTCTCCGTGGACGAGGTGCCGGTCCCATTGTCGAGTTCGCGCTGGTGGTGCCGATGCTCCTAGTCATCATGATGGGCGTGATCAATTTCGGCCGCTTTTACTTCGTGAAGAACAGTCTGGTGTCCGCGGTTCGAGAGGGGGCGCGCTTTGCCGCGGTGCAGGAGAAACCCTGTGAAAAGCAGGATGACATCAGACTCAAGGTGATCAACGCCTTCGCTGCCATGGGCGGGGCGAGCATCGCCCCTGCAAAAATTAAATTCCCGGCCTGCGACGGCTTAATTCTGATCGGAAATGACGTGATCGTGAAGGTCGAAGAGTATCCCGTCAGTTTTGTCCTGGGTGCAGGAACAACGATCAACCTCCAGGCGCAAGCGAAGTTCCGCTGGGAACTGTCCTCGTGACCGCGCCGTCCCGCACTGTCGAACCGTCCCTTTCCAACAGAGTCTGATGCTGCGTGACCGATATCGCATTATCCTGATCGTTGCCGTCATCGTCGCGAGCGGGTCGGCGTGGGGCGTCTATCGAATTCTCGGCAACATGCGCGCCAGCAATCGCGTGGTCACGCGCATGGTGGTGGTTGCCGCCAAGGATATCACGGAAGGCGCGGCGCTCACGAGCGATGCGCTCACATTGGCCGAGTTGCCGATTGCCGCTATCCCTGCGGGAGCGTTCTCAGCGGCGGATTCTGTGGTCGAACGCGTCGCTCGCGTATCGATCTTCAAGGGCGAGGCCATTGTTCCCGGTCGCCTGGCGCCCGCTGGCACCACCGCCGGCATCGAAGTGAAGATCTCGCCCGGCAAGCGCGCCATGGCGGTGCGAATCGACGACGTGACCGGCCTCAGTGGTCTCATGCAGCCGAACAGCCGCGTGGACGTGCTGGTCACGCTGCGGGACGAGGAAAACGCCTCCGGCCGCATCTCCAAGCTGTTCATGAGCAACATGCGCGTGCTGTCGGTGGGCGCGCAGGTGGAGCGTGGCGCCGACGGGCAGGCCATCACCGCCGCGTCGGCCATGCTGGAAGTCACCCCCGATGAGGCGGAGCGGCTGGCGGTCGCCATGCGCGAAGGGAGCATCCAGCTCGTATTGCGCGGATACGGCGATCCCGACTCTATCCGCACCAATGGGGCACGCCCCTCCGACGTGCTCCGCCAACTCCGGAGTGGTGTGATGCCGGAGACGACGCGTCGCGAGCCGGAGCCCGTGGCGTCTCGCCCGCGTAACCGCGCCGTAGCCGCACCTGTCGTCCCGGCCCCAGCGGTTACCACTCCCGCGCCGACACCGCGTCCTGTTCCGGTTGTCAACGATTCCGTCACCGTGAAGATCTATCGCGGCGATCGTCTCTCGCAGCAGAAGTTCGAATCGCGTAAGGACAGCGTCCGCCGCGATACGCTGTAGTGGCCGGGTTGATTTTGGCCGCTCCCGTGGTGCGCGTTTTTTCAACATTTTCCGGAGTTTCGGTGACTTTTGCCCGTCTGCGGTGCCTTCGCGTTGCGTTGCTCTCAGCGTGTCTGCTTGCTCCGGCGCTCGCGTCCCCCGCGCAGGCTCAGGACGTGGCCGGCATCGAGCGCATCACGATCGCGCTCGGTCGCTCGCTGCCCATCGACTTGCCCGGTGCCGTGACGCAGGTCACCATCGTCAATCCCGATGTGGCCGACGTCGTGGTCCTTACGGAACGCAGCGTCGTCCTGAACGCCAAGGCGATCGGGGCCACTGATATCATTCTGTCCGGGGCGTCGATCGGACGGCGGCACCTGCGGGTTACCGTGTTCGCCGCTACCGACCGTCGCCAGATTTCTCTCTCGGTCAAGTTCGCGGAGGTTCGCCGTGATGCGCTCACGGAACTCGGGATTTCCGGCGAATACAAGAACGGCAAGGGCACCAGTGCGGCCGGCACGGGAGCGTTTTCCTCCCCCGCCTCTGGTACGGTCGCCGCCGCGTCGACGGCGAGCAAGTTCCTGTCGGCTATTTCTACCTTCGGCACCGACGACATCCGCGGCTATCTCGAAGCCCAGCAACAGAGCGGGCGGGCGCGATCACTGGCCGAGCCCACCCTGATGGCGGGAAACAAGGATTCCGCCAGCTTCCTCGCCGGTGGCGAAGTGCCGGTGCCCATCGCCCAGCCAAGCGGCGCGGCCGGACAGTCCATCGTGACCATCGTCTATCGGCCGTTCGGGGTGCAGCTTAAGTTCATTGGTGAGGTGCTCAACGATTCGCTCATTAAACTACGTGTCGTGCCGGAGGTCTCGAGCCTGGACTACGGCAACGCCGTGCTGATTTCAGGCTTCCGGGTACCCGCACTGCGCACACGTCGCGTTGAAACCACGCTTGACGTCCGGCCTGGGGAGAGTCTCGTGATCTCCGGTCTGTTCAGCGACGATCGCGAATCCGTGCGCACCGGTATCCCCGGGCTCATGAACATCCCGATTCTTGGTGCGCTCTTCAGCAGCACGCGCTGGCAGTCTAGCGAGTCGGAGCTGTTGGTGGTGGTCACGCCGGAACTGGTCGATCCCAATCTGCCCCGGGCACTGGATCGCGTTCGCTTAAAGCCGGATACCACGCTCCCCGCCGTGGACGCGCTCAAGAAACGTCTCCCGCCCAGTTGACCAGCTGCCGGTCTGCGGTCTGTTCCTTCTCTGCTGTCGCTTTCTCCGGTTGTCATCGACGTGCTGCATCGCCTGATCATCCTGCAAGACGCGCTGGGCGCGATCGAGCCCCTGCTCCCCGTGTTCGCGCGGGCCGGCTTCGCGCCGCCCGTTGTTCGGGAATCCCTCGCGCAGGTGGTCGAATCGGTCCGCCAGGGCGAGGTCGAGCTCTTGATCCTCCCGATCAAGTTGCTGCAGGGGCACGGGCGCTTTGATTTTGAAACAATGCTCCGCGACGCGGATCGCGTGGCGACGATTGGCACGGCGCCCACTGCCGACGCCGACGCGATTCTGACGGGCATGCGCGCCGGTATTGGCGAGTTTCTCGTCTCGCCGCCGGCACCGGCGGAACTCGAAGTGGCGCTCCTGCGTCTGCAACGAAAGTGGGGCGCCACCGCCGTGCGCGGGTCGGTGACCGCGGTGTATGCGCCCAAGGGTGGGGTCGGGGCCACGACGATCGCCGTGAACTGCGGTTATGCCCTCGCGGCGCGGCGAACCGACGCGCAAGTGGCCATTGTCGATCTCAACATGGGCCTCGGCGATGTCACCAGTCAGCTCAACCTGCAGGGGCTGTACGACATCGGTCATTTGGTGCGAAAGCTTGATCAGGCTGATGCCGAGCTGCTGCAGGCCATCGTGACGCCATGCGGGGAAGGGCTGTTCGCGCTGCCGGCGTCTGACGACCTGGAAGTGGCCGAGCAGATTCAGGCCGATGCGGTGTCCCGCGTCCTTGCAGCCTGTCGGGCCAGCTTCGCGCACACCATTGTCGATTGCGAACATGCCTTTGGCGCGCGCACGGTCGCCGCGTTGGACAGCGCGGATCGCATCATCGTGGTGCTGCAGAGCAACGTGGCCTCCATCCGTGCCACCAAACGCACGCTCGCGCTGTTCAAGCAACTCGACTTCCCCGAGGATAAAGCAATCATCGTGCTCAATCGCGAAGGGCCGGGGGACGTGCTGTCGTGGAACGATGTGGCCAAGTCGTTGGGCCGTGCTGTCGATGTGCGGTTGCCCAACGCGTTCCAGCTCACGACCGACGCGCAGACGCGCGGCATTCCCGTCGCCAAGCTGGCGCCTAATGCGCCACTCAGCGCCGCGTTCAACGTGCTCGTGACGCGGGCGATCGGCGAAGTCGGCGTGCTTGATGAGGACGACCGCGCAGTCCCGAAAAAGCGTGGACTCTTCGGCCTGCGGAGGAAATAGCCGATGGCGCTCTCCTTTCGTGACCGACTGCTGGGACGGACTACCGAACTCCCTGCGATCCCCAGCGCCCCCGGAAACGTCGAGGCCGGCGACGAGAACGCGCTGGTGCGCACCGATCCGCTCGCTGGGCTGTCGATTGCCACCGCCGTGCTGCGTCCGTCGCTCGCGCCGCGCGAGGAGACCGCCACGGACCGGCTCAAACGCGAGCTGCACAATAAGCTAGTGGACCGGCTCGATCTGGCGGCGCTCGAGAAGGTCCGCGAAGAAGGGCGCCTGGTACAGCAAATCCGCGCCGCGGTGCTCGAGTTTCTGCGCACCGAGCAGGCCCCCCTGTCCGCCGCCGAACGTGACGAGGTCGTCGAAGAGATCGTGTGGGAGGTCACGGGCCTCGGCCCGATCGAACCGCTCACGCGCGATTTGAGCATCAGCGACATTCTCGTGAACGGACCGCACTCGGTGTACATCGAGCGGAAAGGGCGCCTCGAACTCACCAACATCAAATTCCGCGACGACGCGCACCTGCTGGCGGTGATTGATCGGATCGTGAGTCGCGTGGGACGGCGCGTCGACGAATCATCGCCCATGGTGGATGCGCGATTGCCCGACGGATCCCGTGTGAACGCCGTCATCCCGCCGTTGGCTCTCGATGGCCCGGTCCTCTCGATCCGGCGCTTCGGTGCGACCCTCGGCCCCGCCGACTTGGTGACCAACGGCGCGATGACACCGGAAATGCTGCGCTTTCTCGCGGCGTGCGTAGTCTCAAAGCTGAACATCCTGATCTCGGGTGGTACCGGCTCCGGAAAAACCACGATGCTCAACGCGCTGTCGGCCTTTATCCCCGAGAACGAGCGCATCGTGACCATCGAGGATGCCGCGGAGTTGCGCCTGCAGCAGCAGCACGTGGTGCGGCTGGAAACGCGTCCGCCCAACATGGAAGGGCGCGGTGAAGTACAAGCCCGCGACCTCGTGAAGAACGCGCTCCGGATGCGCCCCGATCGCATCATCATCGGCGAGGTACGTGCCGCCGAATCGCTGGACATGCTACAGGCCATGAATACCGGTCACGAGGGATCACTTGCGACGGTGCATGCCAATACCCCGCGCGATGCGCTCGCGCGCGTCGAGACGATGGTGCTCTTCGCGGGGACGGCTCTGCCAGCGCGCGCGATCCGCGAGCAGATCGCAGCCGCGCTGCATATCGTGGTTCAAGTCTCACGCGGCTCTGACGGCGTGCGGCGGATCACGTCGATTGCCGAAGTGACGTCGATGGAAGGCGACATGGTCGCGATGCAGGAGATCTTTCGCTTCCGTCGTCGTGGCGTGTCGGAGGACGGTCGGGTGCAGGGCGTATTCGAGGCCACCGGCGTGCGCCCGCAGTTTGCCGACGCGATCACCACCCGCGGCATCGATCTCCCGGTCGATCTGTTCATGGTGCGGTAGCACGAGATGACCGGACTGCTTATTGCGTTGGTCTTTTTCGGGACGATTTTCGCCATCGTCGGCGGCTTTGTGTTCCTCAACCGCCGCCGCCTCAAGTCGGTGGATGCCGCGCGGGCGCGGCTCAGCGACGCGCCGTCGCTGATCCGGGAGTCAGCGGGGGCGCCGAGCACCATCCTGCGTGATCAGCGCGTCTCGAACATCGGCGCGCTCAACGAACTGCTCTCCGGACGCGGCGTCACGCTCCAGCTCTCTCGCGAACTCGCGCGCGCGGGATCGGTGCAGAAGCCGGGTGAATTCCTGTTGATCAGCATGTTGGCGGCGTTGATCGGCACGACGGCCGTGTCGTTTATGTTCGGAGCGCTTGTCTCGATTGTTGGGTTTATGTTTGGCGCCGTGATACCCTGGACACTGCTGCGACGGCGACAGCAGCAAAGGGAGCGGCTCTTTGAGCGTCAGCTCCCCGATGCCTTGGACCTGCTCACAAACTCGCTGAAAGCCGGGTATTCGTTGCAGGCGGCGATGGAGTTCGTGGGGCGTGAGTCCACGGCACCGCTCAGTACGGAATTTCTCCGCTTCTACGATGAACAGCGCTTGGGCGTAGATGTACGCACCGCCCTGCTTTCGCTGCAGGAACGCGTGGGAACCGACGATGTCCGGATGTTTGTCACGTCGCTGCTGCTCCAGCGTGAAACCGGCGGCAATCTGAGCGAGTTGCTCAATACCATCAGCTCGCTGATCCGTGAACGCCTGCAGATGCGTGGGCAACTGCAGACACTGACCGCAGATCCAAAGATGTCGGCCCAACTCCTCGCCGCGTTGCCCTTTGTGATGTTCGGTATGGTGTATGCCATCAATCCAAAATATATGCGGCCGATGATTGCCACACCGACCGGGCATGCGATGCTGGGGCTGTCGTTTGTGCTGATCGTGATCGGCTATGTCGTCATGAGCAAGATTGCTGACGTGGAGATGTGATCGTGGGGTTTTTGTCCATGCTGTCCCCCACGTTGGTCTTCCTCGTGCTGACGCTGGTGGTGGCCCTCGTGACCATCGTCTACGTGGCCCTTGCGGAGGCCGATCGCTCGTCGGCCATCGATCGAGCCTCCACCACACGGGAATCGACCACACTCGCCGAGGGGCTCCTCCGGGAGGAGCGCCCCTCGATGGGAGCGCGATTCATCGAATGGATGGCGGCCCGATTGCCGGGGGCCACCAAGTCCAACGACACGCCGGTGCCGGAAAAGTTGGTACTCGCTGGGTTCGATTCCCGTGCCGCGCAGACGCTATTCACAGTGGCGCGCGTGGGGTGCGGCGTCATCGCGCCGCTGGCGGGCTGGGCACTCGCGCCCGCTGGTGCCGGCACAGCCTCGATCGTGATCGTAGGGATGTCAGTCGTGATCGGCTTCGTTGGTCCCACCGGTATGCTGGACCGCCTCGTCGATCGCCGCCGTGAACGCATCCGACGGGGCGTTCCGGACGCCCTCGACCTGCTGGTGGTGTGCGTCGAGGCTGGTGTGTCGCTCGATGCATCGATGATGCGAGTTTCTCGCGATATGGCCACCATTCATCCGGAACTCGCGTTTGAGCTCGGACAGGTCGTGCGTAAGGTGGCTGCTGGGATGCCGCGCGAACGCGCGTTGCAGCAGTTGCCGGTGCGCACCGGCGTCGAGGAGCTCCGCACACTCGTGGCCAGCATGATCCAGAGCGAGCGGCTCGGGTCATCCATTGCGCGGGTGCTGCGCATCAACGCCGAAACCCTGCGTCTGCGGCGAAAGCAGTCGATTGAGAAAAAGGCGGCGGAAGCGTCGCTGAAGATGGTGGTACCGTTGGCACTGTTCCTGTTGCCGGCGCTGTTGATCGTCATCATCGGCCCGGCGATTCTGGAACTCTTTTCGCAACTCGGCGGGTAAGGAGGCGGCGTGAAACGGCAAAGACTCCCCTTGGCACGTCGGTATCAGCGCCGCGGTGCAACGCTGGTATTCGTCGCGGTTATGCTCGTCGCCCTGTTGGGCGTCTGTTCCCTCGCGATCGACCTGTCACGCTTGTACGTGGGTGTGAACGAGCTGCAAACGGCGGTCGATGCGGCCGCGTTGCGGGGCGCGTTGAGCCTGCAGAGCGCGCCGAATACCGACCCAGGCGGTGCCGTGAAAACGTTCGTGGAGAGCAGCAACACAGTGTTGGGCGCGGCCGTGACCTACCAGCCCGTGACCTACCTGAAATGGAACCCCAGCACAGGAAATGGCGTCTCCGTCGATCCGTTCTCACCAAACAGTGGAATCAATGCGGTGCGGGTCACCGCAAATTTGTCAGCCGGATTGCTCTTTGGGCGCGCGTTCTCATCGGTTGTGCAGCGTACGAATCGCACTGCGACCGCGGTGGTTGCCAACGTGGGGTTGACCTGTGTACGCCCGTGGGTGTTCAGCTTGACAGATGTTTTCGCCCGCGTTGGCCTAAGCGTGCCGGCCGGCTCGAGGCCCACCGTTGCGCAAATAGCGACACTCCGGAACGCTGGGCTCAACGCAAGACTGTACCTCATGTTTGCACCGCCCAACGGGAACCCTCCGTCAACGACGACAACGTCGCCTTGGGCGGGTAAGTGGGTCGGTGTCAATTTGGATGGGACTGGGTCATTCACGTCCGCGATGAACACCTGTAACGCAACGCTCATCGATTTTGAGCGCGAGCCACCGGTCGCGTTCGCGAATGCGACCGCTAATGAAAGTGGAAACGAGGCAGATAAGAACGAAAAAGTAGTGACGACTACGCTGAGTAATGTCCAGTACAGGAATAAGCCGAAGCCTGGTATCTGTGACGAATTCGAAGGCCTCAACGATCGGTGCAGCGGCGCTGGAGAAACCGCTGACAAACCGGGCGTGGCCATTCCGATCATACTTGGGTCGTCAGTGTCGGGCACTTTCGCCGACGCTGGAGTGGCTCACAGGGCGCAATTGATGACCACGTTACGGTTGGTCTGTGTCAAGAATCCGAATCACAGCACACCAGCCAAGGGAAATAAACCCGCTGTTGTGAACCGAACCCAATGCGACCAGGCACCTTCCAACCCCGACTGGGGAGACGTCGCAGTGGGCACGATGTACGGCTATCTTGATTTTGCATTGCCAACATTCAGCGGGAAGTACGCCCTCGGCTCCGGTGGGTCCACGGCCCAGCGACTGATCCTGGTGAAGTGACCGCCGTCTTCAAGTGGTCCGTCATCGCGATGTTGCTGTCGGTGGCGGCGCCCCGCAGCGGCATCGTCGCGCAGCCGCTGTCTGCCAACCCGGCGGCGGTGTGCGCCGCACCGATCGTGCGTGACGGGGCCGCCGATGCCAACGGGGTCGTGGTGCGATTCACCGCCGCCTTGGGCGGCACGCCCCTCGATGCCCTGACGGCCCACGCCCTCGGTGCCCGCCTCTCAGAGGAGCTTGGCGCCCTCGCGACTACGCCTGTGCGGGAGGCCGTGGCCGGTGCCGACACCAGCGCGCGCCCGCTCGGTGCGGAAGCGATCGTGCGGCTGCTCGAAGCCGGTGAGCGCTGGGTCGTGAGCGGCGATGTCCAGGAAGTGGACGACGTCGTGATCGTGAGGTGGCGCGTCTTCGACGCGCGCGTGGGGCGCGAAGTGGGCACCGGGCAGCTCCGCGACGATCTGCTCTGGCTCCCGCGGCTCACCGGGGCGCTGCTGAACGCGGTTGGCACGCGCATCGCGATTGCGCCGGTGCCGCTCGCCCGCACCAGCGCCCGCCTGCGCACGCGACAGACCACGTCGCGTCCGGCCATGGAGGGGTATCTCGCCGCGCTGTACGATGTCGCGTCGTTCGACGTGCGGGCGCAGCAACGCGCGATCGTGGCGCTGCCCAAGGCGCTTGCCCTCGACAGTGCGTTTTCCGGTGCGTGGTTTGCCCTTGCGCTCGCCCACACGCACGCCGCCGACTGGGGAGATAGCGCCACCGCCCGCGGCCGTGCCCCGCGGCTCGGCACCGCGATACAGGCCGCCAACCGGGCCCTCGCGCTCGATCCGGCCGACACGCGCACGTTGGCGCTCCTCGCCCGGATTCACCTGTTGCGCAATGAGCCCAACGCCGCCGCGCAGGCGCTGGCCGGCCTTGGCCGCACCGCTGAACGCGATGATGATGTGACGTGGCTGCGCGCGGAGTTGGCCCGTGTGCGGGGCGATTCCAGTCTGGCGGAGCGCATCGTCCGTGACGCCGGCATCGGCATTGCCGAGCATGTGCCCACACTTTTCCTGCGCGCTGAATGGGAACGCCGCCGCGGGCGTCCACGCCTCGCCTGTCTGGCGCTCAACCGCATTATCGTGCTCGACGAAACATGGGCGCCGGCGTACGTGATGCGTGCGCTCGTCCGTTCGCAGCTCGGGGATCGTCGCGGCGGATGGGCCGATGCTGAAATCGTCTCGCGCCTCGGGCGTCCGTCGTGGGGCGAGGCGACCGCGGCGCTTATCGACGTCTCGATGGGCGATGTCGCCGCCGTGCGGCGTCTGGCCCGCCAGAAGCTCCGGATTGACGACACCGTGACGCTGCCGTGGCTCGACGCCCTCCTGCGCGCCTCCGTGTTCGACGCCATCGGCGATGGGGAGCGCGCCCAGCAAGTGCTCGCGGCGATGCCGTGCGATGACTACCGCCGTCGCTTTCTTGCAGGGGATCCGCTGCTGCGATTTCTCCGCATCCCGGCGCGTTGTCGCGTCAGTCGGCGGCCCGCATCCACCGGATGATCTCAGCCAGCGTCGGACGCTTGCCGTACATGAGCAGCGCGGTCCGATAGACCCGTCCGGCCGCGAGCAGGCACGCCACGGTGGTCAGGCAGAGCACGCAGATCGACACGATCACGTCGCGCGTCGGTACGTCGGTCAGCCCAAGCCGCAACGGCATCATGATCGGCGCCGAAAAGGGGATCATGCTCAGCGCGGTGGCCACGGTCCCGTTTGGATCCTGCAGCGCCGTCTGCAGCAACGCGATGCTTGACACCAGCAGCATCAGCACCGGCGTCTGCGCCTGCTGCGCCTCCTGTTCCGAGGTGGCGATGCTGCCTACCAGCGCGAACAGTGCGGCATACTGCACGTAGCCCAGCACGAAGTAGGTGCCCAACAGGATCACGTCGTTCAGGTGCACCGTTGGCAGCGCGAGGCTGGCGCCACTGAGCCCGAGCAGCGCGAAAATGCGCCCGCGGTTCACCAGCAGTGTGGCCAGCGCCCCCGTCCAGATCCCCAGCTGCAGCAGCGCCACTCCACCGATCCCGACAATCTTCCCCGACA
>JARIEX010000071.1 GCA_031127095.1 Gemmatimonadota bacterium
ACTGGAGCGTCGCCGAGTCCGGCGCCGCGGCGGCGGGGCGCACCCCGGCTGGCGGGGCACCGGCAGGGCGACCCGTCGGCGGCCCGCCCTGAGCAGCGAGGGAGCCGGCCCCGAGCCCGAGGGCAAGGGCGAGGAGGGGCACACGGACAAAAGAATGCATGGGGGCGGGAATCGTCGGGGGGGGGAGCGTCGGCAGGTTGCGCATGGTCAGCGCGGTCGCGCCGGGTGCGAGTCCAGTCCAATGGGACCAGACCTGCCACCTAACGCTACGGCGGCCAAAACAGTTGCCGTCGCTTCCCAACCGTCGACCGTCGCCCTGGCGCGTCGGCGCCGGGACGCCCCCAGGCGCTGACTACCGGGCCAGCGCCTGCAGCGCGGCCACGCGCTCCGCCGTGGGCGGGTGCGTACTCAGCCACGCGCTCGCCCCGCGCAGATTGAACGCCGCCAGCGGGTTCACAATCGCCAGCGGCGCGGCACTCGGCGCGACCTGCATCGGAATCCGACGGGCTCCCATCTCGAGTTTTTGCAGCGCCCCAGCCAGCGCCAGCGGACGGCCGCAGATCTCGGCGCCCACGGCGTCGGCCTTGAACTCCCGCTGACGGCTGATCGCGAACTGGATCAGCATCGCGGCGATCGGGGCCACGATCAGCATCACGATGCCGGCGACCGGGTTGCTGTCCTCGTCGTCGCTGCGTCCGCCGAAAAAGAAGGCGAACTGCGCCAGATTGCTGATCGCGCCCGCCATGGTCGCGGCCATCGTCTGCAGCAGCATGTCGCGGTTCTTGATGTGCGCCAGCTCGTGGGCAATCACGCCCTCCAGCTCGTCCTTGCTGAGGCTGCGCATGATCCCCTGCGTCACGCACACCACCGCGTGCTCCGGATTGCGTCCGGTGGCGAAGGCATTGGGCTGGTCGTGCGGCGCGATGGCCACGGTCGGCATGGGCAGCCCCGCACGCTGCCGCAGGCGGTCCACCATCTCGTACAGTTCCGGCGCGTCGGCGGCGCTGACCACCTGCGCGCCGTACGAGCGCAGGACCATGCCGGCCGATCCCCAGTACATGAAGAAGTTCATGGCGGCGGACAGGAGCAGGGCGATGGTCGCGCCCTGCGAGCCGCCGAGTGATCCGCCGATAGCGATGACGAGGCCGGTGAGACCGGCCATCAGGACAAAAACTTTGATGTTATTCATGGGGTCTCGGGACACGACTCCGGGATGGGAACGCCCTGGCGGGCAAGCTCTTCAGCCACCGCTTTCAGATGTCGCGGATGCACATACCGCGCGAGGCGGAAGAAGTTCCGCCGCGCCTCGGCGTCGTCGGCGAGGAAGCGCCAGAGGGGGCGGCCGGCTTTGCGTGTGTTGCAGCCCCTACAGGCGGTCACTACGTTGCCCAGAGACCCGTCCCCGCCGCGCATCCGCGGCTGGACGTGGTCGACGCTGAGATTCTCCACGTCGAGCACCTGCCCGCAGTACACGCAGCGGTGCCCGTCCCGTGCGAAGACGTCGAAGCGGTTCACCCGGGTCTGCCCGTCATCACTCCTCCTGTGAATCTTCCGGATCGCGGTCGCCGCATGATCTTCGATCGGCTGACCAAGTTCCTCGACACCGAGGAAAGCACGGCGACCCCCGATGATGTCCCGCCCCGCCTGACCTTCACCGCCATCCAGAGCCTGCGCATGTCCCGATCCCGCGAACGCATTCTGACCAACCTCGAAGAGATGTACCGCGAAGCCTTCGAGCGCGCCAAGGAAACCGGCGATCCGTCGGCGATGGCGTCGCTCGACTTCGCCTATCGTCGTGAACAGCTGTACTTCGAGATCCTGCTCGATGTGCGGGACGCGATCGAGAAGAAGTAAGGGACGCGTTACCGCGTGGGCTTTCTTGAGCCCACGTACGCCGCCAAGGCCACCATGTCCCGCACGGTGAGCCGTTCCACGACGGGCCACATGGACGCGCTGGCCGAGTCGCTCCGGGCGCCGGTGCGGAAGTTGATCAGCTGCCGCAGGATGTTGGACGGCGCGCGGCCGGCGATCGGTGGCACCTGATCCTTGCCCAGCAGGTCGGGGCCGTGGCACGCCGCGCACGACGTCGCCGCGCCGGCCGGCCCGCGTGTGGCCAGCGATCGTCCGCGGGCGATGCTACCCACGGGGACGTAGCTGATGTACGGGACGCCCGGGTCGCGCAGTTCGTGGCGTTCAAACGTCTCGGGCACTTCGATCAGCCGTCCGTCGAGGGGTTCCGTGCCGGGATCCCCGTACGCGAACAGCATGCCCTCGATCCGCGTCTTCGGCACACGCGCCACTTCCACCACGCGATTGCGTCGCGTGAGCGCGAGGTGCTCGAAATAGCGCGCGGCGGTAACCACGTCCGAGTCGGCCACGGCCTTGGCCAGCGTGTGCATGCTGTTGGTGGGCGAGGCGGGATTGGCGGCCAGCCGGGTGCCGTTGCGGAACGCCGCGACCTGCCGGATGGTGTACTCCGCCGGTAAGCCGGCCAGCGTGCCGTTTTCGGGGCGTCCCTGCCCGTCGGGGAGGTGGCAGTAGCCGCAGCCCCGCGCGTTGGGGGGCACGCCGTATTGCACCGACGCCGGCATCGGTGGGTGCGACTGCGGGAACCAGTCGGGGATGTCGAACCCGTTGCTTACCTGCCGCATGGTGTACGTGCGCGTGGAGCGCGGCACCCGACGCAGCACCACGCTGTCCGGCTTGGGGGCGGGTGCGGTGGCCGCCGGTGCGGTGGGAAAGGCCCACGTGGGCACCGCGAAGGGCGGACGCGTGCTCTGCGCCCCGAGGGCGCTCCCCGCGGCGATGGTGCCCACGAGGAGCGCGCCCAAGCCCCCGGCCCGTCCCCGGCCCATTCTCACCGCCTCAGCCCTCACCGCGCGAACAGCCGGTCGGCGATCTGCCCGGCGGCGGCCTTCGCATCGAACTGATCGTCGCCGGTGAGGATGATGATCGTGGTCTTGCGTCCCGGGTACCGCACCCACGCGCCGCGTCGTCCGTCGCCGGTGCCGAACACGCGTTGCACGGCATCGCCGCGATCGGTGTCGATCTCGAACCCCTTCGGTTCCGCTGCCGGCGCCCGCCCCTGATCGAAGCGGTACAGGTCGTCCACGCTGCCACGCCAGCTCCGGTTCACGCTGTCGTAGGCCACGCGCTGCATGGCGCCCACCGCCGTCACGCGGCGCACCGAGGCGGCGCTGATGCGGCCGGTGCTGTCCGGTGCCAACGCTGCGTTCAGGACCGCCCCGAGTCCGCCCAGCGTGAACGCCGACGCCCCCGTCTCGGGGGTGAAGCGGGGCTGCAAGGGCACGCCGTAGGCGTGGTTCACCAGCACCTTGCCGTCCTGCGCCACGAGCACGGTGGCGCCGCCGCGCGACGGCTCGCGATACGACGCGAAGAGGCCGTCCACGAACGCCGGGGTGAGCGGGGTCGCCGCGATGGCCCGGGAGATCACCCGACGCGTCGCCAGGTTGTAGCGATCGCCGGGACGGAGCGTGAGGAACGGCTTGCCCGCGTCGTTGGCATCGCGCCCGTTGTATACAAACGCCTTGTTGCGTCCGATGATCTCGGCGCTGTCCCCCCGCACCACCCACACCGTCCCTTCATCTTCCGAAATACCCAGCAGGTCGGGGCGACGGGCGGTGAGTGAGTCGTGCAGATCGGGAAGCCGGTCGCGCATCACCACGTGTTGGTCGATGGCCACCCCGCGCAGGTAGGCAAAGCCCTTGAGAAACTCCGGGTGATTGAAGAGGCGGTTGTCGTTCGACGGCGCGCCGCGCACGAGATAGTCGCCGAGAATCGACGCCCCGGCCGACGAGCCACCCACCACGCCGCCGCGGTCGAGTACCGCCTGAAAGGCCCGTTCCGATTTCGTGCCGGCGTATGACTTCACGAGGCGGAACTGGCGCCCCCCGTCAAACCAGACGCCGCGCGCGTTGGCGATGGTGGCCACGAAGCTGTCGGCATCGGCGACGGCGCGGCTGGTGGTGTGGTACACCACCACGTTGCGGGCACCGGCATTCCGCAGGAGACGACCGCTCGCGGCGATGTCGATGGAATCACCGCCGGCGGTGGGCACATCGACGATCAGGGCATCGGGGCCACCGGCGGCGGCGATGAATTGGGCCAGCACCTCGGGGCCCATGGCGCCGCCACCTACCACCATCACCGTGCCCGTGCGCGGTCCCACGGTCGGCCCGCCGGAGGGCGCGGCAGTGCCCGACATCGCCCGCGGTACGGCGCCGGCACAGGCGGCGGTCCCACTAACGGCAATGGACAGGAGCAGCAGGGCCACGCGACGGCGCGGCGCGGCGGCGAACGGATCAGCGATCATGAGCGGCATCCGGGAAGGCGGGCGAAGGAAAGCAGCATTGCGCTGCCCTCCAGCTTACGCGCCGGTCACCGCCCCCGCTGCCCAGCCGTGCGGACGGCTCGCCCGGTCAGCCCGTGGTCGCGGGTACGGTCGCGGTTGCAGCCGTCCCTGTTTCGGCGTCCCGCAGGGCCTGTTGGGTAATCCGCGCGAAGAGCAGCCCCAGCACCACGGTGGCCACGATGCCCAGCGCCAGCACGGGCATCGGCAGCGCGCCGCGGCCGTCGGCCGTGGTGACGCCGGCGGCGCCGAAGGCGGCGTACGAGGCGATGATGGGGAGCATGCCGGGCATCGCGAGGACGAAATGACGCGTCTTCACGCGGGTCACCCCCAGCGCGTAGTTCGACAGCACGAAGGGAATGGCCGGCGAGAGCCGCAGCAGGAACATGAGGCGCAGGCCGTCGTCGCCGATCACGCGGTCCACGGTGCTGAGGGTGGGGTGCGCCGCCACCCGCTGCGCGACATGCGCCCGTAACAGGGTGCGTCCCAGCAGAAACGAGGCCGTGCCGCCCAAGGTGGCGCCGAGCAGCACCAGCGCGCTGCCCTTGGCCACCCCGAACACTGCGCCAGCGGCCATGGTCATGAGGAACGCGGGGAGCATGAGGAGCACCACCCCGACGTACGAGGCGACGAACACCACCGGCGCCCAGACACCCAGCGTCTGCATCCACGCCGACAGGCCGGGCAGATACGGCGACGCGAACTGGCCCACGGCGATGCCGAACACCAGCGGGACGGCAACACCGGCCGCACGGCCGAGGCGCTGGGCGAGGCGCGGCACAAGGCTCTTGAGGTGGGCTCTCATGTAGCCGAATATACCGCATGACTCCCATCAGAGGTTCCCGGCTCCGGCCGGTGTGCGCCGTGGCGGCGCTGATCGGTGCCCTTGCGTGGGCCGGCGCTTGCGCCGCGCCGACGCCATCCACCGTATCGATCGTGATCGTGAATGCGCGCGTGTGGACCGGTGACAGCGCTGCGCCGTGGGCGGAGGCCGTTGCCATCGGCGGCGATCGCATCGTCGGCGTGGGGCGCAACACGGACATCCTGCGTACGGCGGGGACGGCCCGCGTGATCGACGCGCACGGCGGCATGGTGACTCCCGGCTTCATCGACAGCCACGTGCATTTCGTGGATGGTGGATTCGGTCTCGCCGCGGTGCAGTTGCGCGACGCCGCCACACCCGACGTGTTCATCGGGCGCATCGCGGCGTACGCGCGCACGGTGCCCGCCGGCACATGGATTCTGCGGGGCGACTGGGATCACACGCTCTGGGGCGGCGCGCTGCCGTCGCGCCGTTGGATCGACTCGGTCACGCCCGATCATCCGGTGCTGATCAACCGGCTCGATGGTCACATGGTGCTGGCCAACAGTGCCGCACTGCGCGCCGCCGGCATCGATCGCACGGTCAAGGATGTCGCGGGCGGCACCATCGTCCGCGACGCGGCGGGCGAGCTCACGGGGGTGTTCAAGGACAACGCGATGGGGCTCCTGCAGGCGGCGATCCCCGCGCCGTCGGCGGCTCAGTGGGCGCAGGCCATCGACACGGCCACGTCGTATGTCGCGGCGCGCGGCGTGACCACGGTCACGCATGTCGGGGCGGGAGGGCGTGGCTCATGGCAGGAGCTCGCCGCCCTGCAGCGGGCGCAGGCGGCCGGTGCCCTGCGGACGCGGTTTGTCGCCGCCGTGTCGCTGTCCGATTGGGCGATGCTGCGCGACACGATCGCCGCGCACGGCACCGGTGATGCGTGGTTGCGGATCGGGCTCGTGAAAGGGTTCGTGGACGGATCGCTGGGGTCGCATACGGCCGCGATGCTGCAGCCCTTCACGGATTCCCCCGCGGACAGCGGCTTCTTCGTGACCGATGCCGACAGCCTGTCGGCGTGGGTCCGTGGCGCCGATGCGGCCGGGTTGCAGGTGGCTGTGCATGCGATCGGTGATCGGGCGATCCGCACGCAACTCGACCTGTTCGAGCGCGTGGCGAAAGAGCACGGCGCCAAGGACCGTCGCTTTCGCATCGAACATGCGCAGCATATCGCCCCGTCCGACATGCCACGCTTTGCGGCGCTGGGTGTGATCGCCAGCATGCAGCCCTATCACGCGGCCGATGACGGGCGCTGGGCCGAGCAGGTGATCGGCGCCGAGCGCACCAAGGGCACCTACGCCTTCAAGTCGCTGCTCGATGCGGGCGCGACGCTGGCATTCGGCAGCGACTGGTACGTGGCGCCGCCAACGCCGCTGGAAGGGATCAAGGCGGCGGTGACGCGGCAGACGCTGGACGGCCAGCAGCCCAATGGGTTTGTGCCGCAGGAAAAGATCACGGTGGAGCAGGCACTGCGGGCCTACACCGCCGGATCGGCCTATGCTGCGTTCCTGGACCGCGACCTCGGTGTGATCGCGGTGGGGAAGCTCGCCGATCTCGTGGTGCTCGATCGCGACCTCACCCGGATTCCTCCGGCCACGATCGATCAGGCCGTGGTGAAAACGACCATCGTGGGCGGCCAGATCGTGTTCGGAGCGCGGTAAGACACAACGGCCCCTGCGCGGATTCGCGCAGGGGCCGTTGTGTCACCGGATCACTGACTTACTGCAATGGCTTGGCCGGACGTTGGAAGCCGCCGTCGAGCGCGTTGAGGAACAGCTTGTACGTCCCGTGCGGCTGCGTGCGGAACAGAATTTCCGGTCCGAACAGCCACAGCGTGCCCTTGCCCATCTTGGCTTCGGCCATCGCGACGCCGCCCTTGAGCAGCTCCTGTCCCCACGCCCAGCCGCTGGTGAGTGGCTTGTCGGCATCGAACGTGGCCAGCACGCGCACCCCCTTGGCCGCCGCATCGGGGCCCAGCTTCATCACGGGGCTGTTGTCGAACATCACGCTCGGGCGCGGGTTCATGCCCGTGGCGATCGTGGCCGACGTGTCGATCGCGACTTCGAGCAGCGAGCCGGGGATGTAGTACTTCTCGCCCGCGTACGGACGCCCGTTGGCTTCGGTCATGTAGTTCTCGATGGGGAGCCCCATCGCCTTACCGAGGCCGATGGACGACCCGATCGCGACGATGCGGCCACCCGCTTCCACGAACGCCTTGAGCGCCGGCACCGACTTCTCGGGGCTGATGCGGCCGATCGTGCGACGGAACTCCGCCGGAATGAGCGTCGTGTCGGGCGATCCACCGAAGCCGCGGCCCGCGCCCGCTTCGGAGAACATGCCATCGGTGGCCACAATCACGTCGTACTTCGCCTTGAGATTGCCGGCGTCGACATCCTGCGGATAGATCGTCGTGAACGCGAACTCGAACTTCTCCAGCAGCAGACGCGTCCAACCCGTCGGCATGTTGCCGCCGTAGCGATCGATGAGCGCAATGCGCAACGGCTGCACCGGCTGGGCCGCGCCCGGCTTGCTGTTCGCCGCGGCGAAGTTCACGCCGAGGTCCTTCGCGGCCTGCGTCACGACCTTGTCGGCCGCACCGCCGGCGGGAATGAACCACGTGCCGGCCGGCCACGTCGTGCCACCATCGGTGAACGCCGTGGGAATCCGCGAGGCCTTCACCTTCACGGCGGTCAGACGGTTGGCCACCGTGGACGCGTCGTTCACTTCGGGCCGCACGAAGTAGCCGGCCTTGCCCTTCGCGACCGTACCCATCGGCATCGTGGTGACGCCGTTCACCTTTTCGAACGGGCCCGTGAGGCCGTCGAGCACGCGCTCGAACTGGATGCCCATCTGGAAGGCGAGCGTCCAGCCGGCGTTGTCGTACGGCGCGACCGGCGGACCGCCCGGATAGCGGAAGTCATTCGGGTGATCCTGCGGCTCGAACATGTCGAGCACGTGCGAGCGGAACGCCTGGTTCGTCATGACCACCCACGAGCCGGTCGGGAACGACTTGCCGTTGGCGCTGAACGAGCCCGTGGCGCGATGCACCTGGATGCCCGAGTACTGCAGCGCCTTGATGAACTTGGTCGCTGTGGGGAAGTCGTTCTGCGCGCTGCTCAGCACGTACGCGCGCGGATCGCGGTTCTCCGGCTTC
This sequence comes from Gemmatimonadota bacterium, assembly GCA_031127095.1. Taxonomy (GTDB): domain Bacteria; phylum Gemmatimonadota; class Gemmatimonadetes; order Gemmatimonadales; family Gemmatimonadaceae; genus Gemmatimonas. The sequence continues at coordinate 8,386 of JARIEX010000071.1, forward strand.
CTGAGCTCGGCCATGTAGCGATCGTTGGTGACCGCACTGCCAACGTTTGGTGCCGCGCCGCCGCGCGCGCCACCGGCACGGTTCGCCTCGGGGCTCGCCGTGGCGCGGTCCTTCGTGATCTGCGCAATCATGGCATCGACGCGCTTGGGGGAGATCGTCCAGTTATCCTTCGACCCGTTCTTGATCTGGTCGGTGCCCATCACCCAGCGGTTGAACAGGAACGTTTCACGATAGCGCGAGGCGAGATCGAGAAACGCGTAGTTCGCCGACACGGAGTAGTCGATGGATTGACGGAAGTGCCATTCCTGCGGCGCAATCGGCATCGGCAAGCCCGCCGAGCGCAGCTGGCGATCGGGCACGAGCGACACGCGGATCGGCGTCGGATTGCCGATCGTCTCGGTGAGAATGCCGATCTGGTTGTGGTAGTAGCCCACCGTGCGCATGCCACCGTTCCACCAGGTGCTGTAGTTCGAGCCCGCGCGGAAGGTGAGTCCCGGCTTGTGCTCGAGCACGAAGCGATGATTGAGCGCGGCACCGACCAGGTCGAGGCCGGTGATCATCGCCGGGTGAAACCAGTAGTTGGCCGGATCACGGTACGGCGGTGCGGCCATGACCGTGCCCGTCGGGCCGGTCTGGTGGTGGTTGTACATGATCTGCGGGTTCCATTCCACGAACAGCTGCTGCGACATGTTGCGCGTTTCGGCCAGCGCATTCATGTACGCGTCGCGGTTGTTGTCGTGCCCCGCGTACTTCTCGTACAGGCGCGGAATGTTGGTGTTGCGGCGCAGCTTGTCGGGCTCCTGCATGTACCAGTTGGTCACCAGTTCCATGCCGTCCGGATTGGCGTGCGCCATCAGGATGATGCAGTCGTTGAGAATCCGCATCGTCTCGTCGTCGGTGCGGCTGGTGAGCTGATAGAACGATTCCATGAGCTGCTGGGCGCCGAGCACTTCGGTCGCGTGCAGTCCACCGTCGATCCAGAACACCACCTTGCCTTCCTTCGCCAGCTTCGCCGCTTCGGCGGAGTCCACGCCGTCGGCGAGCGCCAGCTTGCGGGAGATTTCCTTGTAGCGGGCCAGATTCTTGAGATTGGCCGGCGACGAGACGATCGCCATGATCTGCGGGCGTCCCTCTTCCGTCAGGCCGATCGTGTCCAGGATCACGCGATCGCTCTGCTTCGCGATGGTAGCGAAAAACGCGTGCAGTTTGGTGTAGTTGGGGAGCTCGTAGTCGGCGCCGATGTCATGCCCGAAGAACTCCTTGGGCGACGTCAGGCGCGGCTGAGCCGAAAGCGTGGCCGGCAGCGCCGCCGCGAACAACATCGCGGTGGAGAGCCGGGTGACACGACGCAGGCTGATCATGCGAGGGACGGGTGGAGAGGATACTGGGACAGCCGGGCCCGGCTGTCGAATGCTCCCGTCGCGGGAGTCATGAGGCATACGATGCGCTGTGGTGCGGCGTTGGGCAAATGATTGTCCGTCGCGGGCGGATCGACGAACTTTTATCCATCCGTGGAGTCCAACCTCCGGTTCGCTGCGCCCCTGTCGCCTCCCCTCAGCACCCACGCCAATGAACACTGCCCGCTGCGTTACCCTGATGGCCGCTGGTGTCACCCTGATCGCCGCGCCGCTCTCTGCCCAGGAGAAGCCGCCCGCCAAGCCGCCTGCTGCCGCGATGGACCACTCCAAGATGGACCACGCCAAGATGGATCATGCCAAGATGGACCATGGCGCGGCCAAGGCTGAGGGCTGGAAGGAGCTGGACGCCTACCACCAGCTGATGATGGCCACCTGGCATCCGGCCAAGGACAAGAACGACTTGGCGCCCATCCGCGCCAAGGCCGCCGAGATGGTCGCCTCCGCGAAGCTCGTGGCTGCCTCGACGTCGCCGATGGCCTGTCAGAAGCCGGAGCTGCTGAAGGCGCAGGCCGCCCTGCCGATGGAGACGGAGAAGGTGGCCGCCATGGTTGCGGCGAAGGCCGCCGATACCGACCTCAAGGCGGGGCTGAAGGGGCTACATGACCGCTTCGACGTGCTGGAGGGGTGTGCGTCGGGGATGAAGCACTGACGCTGGTACTGAACAGAAAAGCAAACACCCTAGGAAGCAGGAAGGAGGGTATCAGGAGGCAGGAAGCAGGTGAACCGCGCGTGGTTCCTGCCTCCTCCTCCCTGATACCCTCCTTCCTGCTTCCTAGGGTGTTTTGTTCGATCAGTTCACCAGCACCCCCCTAGATGATCTCGCACGCCCCACCCGCACACGCCACGGTGTCGCTGAGCGTCGTCATGTCCACGCCTTCGAGTAGCTGCGTGTAGTCCACCGCGCGATAGGACAGGGCGTTCCAGCGGATCATGTCCGAGTCGGTGGTGACCTCTTCACGCGGCGCCTGCGCGTAGATCTTGTCGCCCGTTTCGCGCAGCAGAGAAATGCCGGCGAAGTATTCCTTGTTGTCCCAGATGAACTGCTGCACGGCGTCCCACTCTTCGTCCTTCACGGTGACCGTGTTGGACACGTTGTGGTGCAGTCCCGGGTTGTACTGCTCGTGTCGGCGGCCGGCGCGGACCCAGTGTTCCTGCACGAGACGCACGTACTCGAGGAACTGCACGGCGCCCACGTCTTCCTTCAAAATGGCGTCGGGCTCGGCGCTCACCGGGAAGGTGATGACATCCGTGGTCTCGGGATCCCACACCGACGTCTCGGTCATGTGCGGATTGTGGAGCTTGAACCACTGGTACAGCGGCTCGGTCCGGGCGGCCTGCACGCGGCGGAAGTAGTGCCGCGCATGGTGCGGGTGAATGCCCGAGCCTGCGCCCAGCACGAGGCTGGCGGTGCCTTCCGGCTTCACGCAGGTAATGCGCGCCGCCGGCTCGATGCCGAGGTGGGCGGCGATCGCGGCGTTGGTGTCGAGGCACTCCTTCGCGCCGCGCTCCAGCACGGCCGGGTTGAGCAGCAGCGACGGCCGGTCAAGAATGCCGCAGATGGACACGCCGAGCAGCGACTCCCGCTCGTTGATCGCGCGCGTGGCGGCCCCGAGGTACGGAATGTCGGTGTACGCCGCCTGCAGCGTGCCGAGCAGCGCCGCCGCGCGGCAGCAGGCGAGGAACGACTCTTCGGTATCGCAGGCGCCGGCGTTGATCGTGGTGAGGTTGCACATCTGCCATCCCGAGACGCGCGAACCGACGGGCACGTCCGGGCGACCGTAGGCGGCGAGCTTGGCCTGCGCCGCCTCGTCCACGATCATGTACGGCGCGAGGCCGATTTCGACGCACGGGTTGGCGCCGTATTCGGCGTCATCCACGAAGTAGAAGCCCGGCTCGCCGAACTCCTTCTGGAACTCGAAGAGCTTGCCGAAGTCCGACGGCTGCACGGTGTCGCGGACGAGCACGGCCGAGTTGTTGGACTTGCCGCGCTGCGGGTTGGTCTCGAACCAGTTGCCGGTCTTCGCCGAGGCCATCTCGTCGTCATCCGACGAGAAGAGGCAAATCGTGGCCGAGCGGCGGATGCCGCCGGAGAGCACGGCCACCGCGACGTGCATCAGGATGTCGTACACTTCGATGGGCCGCAGCGCGCGCCCCGGCACTTGGTCGAGCATGCGCTCGACGGCGGAGAGCGCCTTCTTGAGCGGCAGGTGTCCCGGGGCGCGACCGCCGGAGGTCTTGAGCTGCTGGCCACGCGAGCGAACGGCGCTGTAGTTGAACTCGATCTTGGTGCCGTCGAGGTACGAACGCACCAGGGCATCGAGCGCATCCGCCCACCCTTCGAGGGTGTCGGGCACCGTGTAGTGCACGACGGGCAGTTCGTTCTCCGCCGCGCGGATCGGGAAGGTGGGCAGCTGCGCCACATGCTGCTTCTGCACGCTGAAGCCCACGCCCGTGCCCGACATGAGCAGGAAGAACGATTCCTTGAACGCGTCGATCCGGTCCACATGCGTGAACGCGCAATTGAACATGCGCGCGTTGTTCGCTTCGATGGCTCGGCCGCCGAACTGCAGGGAGCGCATGGAGGGCAGGATCGCGCGACGCTGCAACGCGGACTCCGTGTCGTCCATCAGGGCGGCCAGCGTGCGGCCACCGAACCCGGCGACCGGCATGTCCACGAGCGGGGCGAAATGCGCCCGGTGCATGTCCATCACGCGCGTGAAGGCCTCAGCGGGCGTCTCGCGACGGCCGAGATCCTCGCGGTAGCGCGAGTAGCGCGACAGGAAGATGTAATCCTGCATGCCGTTTTCGGCGTGCACGTTGAGGCGCTGCTGCGCGCGCGCCGCACGGTAGAGCACGTAGCGCTTGGCGATGTCCCAGTGCCCGCGCGCGGCGATCATCATTTCGACGATGTCCTGGATTTCCTCGACCGTCGGCATGTGGTCCTGCGCGCGACGCTCGACCGTGTTCACCACGAGCTGCGTGATCGCGCAGACGTCGGCGAAGTCGGTGAAGCCCAGGCCGAAGCGGTGGGCTGCGTCGTCGTGGAGCGGGTTGGGGGCATCGTCGTGCCGCGACGCGTAGAACGCGAGGGCGATGGCACGGGTGATGCGCTCCGGATCCCAGACGGACTGCCGGCCGTCACGCTTGATGACCTGCGTGAGCATGCTCAGGCCGTTGGTGTCATAGCTGGCTCGAAACTCGGTGCTGCGGGGGGCGACGGATATAGCCAAGTGTGCCTCCTACGGGTGAACCAGCGATTGCATGCACACCCCCGAGGACCAGCGCGTCCGTCACGGGCGGACACGCCCGGTGACGAAACAAGCTCCTCGCGATGGTCAGCAAGGAGCCCAGCGGAGCCAGCGCCGTTCGGATGAACGGCGCATAGCGATCCCCGGCGTGCCCTCCCTCGAGGGTGCGCGCGGACTCCGGCACTGGCAGGTCTTCTGGCTTGGGATTCGTCCTTCGGAGCGGCCTTCCCGTGCACCCGGATGGATGCCCAGTGGCGCGCTGCTCCGTCGTCCTCCCTCACAGCGGCGGGGCCGCCCCGGTATTGCACCGGAGTTCCCTCTTAGCGCCGACCCCAGCGTCGGGATCGGTGACCAGCGCCTATGTCTTGAATCAGTTGGTGAAAACAGTTGCCTGCTGACACGAACGCCAGCCGGAGACCCAAGTTCCAGCGAACAGGCCGTTCTGTCAATACTTGTTTGCTGGCACGAACGTCCAATTGCCGCATCATGAAGCAGACGTTACCGGCGCGTCGGCAGACCGGCGCTAGGCTGGCTCGAAGGTGCCGCGGCGGACCGTCGTTCCGCCCGTCAGATGCCAGACGCCCCGGGCCATCACATCCCGTACCCGGTGGTCGGCGTCGAGCACGACCAGATCGGCGTCGCCCCCCACGCGCAGGGTGCCCTTGCCGCCCAGACGGAGGAGCGCCGCCGGATTGCTCGTGAACGCCGGCAGGATCCGCGCGAGGTCGTGTCCGCGCGCCACCAGCGCCCGCACCGTCTCGAGGAGGCTCCCGGCGTGGCCGACCCCCATCTGCACCACCCGGCCATCGGCATCGAACACCGGCAGGCACCCGCCGCCGTCGCTGCTCACGGTCACATGCGTGGCCGGCGCCCCACTGGCCCAGAAGCGCTCCAGCGCGTCGGCGGCGCTCCACGCGTCCTCGTCGGGTGAGACGTCGAACGCCGTAATGTCCACCACGCATCCGCGCCGGCTCAGCGCGATCGCCTCAGTAAACAGTGCCCGCCGACGATTCACGTGCGTGGGGTTGAAGACGCGCGCCGGCAACTCGCTTGTGGCCAGCGCCTGCCGCACGAGGTCGAGCCCGCGCGCCCCGTCGCCGAGGTGCAGGTGCACGATCCCCGCTTTCCCGGTCATCAGCCCCCCCACGTGCGCCTCCGCCGCAACCGCGAGCAGCTGCTCGAGCGTGGGCTGACTCGAGCGGTGGTCGCTCAGCGCCAGCTCGCCGACGCCGATCACCCGGTCGAGGTGCACGATATCGCTGCGTACGCTCCCGGTCAGCGTGACCGGGGGCAGGTGGTACCCCCCCGTGTGACACCATGCCGACAGCCCCTCGGCCACCAGCCCGCGGGCGGTCACGACGAGTTCGGCCGTGGACCGGGTCACGTCGTCGGTGCCCAGCACCCCGATGGCCGTGGTCACCCCGGCGCCGGTGTACTGCGACAGCGGCGGGGCCGGCACACGCGACTGTGGGCCGGCTTCGCCGCCGCCGCCGGTGAGATGCGCGTGGCCGTCCACCAATCCGGGAATCACCACCCGCCCTTCCAGATCGAGCTCAGGCACCCCCAGCGCCGCCGGCAGTGCGTCGAGGGACGCTCCCATCCAGAGGATCTGCTCACCGCCGATCAGCAGATCCTGCAATCCCAGAGCGTCGGGGGCGAACACGGTGGCATGGCGCAGCAGCAGCATGACGGAACGTTACCCGTCGGCCACGGCCAGCGTTAGCTTCACCACAGGCGCTTTGCCCGTACGGCTCACGATCAATCCCGATACATGCGCGGCTGGATCATTCCGATCGGTGGCAAGCTGCTCACCCCGTCCATTCTCGATCGCTTCGTGGCGCTGAGCGGTGGCGCGGCGGCACGCATTGCCATCATTCCGACGGCCTCGTCCGAGCCGGATATGGGCACGTTCTACGAGCGCGTGTTCCAGCGGCATGGTGTCGCCCGCGCCAAAGCGCTCAACTTCGTGCGGCGCAGCGATTGCGACGATGGCGACTGGCTGGAATGGCTTGGGACGGCGACGGGGGTGTTCCTCACCGGCGGCAATCAGCTCAAGCTGTCCACCACGTTGGGCGGCACCCCGGTTGGGCAGTTGCTGCGGGAACGGCATGCGGCCGGGATGCACATCGCCGGCACGAGTGCGGGGGCCGCGTACCTCAGCGAACACATGATCGCCTACGGTGCCGAGGGGAGTTCGCCGCGCGCCGGCATGGTCACACTGTGCGCCGGTCTCGGCCTCACGAACCGCGTGATCATCGATCAGCACTTCCGTCAGCGCGACCGGCTGGGGCGCCTGCTCACGGCGCTGGCCTACAACCCGTTCGCCTTCGGGCTCGGGGTCGATGAAGACACGGCCGCGTTCATCGCGCCCGATGAGACGATCGATGTCATGGGCGCGGGGTCGATCACCATCATCGATCCCACCAACGTGTCCTTCTCGTCGATCGCCGAGGCCGAGCCCGGCGAGGCGGTGACGCTGCTGGGCGCCACCCTGCACGTGCTGGCGGCAGGCGCGAGCTTTCATCTCCGCACCCGGCAGGCCGTCGCCACCGCGTCGGCTACCTCCCCGCACGACGCGCTCAATGCCGCGCTGGGCGACTCCCTCGTCACAGCTGAGTAGCCCACCATGAAGATCCTCGAACGCTCCACCTACGTGGGGCCGAGCCACTACGCGCACTTCCCCGTGATCCGGCTCGTCCTCGACCTGGGCGCGCTCGAGGCATGGCCCACGATGCGACTGGGCGATGCCTTCATTCAATCACTGCTGGAAGCGCTCCCCGGCCTGCACGAGCATGGCTGCTCGTACGGCGTGCCCGGCGGCTTCGTGCGTCGGATGACGGAAGACGAGGGCACGTGGCTGGGACATGTGCTTGAGCATGTGGCCATCGAATTGCAGAACATCGCCGGCGTGCGGGTCAGCTTCGGCAAGACGCGTGAAACCGCGCACCCCGGCGTGTACGACGTGGTATTCGAATACGAACAGGCCGACGTGGGACACGAGGCGGCCGAGGTGGCGCTTGACCTCCTGCACCACCTGCTCCCCGAGGCGCTCCGGCCGCAGGGCACCGAACCGGGCTTTGATCTGGGCGCGCGTCGCGATGCGTTCATTCGGTACGCGCAGCGCCGCGCGCTGGGGCCGAGCACGGCGAGCATCGTGCACGCGGCCGAGTCGCGGGACATTCCGTGGATCCGGCTCAACGAGCAGAGTCTCATCCAGCTTGGCTATGGCTGCCACCAGCAGCGCATCCAGGCCACGATCACCGGCAAGACGTCGCACATCGCCGTGGAACTGGCGGGGGACAAGGAAGAGACCAATCGCATCCTCGCGAATCTTGGGCTGCCGGTGCCCAAGCAGCGTCTCGTGCAGTCGGCCGAAAAGGCGATCAGTGCCGCCAAGA
>JARIEX010000002.1 GCA_031127095.1 Gemmatimonadota bacterium
CGGAGCAGTCGTCTGGAGGTCGGGGAAGGGCAGGCGCGCATGGGCGGCGGCGAGGGCAGGGACAACGGGGCTTCGTGTTCATGGAAGGTACGGACATCCCGTACCGTCAGCCACCCGCGCGCCTCCCTCACGGTGCCGTCGTGTAGCATCTTTCCCGGCGTGTCAACGCGTCCGCCTCCACCGTTCCGTTCCGTCCGATGGAGCGCTGCCCTGTCGGGGCTGCTCGTCCTCGCTACGGCGTGCACGCGCCCGCCGGATGTGGATCCGCGCATGCCGGTGCGGTGGGCGAACGCGCTGTACGGCGTCATGCGCGTGGAGCGCGTGTCGCCGCCCGTGGCCTCGCGCCTGAGCGCGTATGCGATGACGGCGTTGTACGCTGGTCTCGCGGCGGCGCATCCCACGCTGATGCCGCTCGATGGGGCGCTCGTGGCGCTTCCCGTGCTGCCGCGCGCCGCCGATCCCCGGTCAGTCGATGCCACGCTGGTGGCGGTCACGGCCGAGCGCGTGGTGCTGGACGCCTTGCTGCGTGATGCCCTGCCCACGACCACGGCCCAGCTCGCACGGCTGGCGGATTCCCTCACGGCGGCGCGGGTACGCGACGGCGTGTCGGTGACAGTGCAGGCGCACTCGGATACGCTGGGGCGCCGCATCGGCGCGCTGCTCGTGGCGTGGGCGAACGCCGACGGCTTTGCCGGCACGCGGGGGCGTCCGTACCGCGCACCGACGGGTGAGGCGCTCTGGGTGAACGATGCGCCGGCCAACATCTACGCCACGCAGAATCTGTCCGGGGTGAGCGAGTTCGTGGCGCTCGACAATCCGGCCAACGTGCAGCGGGGCACCAACATGAGCGACCGCGGTCTCATCATGAGTCGGCCGAAAGCCGCGGGTGCCCGCACCATGCCGGCCGCCAACATGGCGGGGGCGACCGAGCCGTATTGGAACGAGGTGCGTCCGTTCGTGCTCGAGATGTGGAACGCCTGTCCGGTGCCGGAGCCGATGGCGTATGCCCGCGACAGCACGTCCGCGATGTATCGCGAAGCACGGTCGGTGGTCGAGACCGCGCGCACCCGCACCGCCGAACAGCGGACGATCGCGTTGTACTGGGCCGATAATGCGGGCGAGTCGGGCACGCCGGTCGGTCACTGGCTGTCCATCGCCGCGCAGATGATCGGGGAGCGCGCACTCGACGGCGATCAGGCGGTGCGGCTGCTGCTCGCCACCGCGCTCGCGCAGGCCGATGCCTTCATCGCTGCGTGGGGCTACAAGTATCAGTATCTGCAACTGCGGCCGCGCACCTATATCCGCCGCCATCTCGATCCGGCGTGGGAGCCGCTCATTCCGACGCCGCCCTTTCCGGAGTATCCGGCCGGACACTCCACGCAATCTGCGGCCGCCGCCACCGTGCTCACGGCACTGCTGGGCGCCGCTCCCTTTTCCGACAGCACCAGCATGTCCATCGGTCACGCCGTCCGGCAGTTTCCCTCGTTTCAGGCCGCGAGTGAGGAAGCCGGCCGCTCCCGCGTCTACGCCGGCGTCCACTTCCCCTCGGGGAACACGGGCGGGCTGGCGCTGGGTCGCTGCATCGGCGGTCGCGTGGGCATGGTGTTCACGCGCCCGTGGGTGGGTGCCCGGTGATGCGCCGACACCAACTGGTGATGGCGGCCTGCGTGGTCTTCGCCGCCTGCGCCTCGCGCGACGAGGCGGTGTGGCACGACGAGCCCGATCATCGCTGGCGTGCACTGACCATCGCCCGGGGGACAGACGGCTTCACGAGCATCACCCCGCGACAGTCGGGGATCCGTTTTCAGAACGCGGCGAGTGAGAAGATCCTGCTGGGGAACCGCGTGCTCGGGCAGGGCGGTGGGGTGTCGCTCGGCGATGTCGATGGCGACGGACGTCCCGATGTGTTTCTGGCCCGCACCGAAGGGTGCAGCGCGCTCTATCGCAACGTCGGGGACCTGACGTTCGAGGACATCACGCGCGAGGCCGGCGTGGGTGCCTGCGACCGCCACGCCACCGGCTCCGCCATGGCCGATCTCGACGGCGATGGCGACCTCGATCTGGTGGTGCTGGCAACGACCGGCGCTAACGCCGTGTTTCTCAACGATGGGCGCGCACACTTCACTGAGCGGCGGGACCTTGGCCTCGACACCGCGGGACGTGGTGCGACGACAGTCACGCTGGCCGATGTGGACGGCAGTGGCCGGCTCGCGCTGTTCATCGCGAACTACAAGCCGTACAACGTGGACGACACGATCCCACCGCAGGAGCACGCGTTCAACCAGATGGTGCGACAGACGCCGTCCGGACAGTACGAAATCGTCCCGGAGCACCGGCGCGATTACAAGCTGGTGATGCGTCCCGACATGGGGGGGATGCGCATGACGCAACGCGCCGAGCCCGACGAGTTCTACGTGAATGACGGGACCGGCCGGTTCACACGCGTGCCGATGACGGGCGGGCGGTTTCTCGACGCCGCGGGCGTGCCGCTCACCGAGGAATTCGAATCGTTCGGCCTCTCGGCGAAGTTCGTGGATCTCAACGGTGATCGGGCCCCCGAGTTGTATGTGGCCAACGACTTCGAGGATCCCGATCAGCTGTGGTACAACGATGGGCGGGGGAATTTCCGCCTGGCCGATTGGCGCGCGCAGCGTCAGACGAGCAATTCGGCCATGGGGATCGACGTGGCCGACGTGAACGGTGACGGGCGTCCCGATCTCTTCGAGTCGGACATGCTGGCCAACGATCCGCGCCGTCTCCGGACGCAGATGCCCACGCACACGTCGCTCACCAAACACCCCGGTGAGCAGGAGCTGTCGCTGCAGTTTCAGCGCAACGCGCTGTTCCTGAACCGCGGCGACGGCACCTTCGCGGAGATCTCGCAGGCGGCGGGGGTGCAGGCCAGCGGCTGGTCGTGGGGCTCGATGTTCATGGACGTCGATCTCGACGGCTGGCAGGACATCCTCGTGGCCAACGGGCACCTGTGGGACATCATGGACGCCGACGTGCAGGAAGGGCTGCAGAACCGGCTCACCGCGGTGAACTATCAGCGCATGCGGTGGCTGTTCCCGCGGTTGACCCTCAAGAACGTGGCGTATCGCAACCGTGGAAACCTCACCTTCGAGGACGCGGGCAGCCGGTGGCGCTTCGGGACGGAGGAGGACATCTCGCACGGACTCGCCTCCGCCGACCTCGACGGCGACGGCGATCTCGATGTCGTGATCAATCGCCTCGACGCACCGGCGCTCGTGCTGCGCAACGACGCGACGGCCGCGCGCATTGCCGTGACGTTGCGCGCCGACGCACCGAACACGCGCGCCGTCGGGGCGGTGGTGACGCTGTATCACGGGGCCGTGCCGTTGCAGCGGCGCGAGGTGGTCGCGGGTGGGCTGTATCTCTCGCACAGCGACTACATGATGTCGTTCGCGATGGGGCGGTCCGACTCCGCGCGTCTGGTCGTCACCTGGCGCGACGGACGCGAGAGTGTGATTGAGCGGGTCGTCGCCAACCGCGCGTATGAGATCACGCCGCGTACCGCGCGTGCTGCCGGGGCGGATACCACGGCGGTGGTGCCCGCGCTGTTTGCCGATGCCACCGCGCAGCTGGGGGGCCACCGTCACGTCGAGGATCGCTTCGACGATTGGGATCGGCAGTTTTTGCTGCCGCAGGCGTTGTCGCAGCTCGGTCCGGGCGTCTCGTGGTTTGACGTGGATCGTGATGGCGCCGAGGATCTGATCGTCGGCACCGGGAAGGGGGGGCGCGTGGCGCTGTTTCGCTCCAGCGGCGGTACGATGGTGCCGCAGCCGGCGCGTGGACCGCTGGCCACGGCAGATCTCACGACCGTCCTCGGCATGGCAAGCGGCACGGGCACGCGCCTCATCGCCGGTGTGGCCACGTGGCAGTTCCGCACCGAGGCGGACATGATCGCGCAGCCGGCCGCCATCAGCATGGCGTTGCCACGCGGCGCGTGGTCGGCGCCGTCGGAGCCTGCGGTCGGGTCGCACGAATCGTCCACCGGACCGATCGCGCTGGGCGACTACGACGCTGATGGGGCACTCGACCTGTTCGTCGGCTCGCGGGCGCTCCCGCTGCGCTATCCGTTGCCGGCGTCGTCGGGGCTGTTCCGCCAAGTGAACGGCCGGTTCGTGTTCGACACGGCCAATGCCGCGGTGCTGCGTGACGTGGGCATGATTACGTCGGGGATGTTTGCCGACCTGAACGGCGATGCGCACGCCGACCTCGTGCTCACGCGTGACTGGGGGGCGATCCTGTTATTGCTCAATGACGGTCAGGGCCGGTTGCGCCCGGCCCCCGAGTCGTGGGGGCTGTCGCGCTGGACGAGCCAGTGGAACGGGGCGTCGGTGGGTGATCTGGACGGCGACGGTGCGCTCGATCTCGTGGCCACCAGCTGGGGGCGCAACACGGGCGTAGAGGCCGACAGTGCGCGCCCGCTGACGCTGACCTACGGCGCGTTCGGTAGCGGCGGCGAGATCGAGATGTTGCCGGCCCGCGCTGACGGTCGCACGGGTGCGCTGGTGCCGCTCTACGGCTTCGCGCGGGTCCGCATGGCGGTGAAAGATGTCGTGGCGCGCGTGGGCAGCTTTGCCGCGTATGCCGGTGCCTCGGTGGATTCGGTGGTCGGCGGGACCGCCACGCAGCGGCTGGCGGTGCGCACGCTCGACCACATGCTATTCCGCAACGCGGGCGGCCGCTTCACGGCCACGCCGCTGGCCGCGGAGGCGCAACAGGCACCGGCCTTCGCGTCGGCCATCGCCGACTTCGACGGCGACGGCGCCGAAGATGTTTTTCTCGGACAAAACTTTTTCCCCACCATGATCGGCGTACCGCGACATGATCAGGGACGCGGGCTGCTCCTGCGCGGTGACGGGGCCGGCGCGCTGACGCCGCTGTCGGCGCAGCAGTCGGGGATTGCCGTGTACGGCGATCAGCGTGGTGCCGCGTACGCCGATTTCAACCGCGACGGCCGGCTTGACCTCGCGGTGTCACAGAACGGCGATCAGACGCGGCTGTTCGAGAACCGCGGCGCGCGGGTCGGTCTCCGCGTGCGTCTGCGTGGTCCGTCCGGCAACCCGGATGGTGTCGGCGCGCAGCTGCGCATCATGTACGGCGCGACGATGGGGCCGGTGCGTGAGGTGCAAGCGGGATCGGGGTATTGGTCGCAGAACGGGGCCGTGCAGCTGTTCGGACTGCGGGCGACGCCCACGGGCGTGTGGGTGCGCTGGCCCGGCGGCGTGGTGCACCGGGTGACCGTGCCGGCCGGCGCGCGCGAGGTCGTCGTGCCGTTCGACGGCGCGCGTTAACCTGCGCTCACCACGCGAGGTAGCGGCCACCCCACGTGGTGCGGGTGCCGAGCAACAGTCCCGTCGCGATGGCTTCCATGGTGGTCCGCACGTCGGGCGCCTGAGCGGTGAGCGTGGCGAGTCGCACGGTCAGTTCCGCCTGCGACGGCAACCGGTCGGCGGCCAGCACGAGCAGATACCGGTCGGCCGGTTCGCGCGGCGGCAGCCGGGTCGCGACGTAGCGCGTCGTGGCTGCCAGCTGACTGCAGGGGAGTAAGCGGTCCCGCGAGGGATCGATGACCGGCGTGGGCTCGACGACGCGGGCGTTCGGGTCGGTTTTGCGCTGTGCCCGCTGCGCCGCCAGCTCGATGCGGCGCTGCTCGGCGGCCCGATTGGCCACACACCGCGCGTACTCGGCGCGTGCCTGCGCCTGTGCCGCGGCGGTGAGCGCCGCGTCCTCGGTTTGCACGGTGCGTGACAAGTCCACGCGCTGCCGGCCACGCTCCCGGATCAGCCGTCGCGCGCCGTCGGGCACGATCAGTTCGATGTCTTTCCCGGGCACGACGGCCAGTACCAGCACGCGGTCGGACCCGCGTCCGGTCAACCACGCCACCTGCCGCGCGGCATCGACCGAGTCGATGGTGATGGCGAAGCGGAGGGAGTCACCGACGGCGGCGCCGATGGGCGGGCGTTGCGCCATGAGCGACGACGCGCACGCGGACAGCACACCGACGCGGACGAGACCCCGCGCCCACGCGCCGGGACGCGGCGTCCCGTCGTTACGGCTGCCGTCCATTGGGGATCCGGGTCCAGACGACGATCGTGCCGCAGGGCGTGGTGTTGGCCCCGATCCGCTGAAATTCGACGGGAATGCTGGAGAAGTACGGATACAGCTCGATTGCCTCGACCGTGTTGGACGGCAGCTCGTCGATTTCCATCCCCTGTGAGCGTGTTCCGTCCAGCCAGATGTCCGGCTGGCACGACGTGGTGCGGGAGCCGGCGTTGTACGCGGCGAAGCGCACCTTCCCGCGCACCACGTTCACGCCGCGCTTGCTGCGCAGCAGATCACTCAGTCGCGAGGCCCCCCGCGCGACGATGTCCTGCCGCGTGATGAAGGTGCCGATGCCGCTGGCCCGCCGCGTCTCGAAGTTCCGGAGCCCGAGCGCCGACCGCGTGAGCGATTCGTTCACGGTCACCCCTGACACGCGCTGCGCGACGGCATCGAGCTGCACCATGACCGTGTCCCACTGCCGGTTGCGCGCCGTGAGTCGCGCCTCGATCGGTTCGTACCCCACGTGACGCAGCGAAATCGTCACGGTGTCGATGTCGCCCGTGATCAGCCGGAATCCACCCCGGACGTCGGTGAGGACACTCGTGCCCTGTACGGTGACCGTGACCTGCGCCACGGCGGCGCCGGCAGCATCGCGGACGATACCCACGAGGGGCCGTCCGGTCGGTGCGGCCGGCGTTTGCGCGCGTCCCGTGGTCGTGAGCATGCACGAGACGATCACGCCCGCCAGCCGGTGGAAAGCCCTCGTCATGATTCCAAGATGGCTCGCTGGCGAGAGGGCGTAAAGCCGCCCACGCGGTGGGGGGCTGCGCGACCCGTGACACGTGCTTCCGGTGCCATTGCCTGCCTGTGACGCGAGCGATACCTTAGCGGTTGATACGCTGGAATACGCCGCGGTCCGCTGCGGCTCATCCCGCGGGGCGTCTAGCGAGCCCCGCGAAATCGTCGTCGCCCGTTTCGCAACACGTTCACTGCGCGGTCGCGCGGTGACCGGGCAGACGTATCCAATGGTCACTGCGCGGATCACCGTACGAGCGCGTACGGCACCGCCTGTCGTCCGAAAATTCTGGTGAAGCTTCTGGTGATGGTCCCGGGCACGCAGGTGGCCGGTGGCAGGACCTCGATCGGCAGCACTCTGCGGAGTCGGCCGGTCGGGTTGGGTGGCCGGCGGGACCTCCACTCCCGTTGGCGAGATTTCTCTCCCCCGTTTCCGGCTTCTGATGCGCCGAGGGCTGAGCATGTCGAGATTTATGCGGTGGCTGTCGCAGGTCCCTATCGCCGTTGCCGTGTTGCTGATGCCCGTCGTGGCGCAGGCACAAGGTCCGGCGGTCATCACCGGAACCGTGAAGAGCGAGTTCGGTGATCCCCTCGAGAACGCGAACGTCTATATCGTGGAACTCGCCATTTCGGTGGGTACCAACGCGGCGGGTCGTTACACCATGACGATCCCAGCGGATCGTCTCCGTGGCCAGGCGTTGCAGCTGCGCGCCCGTTCCATCGGGTACAAGGCCGATGCGAAGCCCATCACGCTGAAGGCAGGCCCGCAGTCGTTCGACTTCTCCCTGGCCAAAGACATCAATCGCCTCCAGGAAGTCGTTACCACCGGCGTGACCGCGGGTACGGAGCAGAAGAAGCTCGCGTTCTCGGTGGCGCAGGTCAGCGACAAGGACATGCCCGTTCCGGGTTCCAACCCGTTGTCGCAGCTGCAGGGTAAGGTGGCCGGCGCCAACATCGTGTCGGCCTCGGGCCGTCCGGGCACGGCGCCCGCCATCATCCTCCGTGGCCCCCAGTCGATCAATGCCTCGGGCCGTGGTCAGGACCCGCTGTACATCATTGACGGCGTCGTGTCGCAGGGTGGCCTGCAGGACATCAACCCGCAGGACATCGAGAACATCGAAGTCGTGAAGGGTGCGGCCGCCTCGTCGCTGTACGGCTCGCGCGCTGGTAACGGTGTGATCCAGATCACCACGCGCTCGGGCAAGAACCAGAGCGAAGGCGTGAAGTTTCGCGCCAACGTGGAATACGGCATGTCGGACATCGAGAAGGAGTACCAGTACCCGACCACGCACTTCATGCTGATGGACGAGACGGCGTCGCGTTTCTGCGTCTCGGTGTCGGGTACGGCCGATTGCTCGCGGACCGTCGACATCTATCAGGAAGCGTATCGCATCAACAATGATGGCGGAGACTTTGCGCTTCCTCCCGCCGTCTTCGCGAACGATGGTGGTATCTCCCGGAATCCGGGTGCGGTCGGTTCGCGGGCCCTGTTTCAGGTGAACCAGTTCCCGAAGACGTACAACCCGATCGAACAGTTCCTCACCAACGGTCAGGTCATCAACTCGACGCTCGATGCCACCGGTCGTGTGGGCCGCACGAACTTCTTCGCCTCGGTGAACCAGCTCCGTCAGGAAGGTTCGGTCAAGTTGCTCCCGGGGTACACGCGCAACTCGATGCGCTTGAACGTGGACCAGCAGCTGGGCGGCAACATCAACTTCTCGATCCGCTCCAGCTATTCCAGCGCGAACGACTACAACAACGGCGGCGGCTGGTTCGGCCTCACGCGTCAGCCGGCCAATGCGCAGCTGTTCGCCACGGACTCGAAGGATCGCCTGTACATCCGGACGGTGGCGCAAAACCAGGGCGCGCAAAACGTGAACCCGGCGTACAGCTCGCAGAACTTCGTGCCGTTGGCTCGCATCGACCGCTTCGTGGGGAATGCCACGGCGCGCTGGACGCCGCTCAGCTGGCTCGACGGCGAATTCAACTTCGGTTACGACGCCCGTAACACCTTCCAGGAGTCGCAGCAGGACCGTGGCTACCGGACGTCCGCGCTGAGCTCGACGAACCTCGGGTCGATCAACCGTAGCGCGGCCCGCTCGTACTCGCTCAACGCCTCGGGTAACGTGTCGGCGCGCAAGAATTGGTTCGAGGAAAGCCTCACCTCGCGCCTCACGCTGCGCTACCTCTACGAAACGCAGGACGCGCGCTCGCAGAGCACCGGCGGTGCCAACCTCGCCGTGCCGGGCCTCCGTGATCCGGACGCGGCCATTCAGAACTTCTTCACCTCGGGTGGTACGGAAACCGTGCGTCAGCTCGGCTTCTTCACCAACCTCGATCTCGATTACAAGGGCCGCTACATCGTGGGTGCCCTCGTGCGTCGCGACGCCGCCTCGCTCTTTGGTGCGGCCAACCGCTGGCAGACCTACGGCCGCGCGTCGTTCGCGTGGCGCTTGTCCGACGAGCCTTGGTTCAACCTGAACCAGATCTCCGACCTCAAGTTCCGCTACTCGGTCGGTCAGGCCGGAAACCGCCCGAACTTTACGGCGCAGTACGAGACGTTCAGCATCGGTGCCGGTGGCGCGCTCAACCCCAACCAGCTGGGCAACAAGAATCTCCGTCCGGAAGTCTCCACGGAGACCGAGTACGGCATGGACCTCGAGCTGTTCAGCAAGTACGGCGTCACGCTCACGAAGTCGCACAACGTGATCGACGACCAGCTGCTGCAGCCGCCGCCGCCCGCCGCGGCCGGCTTCGCGAGCCAGTGGACCAACGCCGGCCAGCTCACGAACAACACGATCGAAGTCTCGCTGAACGTGCCGATCGTGGCCACGCGCAACGTCGATTACTCGGCTCGCTTCAACTACGACCGCACCACGTCGGTCATCACGCGTCTTGATATCCCCGAGTACTTCATCGAGGGAACGATGTTCAAGATGGTGCAGGGCGGCGCGCTGGGTCAGATCTATGGCCGGAAGTTCGTGAAGGAGTGCGGCCAGCTCCCCGCTGATTTTCAGGCGAGATGCGGCTCGGGCCTCGAGTATCAGGCGAATGCGGACGGATTCATCGTGTATGTCGGTCAGGGTAACACGGTCAACGATGGCATCACGAAGAACCTGTGGATGACCCGCCTTCCTGCCGCCTCAGCGCCGTGGAAGGGTGGGACCGGTGGCGAGCCGCTCAGCTGGGGCATGCCCATCCTCGAGCGTGACGCCAACGGCGCCGTGGGCGTGCTGCCCCTCGGTCAGGCGCTCCCGCGCTTCCGCTGGTCCGCTGCGCAGAATTTCCGCTTCAAGCGCATCACCGCGTACGGGCTGCTCGACGCCACGGTTGGTAAGAGCGTCTGGAATCAAGGCCGGCAGTGGTCGCTGGGTGACTTCATGCACGCGGATGCCGACCAGCAGGGCAAGTCGGTGGCCGATGCGAAACCCGTTGGCTACTACTTCCGCGCCATCTCCACCGGCGGCATCGGTGGTCTGTATGACGTGCTGGGCCCGAACAACAACACCACCGAAGACGCCAGCTTTGTGAAGCTCCGTGAACTCTCGGTCGGCTACCGTATCGGTTCGATCGCCGGCGTGGGCAACTGGAACCTCGCCCTCATTGGTCGCAACCTGATCACCTTCACGAAGTACAAGGGTTTCGATCCCGAAGTAGGGTTGGGGGGTGGCCAGCTCGGATCCGCTGTGCTCAACGCCAACGACGGATACGTTTTCCCGAACCTGCGCCAGTTCACATTCTCGCTCAACACCAGTTTCTGACCCCGGAGTTCACGCCGCGCGAGGCGTTGAATGCCCTCGCGCGCGTGGACAGCCTCTTGAGGAGATTCGATGCGTAAGCACGTTTCGCAGTACATCGCGGGCGGTGGGGTACTGCTGGGGCTTTTGGCCTGCAGCGGTGACTCACTGAACGTCACGAACGTCAACGATCCAGACGTGGCGCGCGCCTACGCCACACCCTCGGGTGTGGAAGGTGTCGTGGCCGGACTGGGTGTGCAGTTGAACAACACCCAGCGCGCGACCGAATCGGTCAACACCCAAGCGCGTATTCTTTCCGGCGAAAACATCGCCTCGGTGGCCAACTTCGGGATGGCGGCCCGCTCGCAGATTCCGCGTTCGATCATTTCGAACGAACTTGGTAACGATCAGCAGGCGGGCAATCTCGCGAACTTCAATCAGTTCTCGCGGGTGTCCCGGACAGCGTCGAACGCCATCGCTGCTGTGAACCGTTTGGCCACCACTGGCCAAACCATCGGCAGCCCGGCGCAGGATGCCCGTGCGAAGGCATTTGCCTTCCTCATTCTCGGACAGGCGCTCGGCAATCTGGCGCGGGCGTACGATTCGGCCGCCGTCGTCACACCGGCCACGCCGAGCGACGAGGTGCCAGGGCTTTCCGGTGCCGCGCAGGTCAACACGACTGCCTTGCAGATGCTTGATTCTGCCATCGCGATTGCCAACTCGGCAGCTGCGACGAACGGCGCCAACGGCTTCCCGTTGCCGACAACATGGATCAGCGGAGTCGCCCTCACGCGCGACAACTTCGTGCGGTTGGCTCGTTCGTATAAGGCACGGTTCCGCGCCGGTGTGGCTCGCACTCCGGCCGCACGCGCCGCTGTTGATTGGGCGGCCGTCATTGCTGATGCCACCAACGGTATCACCGCCGATTTCACCATCAGCCTGGGTGGCACTACCGGCTGGAGCGCCGCGTACGACTTCAACCAGATGTACGTGGTCGGTGGATGGCATTCCGTGCCGTACTTCTACTACGGCATGGCTGACGTGTCCGGCTCCTATGATGCGTGGTTGGCCACGGCGCGTGATTCACGCACGGACTTCACCCTCGTCACCCCCGACACCCGCTGGCCCCGAGGCACCACACGTGCCGCACAGCAGGCCACCGCGCCGACGCTGTCGCTCCCGGCTGGCGTGTACTTCCGCAACCGTCCGACCGGCGAAGACGTCCCCCTCGTTGGCCCCGGCGATTCGCAGTACGATTTCCGTCGGTACGGTGCCTCGTGGCTCAACGCCGTGACTGGCCCCTACACGGAGATGTCCAAGACGGAAGTGGACATGCTCGCGGCCGAAGGTTACATCCGCACCGGCAATCTGCCGGCCGCGGTCTCGCTGGTGAATCTCACCCGCGTGAAGAACGGCCTCGACGCCATCGGTAACGTGGCGAGTGCCACCACGCCGTACTCCACCAATGTGGCCACGTGTGTACCGCGCGTGCCGGTGGCGCCGAACTTCACCAGCACGGCGTGCGGCAGTCTGCTTGAAGCCATGAAGTATGAGAAGCGCATCGAGACCGCCTATACGGGCTACTTCATCTGGTTCTCAGACAACCGCGGCTGGGGTGACCTCGTTGAGGGAACGCCAGTCGAGTGGCCGGTGCCGTATCAGGAAATGCAGTCGCGCCAAAAGGCGTACTACAACGGCACCAACCGCGCGCCGCGTGGCACGTACGGGTTCTGATGACTGACCACCGGAACGACTCGCGTCGCACGCGCTCGGAGACGATCGCGCAGCGGTCCGTGGGCGTTCTGTGTGCGTTGGCGCTGGTGCTGCAGATCGGGTGCTTTTCGTATCTCCCGGTGCAGTCCGCACCACCCCTTCCCGCACAGCAAGTTGGCATCGTGGTCAACGATCGCGGTCGCGTGTTGTTGGGGGATCGGGTCGGTGCCAGCGTCGATCGGATTGATGGGAAGGTGATCAGCCGGCAGGATGGTTCCATTGTCGTGGACGTGTATCGCGTGACGGATCTGCGCGGGAACACGGCCACGTGGACGGGAGAACGGGTGTCGATTCCAGACGAAGCGATTCTGGGGTACCGCGCCCGGAAGGTCTCGAAGTTGAAAACACTCCTGCTGGTTGGTTCGATCGTTTTTGCCATCGTCGCGTCGCTCGGCCAATCACTCGATCTCTTCGGAGATGAGCTTGGCGAGCGTCCCGGTGAAGGCCCGCAACAGTCCTGAGCGGCTACGCGCTCGCGCGGTCGTCTCGTTTACCGTTTCTATTTCGCTTCTTCCCGGAGTCCTTGCCTCATGCGGCTCTCCCGATTCGTACTTCTTGGCGCAGCAGTGTCGGCGATGGTCGGTTGCAGTGAGCCCAGCGATGTGCCCACCACGCCGAACATCCCGCCCCTGGCGTTCGTTCGCTACATCAACGCGGTTCCCGATACGCTCAACACCACGGTCCGCTTCATCGACCAGGTGGAGTACTCGCCTATCTCCTGGGCGAACGTGCCCTTCCGTGGTCTCGGACAGGGCAACTACCAGCCCACGGCGGCCGGCGCGCGCAAGTTCCGCGTCTTCACCGCCGACGCCGTGAACTTCAGTGTGGCGGGTAACACGGTGATTCTCGTGGATACCACCATCACCTTCGAGGCCGGCAAGTACTACACGATGTTGCACCTCGGCTACGCCCGCGCCGGTGCTTCGCCGAAGCAGCGTATCGTAGCGATCAACGATGTCTTCCCCGCGCAGGCCGCCGGAATCGCGTTCCGCGCGATCCACGCCGGACTCGACGTCGGAAACGTCGACATTTACGCTACGGCCACGACAACGGACGCCATCACCGGCGCCCCGCTGCTCGCGAACGTCCCGCTGAACACGGTGTCGGCGTACCTCGCCCGCTCCACGGGTGCCTTTGCGGCCCGTGTCACGGCAACCGGTTCTACCACGGCGGTCATCAGCGCAGCGGCTCCGGCCGGTACCGCTGGCAGCGCCTCAGTCGATCCGCTCGGTGGCGCCACGATCGCCGGGTCGATCATCACGGCGATCGCCTTCCCCGCGACGCCGGCCAACTCGGCCGGTACGCGGTTCACGACACCGGGCGTGGTCTACTACGTGGACAAGCAGCCGCCACGCACCACGCCCAACCCGTAATTCAGACGATCGTGCGTTCGCACGACCGCGTGAATTCAGCGACCGCGAATGTGACCAGTGTCACGTTCGCGGTCGCTGTGGTTTTGGTCATGCTCGGCCTACCCGTCGGCGCGTCGGCGCAGGTGCTGCGGGGCACTGCACGCATCGTCGGGGACGACCGCCCCCTCAACCAAGCGCGCGTGATGGCCCTCCTGCGAGACGGCCGTGCCGTGGGCAGCACCGTCACCGACGATATCGGGCGATTTCAGTTCCGGGTGAACGCGGGAGGACAACCCTTCGCGATCTCGATCACACGCATTGGCATGGAGCCAACGCTTTCGGACGAGATCACCCTTGGTGCCGCTGACACGCTCGAGGTGGACTTCAGCGTGATTGAGACGGGAATCCGCACCGATACGGTGCGGGTGAAGGCCACGCCGTCGTTGAACGAGGTGCGCCTCGCCGAAGCACGACGACGCGGCTGGCGCGTCTTTCCGCCCGCCGACGTGGAGCAGCTCCGCGAACGGGCGAACTCGTTCGAAGACCTGTTGCGATCCAGCGGATATCCCGGATTCGTCGTTCCCGGTCGTCGCGACGACTGCATTCGCTCCACGCGCTACAATCGCTGCCTCACAATCGTGCTGGATGGCACCCCCCTTGGCGGCAGCTATCCCAACATCAATCCGCGTGACGTCCATTTTTTTGCGCTGCTCGGCAAGACGGAAGCCGCCGTGCAGTTCGGCGACCGAGCGCCCTGGGGCGCCCTCGTGATCTACACACGAGCCCGGGGCGACCGGTAGCGGCGCTATCCGCGGCGCGCCAAGTTATCGCATGCTTGCACCCCTCCGACGCCTCGTGATCGCCGCGCTGCTCCACGGCGCCCCGCTGTCCCTGTGTGCCCAGGGTGCGCCCCCCGCGGCCGATGCCTCGCGCATGCCTCCCCCTGGCTGGGTGGGCTCCCCGAAGCAGTACGACGCGATCAAGACGTCCACCGACCTCATGATCCCCACGCGCGATGGCAAGCGCATGGCCACCGATGTATACCGCCCCAGCCGCAACGGGGTTCCGCTGGCACAGCCGCTGCCGGTGTTGCTCAATCGCACCCCGTACAACAAGACGGCGCTCGCCGACCTGGCCATGTGGTACGCTGAACGCGGCTATGTGGTGGCGCTGCAGGACACGCGCGGCCGCTACAAGTCGGAAGGCACCTTCTCGAAAGTGCAGCCGGCCGACGCCACGGACGGCTACGACGTGATCGAATGGCTCGCGAAGCAGCCGTACGCCAACGGCATCGTGGGGATGTGGGGCACCTCCTTCTCAGCGCACACCGAGGCCGGCGCGGCGCAGTACAACCCGCCGTCGCTCAAGTCGATGGTGCTCAACATGGGCGGCCTCGCCAACGGCTGGGACCACGGCGTGCGGTACCGCGGCGCCTACGAAATGGGACGGCAACTCACGTGGGCGTGGAGCCAGCTGCTGGCCGACGCGCGCTCCCCCGACGTGAAGGCGTTGCTCACCAAGGAGAAGGTGGAGGACTGGTACACCGTGCAGCCCATGCGGCGCGGCCTCAATCCCCTCTCGGTGGACTCGCAGTACGAAGGGTGGTACTTCGACTTCTTCGAGCGCGCCGATTACGACGCGTACTGGAAGGATCCGATGCTGGCGTGGGACGAACACTACGGCGAAACGTCGGACATCCCCATGATGCACGTGGGTGGCTGGTACGACATCTTCACCGCCGGCACGTTCAAGAACTTCACCGAGCTACGCAAGCTCAAGAAGACGCCGCAGCGCATCGTGATCGGTCCGTGGACGCACGGCGGCAACAACCGCAGCTTCGCCGGTGACGTGGCGTACGGCGACAGCGCCGCGATTCCCGATTTCCTCACCGACTTCCACCTGCGCTGGTTCGATCATCACCTCAAGGGCACGGCCAACGGGATCGAGACAGATCCGGCGGTGCGTGTATTCGTGATGGGCACGGGCAATGGCCGGAAGGACGCCAACGGGCGCCTGCTGCACGGCGGGTACTGGCGCACCAGCGATACGTGGCCGGTGACTGGCACGCGCATGGCGCCGTATTACTTCCAAGCCGACGGCTCGCTGCGCCCCACGAAGCCGAAGGCGCTGCAGTCGAAGACCACATACACCTTCGACCCGCGCCACCCCGTGCCGACGGTCGGCGGCGGCTCGTCGGCCCGTCTCAAGGACGGCGCGTACAACCAGCGCGAAGACCCGCGCTTCCCACCCTCGGCGGCGCCGTGGCTGCCGCTCCGTTCGCGTGCCGATGTCGTGGTGTTTCAGACCGAGCCGCTGGCCGAGGACATGACCGTGATCGGGCCGATCACGGTGAAGCTGTTCGCGTCGGCCACCACCGTGGACGCGGACTTCACGGCGAAACTCGTGGACGTGTATCCCTCGAGTACCGACTGGCCCGGCGGCTTCGACCTCAATCTCACCGATGCCATCGTGCGCGGCCGGTATCGCGCCACGCGCGATCATGCGGTGATGCTGCAGCCCGGCCGCGTGTACGAGTTCACGATCGATCCGTTCCCCACGGCGAACGTGTTCAAGAAGGGGCACCGCATCCGCGTGGATATCTCCAGCAGCAACTTCCCGCGCTTCGATGTCAATCCCAACACCGGCGAGCCGTTGGGTAAAAACCGCCGGATGATCACCACCGACATCTCGGTCCAGCACAGCGCGACCTATCCGTCGCACATCGTGCTGCCGCTCGCCCCCGCCCGGCCGTAGTCGGCGATGCTGCTCACGCTCCTCGCCTACGGCATGGTCATCGTCTTCATGACGCTGATCATGACGAAACGGCTGTCGCCGCTGACGGCGCTGATCCTGGTGCCCGTCGCCTTCGGCATCGCCGGCGGCTTCGCCCCGCAGCTCGGGGAGATGATGGTCGCTGGCATTACCAAGCTGGCACCGACTGGTGTCATGCTGATGTTCGCGATTTTGTATTTCGCGATCATGCTCGACGCCGGCCTGTTCGAGCCGTTCGTGCAACGGCTCATCGCCCTCGTGCACGGCGATCCCATGAAAGTGGTCGTGGGCTCGGCGGTGTTGGCGCTCCTGGTGTCACTCGACGGTGACGGGTCGACCACCTACATGATCACCACCGCCGCCATGCTGCCGCTCTTTCGCCGGTTGGGCATGCGCCCGCTGGTGCTGGCCTGTGTGACCATGCTGGCCGGGGGCGTCATGAACATACTGCCGTGGGGTGGGCCGACGGCGCGCGCCGCCAGCGCGCTGTCGGTCGACGTGAGCACGGTGTTCGTGCCCATGATCCCGGCGCTCGTCGCTGGTGTGTGTTGGGTGCTGTACGCGTCGTATCGCCTCGGCCTGAGCGAACGCCGTCGGCTCGCCGCGGTCGGTGCCGCGTCGTCGGCCAACACCCAGGTGCTCCTCGAGGAACTCGCCAATCCGAACAACAGCGAGGATACGCTGCATCGGCGCCCCGATCGGCTCATCGTGAACGCGGTGCTCACCGTGGCGCTGCTGGTGGCGCTGATCGCGGCGGTCTTGCCGTTGCCAGTGATCTTCATGATCGGCTTCGCGGTGGCGATGCTATTGAACTACCCCACGATCGATGAGCAGAAGGCGCTGTTGTCGCGGCACGCGGGCAATGTGCTCGCGGTGGTGGGGCTCATCTTCGCCGCGGGCATTTTCACCGGCATCTTGTCGGGCACGAAGATGGTGGACGCCATGGCGGAGAGCGTGATCGGCCTCGTGCCGGCCGCGCTGGGGCCGTATCTGGCCGTTGTCACGGGCGTGCTCAGCATCCCGTTCACGTTCTTTATTTCGAACGACGCGTTCTACTTCGGCGTCCTGCCGATTCTCGCCAAGGCCGGCGAAGCGTATGGCATCACCGCCGCCGAGATGGCGCGGGCGTCATTGATCGGCCAGCCGGTGCACCTGCTCAGTCCTCTGGTGCCGTCCACCTTCCTGCTGGTGGGGCTGGTGGGCGTGGACTTCGATGATCACCAGCGGTACACGCTCAAGTGGGCGCTCGCGTCGGCCGCCGTGCTGCTGCTGGCGGGGCTGGCCACCCTCGTGATCCCGCTACGCGGCTAGCCGCGGCCGCGGTCGCGAGCCGGCGCGGCCGTTACCGCGGTGCGTGCAGCAGCCGCTGCACCAGCTGCACCGACCGTTCCGTGGCGCCGAGTTCGCGCGCGACCAGATCGCGCGCGGCGTGTCCGGCGGCCGCGCGCACGTCGGCGTGATCAAACCATTGGTGGAGCGCCGCGATCAGCGCCGTACGGTCGTGCGCGACCACGGCGCCCCCCGCCGCGAGCAGTAGCCCGGCCTCGCGGCTCATGTCGTGGCGCGGCCCGAACAGCACCGGCACCCCGAACGCGGCCGGTTCGATCACCGAGTGCAGCCCCGCCGCGTGGAAGCCGCCGCCCACGTACGCCACGTCGGCCAGGGCGTACAGGTCGCCCAGCACCCCCACGCGGTCCACCACGATCACGTCGTGGCCCGACTGCACCGTGTCCTCACTCGCGTTCGCCGACGGCATGGTTTGCGCGTCGGACAGCGTGACGGCGCGCAGCCCGCCCTGCCGCGCCCAGTCGAGCAGTGGGGCCAGATGCGCGGCGGTCGGCTCGTGCGGTGCGATGATCAGGCGCGGCGCCGGCGTGTCGTGCGGCCACGACGCCACGAGCGCCGCAAAGGCCGGGAGCAGGACCGCTTCGTCGGCCGGCCACGTGGACCCGGCGACGAGGGTGGGACGACCGCCCGCCAGCTGCTGCAGCAGCGGCTGCGCCCGGTCCACCCGCTCCGCCTTGGCCCACACCTGATCGAAGCGCGTGTCTCCCGTGATCTCGAGCACGGCCGGGCGCACCCCCAGCTCGCGCAGCCGCTCCGCGTGACCGGCATCGATGGCGCCGACGCCTTGCAGGGCCGCGTAGGCATCGCGCAGCAGCAGGCGGGACAGCAGTCCCCGGCGCCCCGATCGGGGCGCCACGGTGCCACTGAGGAGCGCCACGGGGATGTTTCGGGCGGCAGCCCGCGCCACCAGCGTGGGCCAGACGTCCAGCTTCACGAACACCAACACCGTGGGCTGCAGCGCATCCAGCATCGCGTCGGCATCGCGGGCGCTGTCGAACGGCAGGTAGTCGGTGATGTCGGCGCCGATGGTGGGCGCAAACGGCTCGGCGCTGGGCGAAAAAAACGTGTACGCCAGCTGCACCTCGGGGTGGCGTGTGCGCAGGGCATGGGCCACCGGTCGTGCCTGCAGCCCTTCACCCACCGACGGGGCGTGCATCCACACCAACGGACGCGACGGGGTGCGGACGCGGTGTGCCGCGGCGGCCACGCGCGCGGTGAGGCCGCGTCGGGCCGCGAACGACCGCCACACTTTTGATCCGTGCGACGGGGCCACCCGCGACAGCAGGCGGGCTGCGGCGACCCCTGCGCCGTAGGCCGCCCGGACGAACGGGTTCAGCGCGAGGTCCCCGCGCGTGCCCGCGCGCTGGCGATCGTGAGCGCCGTATCGATGGCGCGCCGGAAGTCTTTGTATGGCAGCGCGCCCTGCACGAGGAACTCACCCACGAGAAACGACGGGGTCGACTGCACCTTCGCCTGCGAGGCCTGCCGCAGGTCGTTCTCCACCAGCATGCGGATTGCCTCCGACTGCATGCAGCGGCCGTACGACGGCAGATCCAGCTTCACTTCGCGCGCGAGGCTGTTGAGGCGTGCGGTGGGGTTGTCCGGATTCTGAAACGCTTTCTGGTCGCGGAAGAGTCGCTCGGAGTACTCCCAGAACTTGCCCTGCACGGCCGCGCACATGGACGCCTCAGCCTGCACCCGCGCATGCGGGTGAATCGAGAGCGGCAGATGCAGATAGGCCATGCGGATCTTGCCGGTGTCGATGTAGTCGCGCTTGAGGCTGGCCATCGATTCGTCGTGCCACTGCTTGCAGTAGGGGCACTGGAAGTCGCTGATCATCACCACCCACATGGCATCGGAACGTCCCATCAGACGGCCTTTGTCGGCCCGCTGGATCAGGAGCGAGTCGGCGAGCGTGTCGCCCGCGAGCCCCGCACCGGTCGCGGCGGCCATCGATTGCACGGGGGAGGCCGGTGCACTGGCCGTCGCGGTGGCGGTCGCGGGCGTGGATGCGGCGGCGGTCGCGCCGCCGGCCGTCCCGGCGGCCGCGTCCGACTGGCCGCACGCGGCGAGCGCACCGAGCGCCATCAGGAGAGCGATCAGGCGGTGGGCGGGGGCTGGACGGACCATGACAGTGTGGAGCGACAAGGTGGCTCGGAGCGCGTCGTCCCTCGGCGGGGGTGCTGCGGGACGACGCGCACGGATGGGTCCGGCAGGCGCGGGCAGCACGCCACGGCCAGTCGGACCTCCGGTGAAATCTAGCGACGGCGATGCCATGAAGCCGCGAGGCGATGCCGCCGCGAGGCCCCCGTTTGTCGGGGATGACACCGGATGCCGTCCCCACGCGTAGGGGCAGTATCTTCTCCCCGTGCATCCCTCTGTGATTTTCCCCGCCATCCACCATTCCGTCATGTGGCCGCCCCGAGGGCGGCCCGCGCGCGCGTGGCGTCTGCTGCAACGGCTGCCGGCGGTGCTGGCGCTGGCCGTCGCGAGTGCGCTGCTGCCGCTCGCGTCGGCGTGGGGGCAGGTCACCGGCGCGGCACCGTTGCCGCAGCCGGTGGGCTACGTGAACGACTTCGCCAACGTGCTCACGCCCGATGCGCGTGCGCGGATCGAAGACCTCGCGCAGCGCGTCCATGCCGCCACCCGTGGCGACATGGTGGTGGTCACGCTGCCGGATCTGGGCGGGCGCCCGGTGGAAGAGGTGGCGCTCCGGCTCGGGCGCGAATGGAAAGTCGGCGCCGAGGCGGCCATCGGCGATGAGGCGCGCAACGCCGGCGTGATCATTCTGCTCGTGCCCAAGGAAACCTCCGACGATGGCCGCGGCTATTGCCGCATCGAAACGGGGCAGGGGGCCGAGGGGTTCATCACCGATGCAACGGCCGGCGCGCTGTGCCGCGAGCAGACGGAGCTGTTCAAGGCCCGCGACTATGCCGGCGCGCTCGAAGGGCTCGCCTTCAACGTGGCCGACCGGTACGCCGCCACGTTCGGTGTCACGCTGGACGGCGCCCCGCGCTCCCAGCGTCGGGAGCGCGCGCCGCAACGCGGCATCCCACCGTTCCTGATCGTGCTGGGGCTGATGGTGCTGGTCAGTGTGCTCAACGGGGCTGGTGGGCGCCGGCGTCGCGGCTGTGTGGGGTGCATCCCGATCCCGATCCCCGGCCCCTCGCTCCATGGCGGGTTCGGCGGCGGCGGTGGGTTTGGCGGGTTCGGCGGCGGCGGCGGTGGGGGCGGCTTCGGCGGCTTCGGCGGCGGTGGCGGCTTTAGTGGTGGTGGCGGCGGTTCCAACTGGTGATCTGACTATGGCACGTGCGACGATGTCCCTCGATGATCTGGTCCGGCAGCTCCAACAGGTGCACGGCGATGCGCTGCGCGCCGTCGTGCTGTACGGTTCCGCCGCCAGCGGCGAGCAGGTGGCCGGCTACTCCGATTACAACGTGATGGTGATCGTCTCATCCATCGCGCTGGCGCAGATGCGCTCGCTCGCGCAGACGATGCGGGCGTGGCAGGAGGCCGGGAATCCGCCCGTGCTCGAGCTCACCGAGGCGGAGTGGCAGCGGTCGGCCGACATCTTCCCGATGGAATACGCCGACATCCTCGAGCGGCACCGGCTGCTGCACGGTACGCTGCCGACCGCCGACATTGTCGTGCATGTCCATCATCTGCGCCTGCAAACCGAGCAGGAGGCCATGGGCAAGTTGCTGCGCCTCCGGCGGGGCGTGATGGTGGCCGGCACCGACGTGAAGCGGCAAACCGAACTGCTGCGGTCCAGCTACAGCGCCCTGCAGGTGATCTTCCGCGCGGTCCTGCGCCTGCACAACGTGCGCCCCGAGCGTGACGCGAACGCCGTGATCGCGGCAACGGCCGCGCGCGGCGGCTTCGATCCGGCCCCCTTCACGCGCGTGTCCGCGTTGGTGCGCGGAACGGCCATCCCCAACGCCGACGTCGAATCCGTACTCGCGGGGTACGTGAACGGACTGAACCAGCTCGTTGAATATCTCGACCGATTCGCGCCGCCCGAGGCGGCATCGGACGTTATCCACCCCGTCTCTTCCTGAGGAGTCTCATGCGTACTACGTACCCGTCGCGACATCCCGCTGCGTCCTTCCGCTGGACGCGCCTCGCGTCCCGTGCGCGCGGGCTGGCCATGGCGCTCGCCCTGCCGCTCATCGCGCCCCTCGCGCTGAACGGCTGCGGCTACAACACGATCCAGTCGTACGACGAACAGGCCGCGCAGGCCAAGCAGAACATCGACGCGCAGCTGCAGCGGCGCGCGGACCTGATCCCCAATCTCGTCAATACGGTCAAGGGCTTCGCGGCGCAGGAAAGTGAGGTGCTCACCGCGGTCACCCAGGCGCGCGCCGGCCTCGTGGGAGCGTTGCAGAAGCCGGGTGGGTCCGATCCGACCGAACTCGCCAACGCCAACCAGCAGCTCACCAGCGCGCTTGGCCGCCTCAATGTGACCGTCGAGGCGTATCCGGAGCTCAAGTCCAACGAGAACTTCCTGCGGCTGCAGGATGAACTCACCGGAACCGAGAATCGCATCGCGGTCTCGCGTACCGATTACAACGGCGCCGTGCGGCTGTACAACGAGTATATCCGCAAGTTTCCGGCGGTCCTTACCGCTAAGGCGACGGGTGCCACGCCGCGCACGTATTTCGAGGTCACCGATGCGGCCGCGCGTGCGGCGCCGACGGTCGACTTCAAGAAGTAGAGCGCCCGACGCCCGTCGGCGCGCGTTACGCTTTCGCCGGCGGGGCAGGGCGGGGGAACACCCCCTCGCCCTTCTGCACGCGCCAGCCGGCCGGATCGAGCGCATGCAGCGCGGTGATGCGCTGTTCGCCCGCCGTGCCCGGGGCGCCCAGCTGGGCCCACACGGCTTCCACCTTCGTGGGCATGAACGGCGCCAGTAGCACCGTCTGCCGCGCGATGCGGCGGATCAGCGACGCCAGAATCTGCGCCAGCTCAGCCTGACGCGCCGGGTCCTTCGCCACCGCCCACGGCGTCGTCGCGGCCGTGTACTCGTTGGCGCGCGCCGTCATGCGCGCCACGGCCGCGAGCCCCTCGTGCAGCAGCCACCCGCGTGAGCCGTCCATGCCGGCATGGTACGCCGCGAGGTCGGCGTCGTCGTCCAGCTCCGCCTCGGGGCGCGCTGCCGCCGGCACTTCGCCGTCGAAGTACTTCTCCACCATCGCGATCGCGCGGCTGGCCAGATTGCCGAACGCGTTCGCGAGATCGCTGGTGTAGCGCTCCTCGAACCGCTCCCACGAGAAATTGCCGTCGCTGTCGAACGGCACTTCGCGCAGCAGCACATAGCGGAACGCGTCGGCGCCGTAGCGGTCGATGGCTTCGCCCAGGTCGAGCTTCACGCCCGCGCTCTTGGAGAACCGCTCGCCGCCCAGCTGCACGAACCCGTGGGCCCACACCTGTTTCGGCAGCGGCAGCCCGGCGGCTTCCAGCATCGCCGGCCAGATCACCACGTGGAAGCGCGTGATGTCCTTGCCGATGATGTGCAGGTCGGCCGGCCAGCGCGCCTCGTATCCGGCATCGGGGAACCCCGTGGCCGTGAGGTAGTTGGGGAGCGCGTCGAACCACACGTACGTGCCCTGCGTTTCGCCGTTCGACAGCGCGAGCGGAAACGGCACCGCCCAGTCCAGGCGCGCGCGCGACGCCGAAATGTCCTCGAGTCCCTGCGCGAGCAGGCCGAGCATCTCGTTCCGGCGGCTCTCCGGCTCGATGAACGACGGATTCGTGGTCAGCAGGTTCTGCAGGAATCCCTGGTACTTCGACAGGCGGAAAAACCAGTTGCGCTCTTCGACTTCCTCGAGCGTGCGCGTGGCGTGCAGCACGCACTTGCCATCCACGATGTCGGCGTCCTGCTTGAACGCCTCGCACCCTACGCAGTACAAACCGGTGTACGAGCGCTCGTAAAAATCATCCGGGTTCCGCTCGGCGATCATCCGGATCAACGCCTGCACACCGGCTTTGTGGTGCGGCTCGGTGGTGCGGATGAACTGATCGTACGAAATGCCGAGGCGGGCCCAGATCGCCTGAAAGCGCTCGGCGATGGCATCGGTGAACGCCTGCGGTGCCACACCATCCTTGGCGGCCGTCTGCTGCACCTTCTGCCCGTGTTCGTCCATGCCGATCAGCAGGTGCACGTCGTCGCCGCACAGGCGACGGTAGCGCGCGATCACATCGGCGCCGATCTTCTCGAGGGCGTGCCCCAGGTGCGGATCGCCATTCGCGTAATCGATGGCGGTAGTCAGGTAGAATCGCGGCACGTCGTGCTTACTCCTCGGTGTCATCGCTGTCGTCGTCCTCGCCATCACCCGACGGCGCGGTCCCTGTCGGGTCCGTCTGGCGGCGCTCTTCGGCTGCACGGAGGCGGCGACCGCCACGACGTCCGCGACGACGCTTCCGACGCGTGGCCTCGGCGGCGCTTTCGGCGGCCGTTTCTGTGACGCCGATATCGATCGACGGCTCGGCGGTGACCGGCGCCACGGTCGCCGGCGTTACGGCACCCGGCGTTACGGCACCCGGCGCGATCTCCATCAACGTCGCAATCTCGATTTCAACCGTGTCGAGCATGGCGCGCACGGCGGGATCGGCATGCGCGTCGGCGTGATCGTCGACAGTCGATGCGCGCAGGTCGTCCGTCACGGTATCCGCAATCGGCTCGGTCGGCTGGTCCAGTCCGTCCACTTCACGACGGAGCTCGGCCAGCGTGATCACGCGGCTGTCTCCCTCTGCCGTGCGCAGGGTCACGCGTTCGTTGAAGATGTCACACGAAATCACCTTTTCTTCGCCGAGTGACGTGGTGAGAATCTTCCCTTCCTTCGGGAATTTCCGGCGGCTCAGCACGTAGAACTCGTGCTCGTAGCGCAGGCAGCACATCAACCGGCCGCAAGCGCCAGAAATCTGCTGCGGATTGAGCGACAGCTTCTGATCTTTGGCAACGCCGAGATTGACCGGGCGCAGATCGGGAAGCCACGACGCCGAGCAGTACTCGCGGCCGCAGCGTCCCACCCCGGAGAGGCGCTTGGCCTCGTCGCGCACGCCGATCTGTTTGAGTTCGATCCGGGTACGGAATTGCGCCGCCAGATCGCGCACGAGGCCGCGGAAATCCACGCGGCGCTCGGCGGTGAAAAAAAGCGTCAGCTTGCGGCGATCCCACTGCCACTCCGCGTCGGTCAGCTTCATGACCAGCCCGTTGGCCTTGACCCGCTCCATCGACGTGCGGCGCGCGGCTTCATTCTCCGCGGTGAGTTCGCGGTCGAACTGCTCGTCGGCCTTCGTGGCCAGCCGCAGTGCCACCCGCGGCGGAGGCGTCGTCCCGCAGCCGTGGGCGCAGCCATTACAGCGCACCTCGGCCAATTCGCCGGTCGAGTGCACACGACCGAAGTCCTC
Organism: Gemmatimonadota bacterium; assembly: GCA_031127095.1. Classification (GTDB taxonomy): domain Bacteria; phylum Gemmatimonadota; class Gemmatimonadetes; order Gemmatimonadales; family Gemmatimonadaceae; genus Gemmatimonas. The sequence continues at coordinate 25,259 of JARIEX010000002.1, forward strand.
ACCACGGTCAGCCTCGACGATCACCCCCGCCTTGAGTGGGGGTGCCGTCTCGCCTGTCCAGGTGAAGAATTCCTTGCGGTTGCCGCGGAACGCGACTTCGATCAGATGCGCCACGGCGTGAAAGCTACTCGGTGAACTGTCCCATGCGCAGGAACTTCTCGCGCCGGCGCCGGACGAGTTTGTCAGGCTTGAGCCGCCGCAACTCCTCGAGGTTCCGCACGAGCGTGTCGCGCAGGGTGTTCGCCGTGGTCACGTGGTCCGCGTGTGCGCCACCCACGGGCTCCGGGATGATCTCGTCGATCACGCGCAACTCGATCAGATCCGGTGCCGTCAGCCGGAGGGCCTTCGCCGCCTTTTCCCGCATCTCGGGGCTCTTCCCGTCCTTCCAGAGAATGGCCGCGCACCCTTCCACGGAAATCGTGGAATACACGGAGTTCTCGAACATCAGGACCCGGTCGGCCACACCGAGCGCGAGCGCACCGCCCGATCCACCTTCGCCGATGACCGTGGCGATGATGGGCACCTGCAGATTGCTCATCTCGAGCAGGTTGCGGGCGATCGCTTCGCTCTGGCCGCGCTCTTCGGCGCCCAGCCCCGGCCAAGCGCCGGGCGTGTCGATGAAGGTGATCACCGGGACCTGGAATTTCTCGGCCAGCTTCATCAGGCGCAGCGCCTTCCGGTATCCCTCCGGGTGCGGCATGCCGAAGTTGCGGCGCAGATTCTCCTTGGTGTCACGGCCGCGTTCGTGCCCGATCAGCATCACCGTCTCCCCCTCCAGCCGCGCCCAGCCGGCCAGGATCGCCGCATCTTCGCGGAACAGACGGTCGCCGTGGAGTTCGATGAAATCCGTGAAGGCGAGCCGGAGGTAATCGGAGGTGAACGGACGCCGCGCGATGCGCGCCACCTGGACCCGCTGGAGCGGGCTCAGTTTCTGGTAGATCTCGACCCGCAGCTCACTCAACCGACGTTGCAGCGGTTCCAGCTCTTGCGTCACGTCGAGGGACTGTTCCGACGCGAGTCGCTTCAGCTCCTCGATCTGTTTTTCGAGCTCCGCCAGAGGACGCTCGAACTCGAGAACCGGGGCAGCAGCCATGACAATCCTGGAAAAAGGACGCGACGCCCGTCAGCTGCCGGCGCGCACGAGGCGCACACGATCAGCGCCGAGAAGCGCGCGAAGATCGGACAGAATGGCGGGCGATGCGGCCACGGTGAGCGATCGGGACCGGAAGCGGACCAGCCTCCCGGATTCGTCACTCCACCGGACCTCGAGCGGCGCCGAGCCCTCATGGGACTCGACCGTCGCCCGCACATCGTCCATCACCCCGGGGGCAAGATCGAGCCCCCGGCTCAGGTCGATCGCGACCGCCAGTTCACCGTTGGCCCGCACTTCTGCAAAGCGCGTAACCGTGTCCACGATGAATGTCGCGCTCTCGACGCCCTGATCTTTCCGTGAATAACCGCCCTTGAGAAGCAGCGGCACATCGGGCCGGACACGTTCGGCGATCACCGCCCACGCCTCCGGAAACACCAGCACTTCGGAAGATCCGGAAAAATCCTCCACTGTCAACCGGGCGAACTCTGCCCCTGACCGTTTCGAAATCTGCTTCTTGATGGCCGTGACCACCACACCGATCGTCACCGCCTCGCTGGTCCACGTGCCCAGCGCCGACACGGTGCTGCTGGCGAACAGTTCGCACTCTGTTCGGTACGGCTCGAGCGGATGACCGGAAATGTAGAAGCCCAGCAATTCCTTTTCGCGCTGGAGCCGCTCGCTTTCGCTCCACACCGGTACGGACGGCAGTGGTGGCGGCGGCGCGGAGCCGGAGGGGGACATCTCGTCCGCCTCGCTGCCCAGCAGGTCGCCGAACAGTGATACCTGTCCCTTGGCCGCCTCTTCCTGACGCAACGACGCTTCGTTGATCGCGTGATCGAGCGCGGCCAGCAGCTGCGCCCGGTGCCCGCCCAGGCTGTCGCAGGCCCCGGCGGCGATCAGCGCTTCGAACACCCGCTTGTTGCACACGCGCAGGTCCACGCGCGAGCACACATCGTACAGCGACGCGAAGGTCCCATCCACGCGCGCCGCGATCAGCGAATCGATCGCGCCGCGCCCCACGTTGCGGATCGCGCCCAGTCCAAAGCGCACGCGCTTGTCCCCCACCACCGTGAAGCGCCACCCCGATTCGTTCACGTCGGGCGCGAGCACCTCGATCTGCATTTCGCGCGCTTCGGCGATGTACTTGATGACTTCTTCGGTTTTCCCGATGTTCGACGACAGCAGCGCGGCCATGAACTCGGCCGGATGGTGCGCCTTCAGGAAGGCCGTGTGGTACGCGACGACGGAGTAGGCGACAGAATGTGACTTGTTAAATCCATAACGCCCGAACGTCTCGATCTGCCCCGACAGTTCGTCGATGATCTTGGGGTCGTATCCCTTCGCGACCGCCTTCGTCACGAACTTGCCGAGCTCCTTCTTGATCAGCTCCGCGTCCTTCTTGCCCACGGCCTTTCGCAGCACGTCCGCTTCGGCCAGCGAGATCCCCGCCAGCACCTGCGCCAGACGCATCACCTGTTCCTGATAGGTGATCACGCCGTACGTGTTCGAGAGAATCGGCTCCAGCTCGGGGAGCGCGTACACGGTGGGCTCTTCGCCGCGCTTCCGCTTGATGTACACGTTGTGCATGCCCGCGTCGAGCGGACCCGGACGCAGCAGCGCGTTGGACGCGACCAAGTCATCGAACCGGTCGCAGCGCATGCGCTTGAGCACGTCGGTCGCGAGCGGCGATTCGAACTGGAACACGCCACCGGTGCGGCCGGCGCGCAGCAGCTGATACGTCTTCTCGTCGGTGAAGCCGCGCTCCTCGAGCACGACCTCGACCCCGCTCCGCTGCTTGATGCTGGCCAGCGTGTCGCTGATCACCGTCAGCGTGGTGAGACCGAGGAAGTCCATCTTGAGCATGCCGGCTTTTTCCAGCGCGTTCATGTCGTACTGTGTCACGATCACGCGCTCGTCGTCGCCGCCACCGCCCGCCCCTTTCGAGGCCTGCGTGCAGATCGGCACGAACTCATCCAGCGGGCCCGGCGCGATCACCACGCCGGCGGCATGTACACCCGTGTGACGCGACAACCCTTCCAGCGAAATCGCGAAATCCAGCAGTTGCTTGTAGCGCGGCTCGTTCTGATAGAACGCCTTCACTTCCGGCACCTGCTCGATCGCTTCCTTGACCGTCAGCGAGAAGTTCGGCGCGTTCGGAATCAGCTTCGCCAGCGCGTCGGTTTCCCCCGGCGTGAAACCCAGCGTGCGCCCCACGTCTTTCACGGCGGCGCGCGACTTCATCGTGCCGAAGGTCACGATCTGCCCGACCGACTCCTTCCCGTACTTCTGCCGCACGTACTCGATCACTTCCCCGCGTCGCTCGAAGCAGAAGTCGACGTCCACGTCGGGCATCGAGACGCGTTCGGGATTCAGGAAGCGCTCGAAGAGCAGGTCGAACTCGAGCGGGCACACGTCGGTGATGCGCGTGGCGTACGCCACCAGCGATCCCGCCGCCGACCCGCGCCCCGGTCCCACCGGAATGCCACGGTCGCGCGCCGCCTTGATGAAGTCGGCGGTGATCAGGAAGTAGCCGGCGTAGCCGGTCTTCGTGATCACCCCCAGCTCATAGTCCAGCCGCTCCTGCACGTTGGCGGGCAGCGGGTCACCGTAGCGCACCTTCGCGCCTTCAGTGGACAGCCGCACGAGATACTCGTTCTCGGTCTCCACGCCGGGCGGGAGCGGGAACGACGGCACGTAGTACTGCTTCGCGAACTGCACGTCCACCGAATCGGCGATGGCCAGCGTGTTCGTGAGTACGTCCTCGCGTCCGGGGAAGAACGGACGGATCTCCGTGGCCGGCTTGAAGTACAATCCGTCGTCGTACTTCATGCGGTCGCGGTCGTTGCGATCCTTGCCCAGCCCGATGCACAGCAGCACGTCGTGCGCGTCGTGATCCTCGTGCTTGAGGAAGTGCGCGTCGTTCGTGGCGATCACCGGCAAGCCCAGCTCGTCGCCCAGCGAGAGGATCTTGGCGTTGAGCGTAGCCTGCCCCTCGCTGGTGTGCGCCTGCACCTCGAGGTAGTACCGGTCCTTGAACAGCTCGGCGTACCACGCGGCGGCCTCACGCGCGGCATCCATGCGGTTCTCCATCAGGTGCCCGGCCACCTCGCCGGCCAGACACGCCGACGACACGATCAGCCCCTCGGAGTACTTGGCCAGCAGCTCGCGGTCGATCCGCGGCTTCGTGTAGAAGCCTTCGGTGTAGGCCAGCGAGGACAACTTGACCAGATTTTTGTAGCCCACGAGGTCGCGGGCCAGCAGCACCAGGTGGTAGTACGGCTTCTGTCCCGGGGCGGGACGCCCCCGCGTGCGCCGGTCGCCTGGCGCCACGTAGGCTTCCATCCCCATGATGGGCTTCACGCCCGCCTTGCGTGCCTTCTCCTGGAAATCCCAGGCAGCATGCATGTTACCGTGATCCGTGATCGCCAGCCCCGGCATTTCGTAATGCTGGGCGCGCTTGATCAGATCATCGATACGATTCGCGCCGTCGAGGAGCGAATACTCGGAGTGGCAGTGCAGATGAACGAACGACATGGACCGGGAATGATAGTCCACCAGACCGAGCCGCGACACGGGATTGACTTCAGGCGACCGCGCACCTGGCGCGCCGTCCGGCGCATCACGGGGGTCACCACCGCCGCGCTGGCCCTGCTGCTGGGCGTGTCCCCCATGGGATGCTACCTGTCGCGCGCCGCCTTCGAGGAGGCGCGCATCCTCACGCGTCGCCAGCCGATCGCGCGCCTCGTGGCCGACCCGGCCACCGAGCCCGCGCTGCGCGACAAGCTCGCCCTGGTCCAGGACGTCCGCCGGTTTGCCATCGATTCACTCCACCTCAAGGCTGGCAACAGCTTCACCGCGTACGCGGGACTCGACCGCGACACGCTGGTTCTCGTGGTGTCAGCCGCCTATCGCGACCGGCTGGAGCCCAAAACGTGGTGGTTTCCCGTGGTGGGACGGTTCCCGTACAAGGGCTTCTTCGATTTCCCCGGCGCCCTCCGCACCGCCGACGCGCTTCGGAGCGACGGCTTCGACGTCACCGTCGGCGCCTCGTCGGCGTTCAGCACCCTCGGCTGGTTCAACGACCCGCTGGTCAGCACCACGGTCAAGGCTGACTCCGTGGCGCTCGTCAACACGGTGATCCACGAACTCCTGCACAACACCTTCTTCGCGAAGGGGCAGGTGTCGTTCAACGAATCATTCGCCAGCTTCGTGGGCGGGCGCGGGGCCGAACAGTTCTTCCGCGCCCGCGGAGACACGGCCTCGCTGCGCCGCGCCGAAGTGGAGTGGCAGGACGACCGCCTCATGGGCGCCTTCTGGGAGCGCACCGCCACGGAGATCGACGGCGTGTTCAGCGCGCTCCCTGACTCCGCGAGTGCCGCGCGCATCGCCGCGCGCGACACGGTGTACGCGCGCGCACGGCAGCGGCTGGTGGACAGCGTGGGCCCGCAGCTGCGCACCTATCCCGACGGCTGGACCCGACGGGTGGCGCTCAACAACGCCGTGTTGCTGTCACGGCGCGTGTACGCCGAGCGCCTCGATCACTTCGACTCGGTGTACGCCGCAGAAGGATACAATCTCCGGCGGGCCATTCAGCGCATCATCGCCCTTCAGGCAGCAGCACAAACCGCGCGCGATTCGTCTCGGTAAGATACCGCGTCGCCGCCGCCGCGAGCGCGCCGGATGACAGCCCTGTAATCAGCGGGTCTTCGGCGCCGATGGTACCTACGTCGTCGCCGTATTCGAGCCGCGCGCGGAGGGTGCTTAGCCAGTAACCGTTCTGCTTCCGCGCCACCTCCAGCTCCCGTCGCTGCTGCTCGCGCACGCGCTCCACTTCCGCCGCGGTGGGCGGCACGCGGCGCAGTGAATCCAGCTCCTGCTGGACGGCCGCGAACATCGCGTCCGCCTTGTCCGGCGCCGATCCGTAGCTGATCACCACCTGCCATTCCGCGCGCGGCTGGCGCGCGAACTGCGTGTTCACGCTCACTGAATACGTGCCCCCCAGCGACTCGCGTAAGCGATCCAACAGGCGCATCTCGAGCACCTCGCCCACCGACGACAGCAGGTACGATTCCTCGCGGCTCCAGCGCCCCTCGCCGGCCAGTACGATCGCCGTCTGACTCTGCGGCGCGATCCCTTTGCGCACCGTCTTGTCGATGCGGCCGCTGAACATCGCGGGACCCACGTCGCGGAACGTTTCGCGACGCCCGCCCGCCGGCAGCGGCGCGAGCCACTGTTCCACGAGCGGCTTGAGCACGGCCAGATCCACGTTGCCCACGAACAGGAAGGTGAAGTCCCCCGTGTCCGCAAAGCGGTCGCGGTAGATCGCCAGCATCTCGCGCAGGTCGAGCTCCTGCAGCATTGCCACCGACAGCGGGCGCACGCGCGGGTGACCGCCGCCCAGCGTCATCTGCACGGTATCGCTGAACACCGCCGCCGGGTTGGCGTCTTTGTTCTTGAGCACCTGCTCGAACTGCTGCAGGAGGGCCTTGAACGCCGACGTGTCCGCGCGCGGCGCCGTGAGGCGCAGCCACGTGAGCTGCAGCATCGTTTCCAGATCTTTGGGTGAGGCGCGCCCGCTCACCCCTTCGCTGAGGTCGGAAATCACCGCCGTGGCCGACGCCACTTTGCCGGTGAGTTTCTTGGTCAGATCAACCAGCGAATAGTCCCCCATGCCGCCGCGCTCGAGCACGGTGGTGGTGAGCGACGTCTTGAACACGTCGCGGTCGGACACGAGGCTCGCGCCGCCGGGGCTCCAGCCGCTCATCACGATCTGGTCGGCGGTGAAGTCGGTGGGCTTCACAAACACCTTGATGCCGTTCGAGAGCGTCCACTCCGTGAGGTCCAGCGACGCCACCTTGCGCTCCGACACCACCCGGCCCGTGGGCGGCACTGCGGCGACCAACGCGCCCGCTGTCACCGTTTCCACCCACGGCGCAATCGCGGCCGCGTGCACCGTGCCGAACAGCGCGCGGATCTCCGCCTCGGTGGGCACCCGCAGTCCGTCTTTGTCGGGCAGACTCACCGTCACCACCCGATTCGCCTCACCCACCCGGCCGGCGCCCAGCGCGTTCACCTCGGCCAGCGTGACCGTGGGCAGCAGGCGCTGCATCGCCGCGTACTCGAACGCGATGCCCGGAATGGCCTCGCCCTCCAAGTAGTTGCCGATGTACTCCTCCACAAACGCCTCCGACGGCGTCTTGTCGCGCTCCTGATACGCCCGCTCGTAGCCGCGCAGCGTGTTCACCGTGGCGCGCGCCAGTTCGGCCGGGAGAAACCCATGCTGCCGCACCCGCTCCGCTTCGATGAGCACGGCGCGCAAGGACTCCAGCAGCTGCCCCTCCTTGGCGCGCGCATCGAGCGCGTAGTACGCGCTGTTGCGCACGAAGCTCCCGCCGCCGGCGCTGGCACCCACGAACGGCGTCTCCGGCTTCAACGCGAGTTCGCCAAGGCGCTGATTGAGCATCTGATCATACAGGCGCTCCAGCAGATCCTGTCGCAGATCACCGACCGTGCGGGTGGTGCGCCCGGGGCGCTTCCAGAGCACGCCCACCGACGAGGCGGAGAGCTCCTTGTCGGTGGCGATGGACACCAGCGTGGAGTCGTGGGTGGGCACCGCGGCGGTTACGCGCCGGCGCGCCCCGGGACGCGCCGGGATCCGGCCAAAGGTGGAGCGCACCAGCGCCTCCAGTCGCGTGGGGTCGGCATCGCCGACGGCCACGACAGCCATGAGATCCGGCCGGTACCAGTCGCGCCAGAAGCGCTTGAGCGGCGCGGGATTCGCGCCCTCGAGAATCTCCGGCTTGCCGATCGGCAGGCGGTCGGCGTAGCGCGAGCCGCGGAAGATCACGGGGAACTGCTGATCGCGCAGCCGCTCGCCGGCACCGAGGCCGGTGCGCCACTCCGCCAGCACCACGCCCCGTTCGGCCACCACCTCGGTGGAGTCGAACAGAATGCCGCCGGCCACATCACCCAGAAAACGGAAACTCTTCTCGAGAATGCCGGCGCTGTCGGTGGGTACCGGCAGGATGTACACCGTTTCGTCGAAGCTCGTGAAGGCATTGAGGTCGGCGCCGAAGCGCACGCCGATCGACTCGAGGTATTTCACGATGTCATTCTTGGCGAACGACGTGGTGCCGTTGAACGCCATGTGCTCGATGAAGTGCGCCAGCCCGCGCTGATCATCGTCTTCCAGAATCGAGCCCGCATTGACCACCAGCCGCAGCTCGGCGCGCTGCTCCGGTTTTGTGTTGCGCCGGATGTAATAGCGGATGCCGTTGGGCAACGTGCCGATGCGCACGGCTGGATCAACCGGCAGTGCGGCGGAAAGGGCGAACGAATCGGTGGAGGCGGCTGGCCTCGTGTTCGCTTGCGCTCCAACAGCGCCAGCCGTCGTAACCGCCAGGAGCGCGGCGATCGAAAAACTATTGAAAAAAGTCAAGATGGCCCCGTTGAAAGCGCTGCAAACCGTGCACTGCCGTTGCTGAATTCCGAGCGCTATAGACAATCTGGTACCTCGCGCGGACGACTGACCGCTCACCTCAGAGGCAGTCGCGCAGTTACGTGCTCGGGAATCTCCCCCGCAGCAGTGCCCGTAAATCCAGCGGGGGCGCATCACCCCGCGGAGCCGGCAGCGCCGGCGGCATGGCCTCACCCAGGGTGACCCGTTGCATGGTGGTGCGTACCCCGGGGTCGAGAAAACGGGACAGCTGACTGTAGGCGAAATCGGCGCCGGTGCGTGTGGCGTAGCTGTGCAGCGGATACGTCACGTACAGCTGGTCGCGTGCGCGTGTCATGGCCACGTAGAGCAGGCGCCGCTCTTCATCCACCTGTGCGTCGTCGTGGGCGGCGCGCGCCATGGGGAACACGCCGTCGGAGGCGTGGATCACGAACACCACGTCCCATTCCTTCCCCTTGGCCGAGTGGGCCGTGGAGAGAATCAGTGCGTCGTCCTCGTCGGTGCTCCCCACTGCCAGATCCTGCGTGTTGGCCGGCGGCTCGAGGGCGAGCGCAGACAGGAAGGTGCTGCGGTCGGGGTAGCCGGCGGCGATGATCTCGAGCTGGTCGAGATCGGCCATGCGCGGGGGCGCGTCGTCGTAGGTGGCCAGCAGGATCGGATCGTACAGCTGACGGCACAGCCGGATGGATTCAGCGGGCGAATGTGGCACGTTGCTGCGCTCCACGCGCCGCATGCCGTCCAGCAGGGCAGCGAGGGCTTGCAGCGCGGGGCGCGCCCGCGACGGCGCCTTGGTGGCCCCCAGCGCCATCGGCTCCCAATTGTGGTGCATCAGCAGCTCCACGGCGGCGCGCGCGGTGGCGTCTCCAACGCCGGGGAGCAGCCGCAGCAGCCGGTACCAGCTCACCTCGTCGCGCGGATTCTCCAGCACGCGCAGGAAGGCGAGGAGGTCCTTGATGTGGGCCGCTTCGAGGAACTTGAGGCCCCCCCACTTTTCGTATGGAATGCGGCGGTTGGCCAGCTCGATTTCCAGATCGGCCGACAGGTAGCCGGCGCGGAAGAGCACCGCCATCTCGCGCAGCGGTACCCCCTCCTGATGCAGTTCGAGCAGGCGGTCCACCACGAAGGCGGTCTGTGCGTGTTCGTCCTTCACCGTGACCAGCCACGGTGCCTCGCCGCCGGTACGCTCGGTCCACAGCTGCTTCGAGTAGCGTTCGAGGCTGCGCGAAATGAGCGTGTTGGTGGTGTCGAGAATCGGCGCCGTCGAGCGGTAATTGCGCTCGAGCGTCACGATGTGCGTGCCGGGAAACTGGCGCGGAAAATCGAGGATGTTGCGGATCGTCGCGCCGCGGAACGCATAGATGCTTTGCGCGTCGTCGCCCACCACGGTGATGCGGCCGTTGGTGCACAGCGCGCGCAGGATGCGTGACTGCAGCGGGTTGGTGTCCTGATACTCGTCCACGAGCACGTGGTCGTACAGCGCGCGGATCTGGTCGGCGATCGGGGGGGCCTGCTCCAGCAGCAGCGCCCACGACAGCAGCAGATCATCGTAATCCAGCAGGTTGCGCTCGGCCTTGCGCCGGACGTAATCGCCGAACAGCACTTCGATGTCGCCGGTCCAGGCCAGAAAGTGCGGCCACTGATCGGCCAGCAGGTCGGCGATCGGCTGCTCGGTGTTCACGTGGCGCGAGTAGATCGACTGCAGCGTCTCCGCGCGCGGGAAGCGCGGCGCCGAGCGCGGGGCATTTTTGAGATCCGCGTAGCCCAGCGCGGCGCGGGAGATGCCCATCAGGTCGGAGGCGTCGCTCTGATCCAGAATAGTGAAGTCGGCCGGGAGCCCGGCGGCGGGACCGAAGCGGCGCAGCAGGCGGTGGGCGATGCCGTGGAAGGTGCCGCCCTGGACCTGGTGCGAGGCGGAGCCCACCAGCCGTTCGCAGCGCCCCAGCATTTCCTGTGACGCCCGCCGGGTGAAGGTGAGCAGCAGGATCCGGCCGGCGGGGACGCCCCTACCTATTAAGTGGGCGACGCGATGGATGAGCGTGCGGGTCTTCCCCGAGCCGGCGCCCGCCACGATCAGCAGCGGCGTATCGCCATGCGCGGCGGCTTCGGCCTGGGCGGCGTTGAGCGCGGGCCCGTCAACGGCCACCGGGGGCGGGGGGACGACCCGGGGGGCGGGGACATGGATCCGGGGAGGCTCGACCATTGATGTATAGTAGCGGCCGGCGTGCCGGCGCGTCGTCTGTCCGGCCGCCACTGTGACCCTCGCGCCGGGGCGGGCGTCTAGTGACGATGCTGAGGGGAAGCGGGAGCATTTTGTGGACAACTCCCCGCGGGAACGGCCCCGTCACAGCATTGTGACGGGGGTGGCCGGAATCCGGCGCACGCGGACGCTTGACGTGCGCGGGCCAACGCCTCTAGGTTTGGTCGTGAATCCTGACGGAAGAGAGCGCGCGCCAGCCCAAGGGCTGGCCACGCCCTTTTCCTATGGTTGTCGGTGATGGTTGTTGGTGAAGGATCGCACAGCACAGTGTGCGAGCTGGAAATCACGCGGCGTTGGCGCTTGGGTCGGCAAGGCGTGATGCAGGGCAGCAGTACAGAACACTCCGGGCATCATGCCCTTCGTACGTCGCAGACGCAGATTCGGCCGCTCCCCGAGACTCGTCGCGATCCTCTGCGAAGACCGTATCGATGAAGCGTACGCCAGAGCGGCGCGCGCTTGCCAACGCAAGACGTTGTTGATGAGGCGCCCAACCTCATTGACGGCAGCTACCTCCACGACCTCGAAAGAGGGGGATTAATGCAACTCTTTTCTCGGAATAAGGCGATCGTCGCCCTGAGCCTTGGCGCCCTGGCGCTCGGTGCTTGCGGTGATGACGTGACGGTGCCTGTGGCACCGGCCGCGCCGATCACGCTGTCCATCACGCCGCCCTCTGCCAACATGAACATTGGCGAAGCGGTGAATTTTGCGGTGCAGATCTCGGGCGGCACTGGCGCGGCGACGCTGGCCAGCTGCACCTCGAGCTCGGCCACGGTTGCCACGGCGACCGTCTCTGGTTCGTCCTGCCGCGTGACCGCGGTCGGCGCGGGTAACGCGACGATCACGGCGGCCGCGTCGACGGGTCAGTCGGCTGCTGCCTCCGTCTCGGTGGCCGCTCCGGCTGCCGCGATCAGCGGCCTGCAGGTTTCGCCGAGCGCGGCGAACGTGCAGGTGAACCAGACCGTCACGATCGTCCCGACGGTGAACAAGGGTGCCGCCGCGGTCGCGGTGGCGTACACGTACGCCTCGTCGACCGCCTCGGTTGCCACGGTGTCTGCCGCCGGTGTCGTCACCGCGGTCGGCCCCGGCGTCGCCACCATCACGGTGACGGCCACGGGCACGGGCACGGGCTTCACGTCCACGACGCTTACGTCGGCGGCTGCGATCACGGTCACGGCGCTGCCCACGGGCATGACGTCGCTGAACGTTTCGCCGGCCACGCTGGCCCTGGCGGCCGGCAGCACGGCGCAGGTCGTTGCCAACGCGCAGCAGCCCTCGGGCGCGGCCGCGGCCACGATCACCTACGGCACCACCGCCCCGGCGGTTGCCACGGTGAGCTCGATGGGTCTGATCACGGCGGTTGGCGCCGGCTCAGCGGTGATCACGGTGACGGCCTCGTCGGCCGCCAACGCGAACTTCGCGGCCGCGACGCTCTCCGGCACGGTGGCCGTCACGGTGTCGCCGGCGGCGCAGATCTCGATCGCCTCGATCACGCAGGGCGGTAATGCCGTCGACGTGAACAGCGTGTCCGGACAGGTCCAGATCAACACCAACCTCGTTACCAACGGCCAGCTCGTGTCGGCCATCTCCGCCTGGGTATGCCGGGTCGGTGAGACGGTGCCGGATTGCGCTGCGCGCTCGGGTATGCCCGCTGCCCAGCAGTCGTTCGGCACCGGCGGTGCGGCCAATGGTCCTGTGTCGCTCACGATCAACACCGCCGACTTCACGGTCGCGCCGGATTTCGGCAGCGCGTCGGTCAAGTACAACAACGGCCAGAACGTCGTGGTGGCCACGGTCACCACCGTCGGCGGCCTGAACGCGGCCAACAGCAACCTGTCCGTGCTGAACTTCACGAACGTTGACGGCTTCGCCGCGCGCCATGTGGCGCCGACGACGACGGCTTCGAACTCGGCTGGCGCTGCCTACTTCGGTGGCCCGAGCAGCGGTGGTCGTGGCTCGATCTCCGTGGTGCCGGTGACGTACACCGCGGGCCGCACGATCAAGGCTGCCACGGCTGGCGTGCCGGCTGGTGTCGCTTCGTGCGCCGCTGGCATCAGCTTTACCTCGGCGGCGACGCCGTGGACGTTCACGTACGGAACCTCGCTCGGTACGGCGACCGGCGCGAATGCCACGAACGTCGTGTGCACTGGCGCGGCTGCCACGCTTGACCTGACGGCGGTTGTTTCGGCTTCCACGTACAGCGACAACACGGCTGGACCGATGGCGACGGGTGCAGTCGAATCGACGCCCGCTGCCAACACGTTCCTCACGATCTCCTCGAGCACGACGCCGATTGCGGCGCCGGCCTCGATCCGTGTGGACTACATCGCGCCGGCTGGCGGCTCATTCTCCATCCCGACCAGCGGCTGGGTGAACGCGAGCACGATCTTCGGTACGGCTACTGGCACGATCCTCACGCTCGCCACGGACGGGAACGTCGGTCTCCCGACCACCCCGAACGTGCGCTACCGTGGTTGTGTGGCGGCGGATACGACGACCTTCGCGATGGGCACGCTCACGGGTTCGGACATCCCGGAGTGCTCCACCAGCAACGCGAACACCGTGTACACCGCGCGTTACTATCCGATCGACCGCCTCGGCAACGTCGGTACGACCGTCGCGTCGGGTACGTTCGGCGTTGACAAGACCGCCCCGATCGTGCGCTACAGCGCTGGTATCGCGGCTGATCGTTCCATCAACCCGGCCGAGGCGAATGCCTTCCAGGTTGAGGCACTCGACGAGCGCTCGGGTCTGACCAGTGCGGCCACGGCGTCCTTCACGCGCACGTTGCGTCGGTCGAGCTCCTTGAGTCTTTCGGGCTGGGCAGCTGCGTCGAACAACTTCTGCAACGACGCCGCTGCTGCCACGGGGTCGCTCGGCTTCGGTGCGCTGTTCATCAGCGCCCCGAACTGCGCGTATGCCGCCACGGCCGCGTACGCCGGAACGACGACGGATGGCTACTCGATCGCTCCGGCGATCGCTTATGCCGGCCTCGCGGGCGACGGCTACTTCACCTACCGTGCGCGCGTCGCTGACGAAGCGGGCAACACGGCGGTGGTGGCGCGTCAGGCGATCCTGCGTAGCACCACCACGCCGGTCGTGACGGCTGCCGTCATGATCGCGCCGATCACCTCGACCTACACGGGCCCGTTCACGGGCACGTTCCAGGATCAGGTGGAGACCAAGGGCACTGGCCTGCGCGTGAAGTACGGTGCGGTGGAACTGGCCTACCCGATGTCGCTCACGTCCGCCGTTACCTTCGACGACGTGATCACGCGGGACTCGCTGTACAGCGGCACCACGCCGTTTGCCTCGGGCGTCCGTCTCTACACGGATCTCGAGCAGACCACCGTCGGCAACGCGCCCGGTGGCACGTTGTTCCAGCTGTCCGCGTCGGGCAACTACGCCCAGAACTTCGGCGGCGTGGGCGCGAGCAGCTTCGCCAACTTCCTGACCGGCTCGATCACGTTCGATGCCGCCACCTGGACGACCAAGTCTGCCACGCTGGCGCGCTTCTATGTCACGTCGGACGCGGCTTCGTACAACAGCCCGGTGGGCGGTCTCAAGGCCCAGGTAGTTGGACCGGCCAACACGTTCAACTCGCCGTTCTCCCGCGTTGACTTCTACCGCCTGCTGGCCGTGTCCGGCCAGTGGGAGTATGTCGGCTCGGTTGACGCCACGGCCACGCCGTGCATCAGCGTGTCGCAGACTTGTGGTGTGTACATCGGTGAGAACACGAGCACGACTGAGCGTGTGATCACCTACGTGCTCCGCGCGCCGGGCACCGGCGCCGAAAGCACCGATGCGATCTCGCTCGCTGCGGGCAACTACGTGGCGATCGGCACCACCGGCACGTCGGGTCGTGGCCTGCTCACGCAGGGATCTGCTGACCTCACGCCGCCGCCGCCGGCCAGCCGCCGTTAATTGGCAGCTCCTCAAGCGCCGGGCAACTCCCGGCGCTTGACGGTGGAACGGAATAGCGCGGCCCTGCCCTCACGGGCAGGGCCGCGCTATTTTGCGTCCTGAACTCACCACACCGGCCGATCGAGCGACGCGGTCGGCACACCAACCCACGAGAATCCATGCCTGCTGTTTTTGTCCGTCGCGCCGTGCGAACGGCGATTGTGCTCCTGCTCGCCGCCTGTTCCAGTGACTCCCAGGAAGTAGGCGCCGAACGGCTCAAAGCCGTCCGCGATGGGATGCCCCGCGATTCCGTCATGGCGATCCTCGGGACCGGCCCACTCACCGCCCGCTACGCCGACACGCTCCGCGTCGATCATGGCTTCCGCCGCAGCGTCTACCTCGTGGACGGCCAGACGATCGAGGTGCTCTACTATCGCGAGCAGCCCGGTGACGTGACCGAAGCGGTGCAGCAGGACACCGAGACGCCCATTGTGCTGGCCGACGGAAAGGCGTTGGGCTGGGGATGGGCGTCCTACGCGGATGCCATGAAGCAGTACAACCTGCCGTCCCCCATTGAGGCGCCCACGCCGCCGGCCCCTTCCACCGCGTCGCCGGCCGCTCCGGCCGCGCGCCCGGATTCTGGCCCGAAGGCCTAAGTCGGGGGGCACCGGCGCCCCGACCCGTTCTTTCGGGGCTGCGACGGCACGCACCTCGGTGACCGCGGCGGCGCCGTCTGCTGTCAGCGCCTCGTGGCCGTGGCTCGTGGTGGCGCTGGCAGTACTGTTCAACGCCATCGCCCTCTGGCCCGAGTGGAGCGCCCGCGTCCCGGCGCGCAATGATGCCACGTTCCACCTCCTCATGCTTGAGGGGGCGAGCGCCGCCCTAGCGAGTGCCGCCGTGGCGGGCGCGGCGAACCCGCTGGACTTCTGGATCCCGCAGCTCGAGCTCGGGTTTCCCCAGTTCCTGTACTACCAGCACCTGCCACATCTGGTGCTGGCGGCGCTGCACCGCCTCGGCGCGGGCACGGTGTCGGCCGCGGGGCTGCTGCACGGCACGCAATACCTGCTGCTGGTGGCGATGCCGTGCACGGTGGCCTGGTCGATGTACCGGCTGGGCTTTTCAGCGGCCGCCAGCGCCTTCGGCGGGGCCGCCTCCACGCTACTGTCGGCCGACAGCCGCATGGCGCTGGAATACAACAGCTACGTGTGGCGGGGGTACGGCCTCTTTTCGCAGCTGTGCGGCGTGCACCTGTTTTTCATTACCGGCGCCCGCCTATCGCGCACCATGCGCACCGGTGCCGGCTACGCCGGGACGACCGCGTGGCTTGCGGCGCTGGTGCTCAGCCACCTCCTGTTCGGCGCCTTCATGGCGCTTACGAGCGTTATGCTCTGGGTGGCCGGCGCCGAGCGCCGCACGGCGATACCACGCCTGATCCGGCTGGCCGTGGTGGGCGTTGGCGCCTTTGCGCTGGCGTCGTACCTGCTGGTTCCGTTTCTCGAAAGCAGCACCAGCTACCTGAGCAGTGTGCGGTGGGCACCCGGCTCGGACACCGGCGTCAGGGCGGTGGCGCCGCCGGCCATGCGTGGCCTCTCTGATGCGCTGTTCCGCGGAGAATTACTCGACTTCGGCCGTCTCCCCGTGCTTACGGGCCTGGCGCTGGCCGGGCTACTGGCCGCGATGCGCCGCCGCGATGCGGCGGGGCGCGTGGTCGCGGTAGGACTCCTGGCGTGGACGGCGCTGTACATGCTGCGCCCCGGGGCCGGTGTGTTGGCCGGGGTGATCCCCGCCCACAGCGGCGCGGCCACGTTCCGCTTTTCCAGCATGGTGGGGGTGTTCGCCATTCTGGCGGCGGGGTACGCGGCGGGCGTGGTGTGGGAGTGGCTGGCGGGGCCGGCGTCTCCGGTGCGGCGCTGGCTCCCGGCATCGGCCCGTGCCATCGCGGCGCTGCTCCTACTGGTGGCCCTGCTGGCGCCTGCTGCGGGTGAACGCTGGACGTACTACGGCGGCAACCGAGACATCCTGGTCCAGGCCACCGACGCGTTCGACGCGAACGAGGACATCCGCCCGATGCTGGCGGTGCTGGCGGCGCAGCCGGAGGGACGCACCTACGCCGGTCCTGTGCGTGGGCGGAGCTGCGCCATGAGCATCGGCCGCGCCTTCTGTCTGTCGGATCTCCTCAATGCGCAGGGGACCGCCACGGTGGGCAATCCCATGCAGGAGCTCGCGATCACGTCGGGGCTGGTGTTCGACCTCCCCATTACTGACCCGGCGATGTTCGACCTGCTCGATGTGCGCCGCGTGGTGGCCCCCACCGGCGCGAGCCTGCCGTCGTTTGTGCAGCCCGATACCACGATCGGGCGCTACACGCTGTACCGTGTGGCCACCTCCGGGAGCGTGCAGTACGTGGCCGTCACGGCGCGTCGGCGCACGTCCAGCCAGGACACGCTGTGGGCGGCCACGCAACAGTGGCTCCGCGACGGCGGCGCAGCGCGGCGTGAGGTGGTGCGCTGGGACTATCACCGCCCCGCCGGACCGCTGGCGCTCCGTGCGCCGTGTGCCCATCCGCTGCTGGAGCGGGAGGAGGTGGCGTCGCAGCGGCTGCTGGTGGAGGTGGCGTGCCCCGGCCCCGCCGGTGACACGCTGGCCGTGGCCTTCAAGATGACGTACCACCCGCAATGGCAGGTCACGGTGGACGGCGCGCCGGTGTCCCCCTACATGGTGTCGCCGGGCTTTCTGGCCGTGGACGTGCTGCCCGGCCGGCACCGGATCGAGGCCCGCTACGTGGCCCACCCGTGGAAGCTGCCGCTGCTGCTGGGCGGGATCCTGCTCTTCGCGGCGCTGTGTGCGCGCTCCGACTGGGCCGACCGTCCGGCCCGGTGGTGGCTGCACCGGGCGGCCCCCGTCTCCGCCTCCGGCTGATTGCTTGTGACCGCTTAGCCGCGGAGGAGTGCGGCGAGCGGCTCCGGCAGCGCCGTCAGGCGGAGCGAGAACGCGTTCGCCAGCCCCGCGGCCACCGCCTGCTGCACTGTGTGCCAATCGGGCACCGCGACCCCGGCCCGTGTGCATTCGCGCGCCACGGTGCTCATCTCCACACCGTCGATCCCGCAGGGCACGGTGTACGCAAACGTGGCGAGATCGTTCTCGACGTTGAGCGCCACGCCGTGCCACGTGACCCAGTCCCGCGCGTGCACCCCGATACTGGCCAGCTTCACGCGCCGCCCCAAGGGGTCGGTGTGCCACACGCCGGTCAGCCCCGCCACGCGCGCGCACGACAGCCCCACGGTGGCGAGCCCGCGGATGATCCCCTCTTCAACCTGCCGCAGGTACCAGTGCAGGTCCTGCGTGTGCCGCTTGAGATCGATGATGGGATACGCCACCAGCTGCCCCGGCTCGTGAATGGTCACGTCGCCGCCCCGCTCCACGTCGCGCAGTTGCACGCCGCACGCTGCCAGATACTCCGGCGTGGCCAGCAGATGGCCCGGCTTGGTGCTCCGCCCCAGCGTCACCACCGGCGGATGCTGGACCAGAATGAGCAGATCCTGGTCGAGCGCCCCACTGATGCGCGCCGCGGCAGCGCGCTTCTGCAGCGCCCAGGCGTCGTCGTAGGGGGTGAGGCCGAGGTCGAGGACGTAGAGGTGCATAAAGCAACAGTGAGTAGTGAGTGCTGAGTGAGAAGTTCTGAGTCGGGAGTCGCGGGAAGCGAACGGGGGTACGAAGTCGGGCGCGTGCGCGCTCCGTACCCCGTACCCCCGACGCCCTGCTTCGGCGTTGTCGCGTTACGCGTGCAGCATCTTCCCCAGTGAATCCAGCACCGCTTCGCCGATCGCTTCGGACAGCGTGGGGTGGGCGTGGATCGCCAGATCGATCTCTTCCACCGTGAACTCGTTCTCGCGGGCCACCACGAGTTCGTGGATCATCTCGGTGGCGTGGGCTCCCACGATATGCGCGCCCAGAATTTCGCCGTGCTTGGCATCGCGGATGATCTTCACGAAGCCGTCGGTCTCACCACTGGTGCGTGCGCGGCCGTTCGCGGAGAAGGGGAACTTGCCAATGGTATAGTCGAGCTTCTTGTCTTTGCACGCCTGTTCCGTGAGGCCGATGCTCGCCACTTCCGGATGGCAGTACGTGCAGCTGGGGATGTTGTTGTAGTTCACGAGATGCGCGTGCTGACCGCCCAGCAGGTCGGCCAGCACATGCCCTTCGCGCGAGCCCTTGTGCGCGAGCATCTGATTGCCCGACACGTCACCGATGGCGTAGTAGCCCGGGACGTTGGTCTCGAACTTCGCGTTGATCTTCACGAAGCCGCGCTCCGACTTCGCCACGCCGACCGTCTCGAGGCCGATCTTTTCCACGTTCGGGGCGCGGCCGGCGGCCACGAGCACCTTGTCCACCGCGAGCGTGTGCGTGGTGCCGCCCGACTCGACCACGAGCGTGGCGCCGGTCGCGGTGATCTTCGTGCTGGTGATCTTGGCACCCGTGAGGATGTCGATCTTCCGCTTCTTGAACGCCTTCGCCAGTTCGGCGCTGCAATCGGCGTCTTCGATGGGCAGAATGGTCGGTGCCACTTCCACCATCGTCACCTTGGTGCCGAAGGCCGCGAACACATCGGCGAATTCCACGCCCACGGCACCGGCGCCCACCACCACCATCGACGCGGGCGCCTTCTCTGCCACCAGGACGTCGTCGCTGGACAGCACGACGTTCCGGTCCAGTTCGAGCCCCGCCTGCGGGAGCCCCTTTACGCGCGAGCCGGTGGCGATGACCACCGCCTTCTTCGCCTCGTGCGTCTCTTTTTTTCCGTCGGCCATGGTCACGGTGACCTTCTTCCCCTTCTCGAGCACGCCTTCACCGCGGATCCACTGCACCTTGTGCTTCTTCATCAGGAACTCGACGCCCTTCGAGTTCTGCGCGCTGATGCTGCGCGACCGCTTCATGGCCGGGCCGAAGTCGAGGGTGATGCCGTCGAGCGTGATGCCGTGTTCGGCCGCCTTGCCGATTTTGACGGCCAGCCCGGCGCTTTCGAGCAGCGACTTGGCCGGGATGCACCCCCAGAGCACACAGGTGCCGCCGAGTGCTTCACGTTCGATAACGGCCACCTGCATGCCCAGTTGGGCGCAGCGGATGGCGCAGACGTAGCCGGCGGGACCGCCGCCAAGAATGATGACGTCGAACAAGGCCATGTGAGTCGGGGATTAGCGGGGAAGGGTGATGCCGAAAGATAGCGGAAGTGCGTCGGCGGGAGGGGTCGGCTAGCCGAGCAGCCACTGAGCGGCTGAAAACCACTGCAGCGTGCCGGGGAGGCGCCGCGTCGGCGGGGACTGGTCGTGCGTGATGAGCAGCGCGACGGCGTCGGGATAGGTGGTGGCGGCTGCCTCGAGCGCCCGCACCTCCCGCTCCCATGTCGTGTCGTCCGTCGTGTCCAGGCACACCTGCACCAGCAGCGGCGGCTCGCCTGGCCGCGCGGCGAAAAAGTCCACTTCGCGGTCGTCGCCGACCCGCAGCCAGGACACGGCATACTCCCGTCGCTCGAGTTCAAGGAGGACGGCCGTCTCGAGCGCCCGCCCGCGATGCGCTCGACCAGGCTGCTCGTAGAGCGGGATGAGCCCCGCATCGACCGGGTACACCTTGCGCGGATTCACCATGCGTTGCTTCTCCGAGGCGCTGTGCATGTCGAGCACGCGAACGAGAAAGGCGTCTTGCAGGTGATCGAGGTAAGCGTGGAGCGTGTCCTTGCCAATCGACACGCCCTGTGACTTCAGGACGTTGTAGAACTTGTGCACGGTGAAGCTGCCGCCAGGTGTGGAGAGCAGGTGCCGCTGCAGCGCCCGTAGCGCCGTGGGATTCGAGACGTTGTGGCGTTCGATGACGTCGCGGAGCACCATGGTGTCGACGTAGCCTGTGAGCAGTCTCGCCCGGTCGCGGGGGGCGATGCCCTGCGCTTCCGGGAAGCCTCCCGACTGCAGGTAGTCGCGGAGTCGGGCATCAATGGCCGCTCGCTCCGCGGGGTCGAGCTGGTGCCAGGATGCCTCCGGCTCCGCCCGCGCGTGGCGGAGCGCTTCGCGAAAGGAGAAGGGATGCACGAGCACCTCGAGCAGTCGTCCGCGGACGGCTGTGGCCACTTCCTGGCTGAGGAGTTTTGCCGAGGATCCGGAGATCACGATATCCACGTTCTTTGCTTCCACGAGGCGATGCACGAGCGACTCCCACCCCTCGACAATCTGGATCTCGTCGAGGTACAGCGAGAGAAGGCCCTCGGCGCGGATCGTGGGGAATTGCCGGGCGTGCTCATCGATCACCCAGCCAAGGTCGAGCGCGGTCATGCCGATGAGGCGCTCATCTTCGAGCCCCAGCATGAGCTGCGATTCCCGGGGGCGCCCTCCCGCGATGCGATCGGCGCGCTGTTGGTGTAGGAACGAGGTCTTTCCACCGCGCCGTACGCCGATGACGGCGAGCGGCTTACCGGGAATCCCGGGCAGGCGCACGTCTCGCCGCGTGAGATTCGGTGGTGGCACGGAGAGCGCTTCCGCGAGCTTGACTCTGAGGAGCTCCGGTGAAACTGTCCTTTCCATAAGGACAGAATATGCCACTATTGTCCTTTTTACAAGGACGAATGTTTCTTCTCCTGGCGTACGTGCGATGTAGGCCGAAACGCGTTCTGTTCTACCGCCGCCCCGTGCGCACGCCGTCGGAAACGACCACCTCGACCGCCCGACCGCCGGTGACCACCGTGTCACCCGACCGCCGCACGAAGCCCATCAGGGCGCCGGTGGCGGCGTCGCGCACCATGGCCATGGGGTAGGCGGCGCTGTTCCACGTGACACGCGACCGGCCGTCGGCGGTGCGCTGCACTTGCGCCTGTACGGCGGGCGCGACCGGCGTGCCTCCCGCCCCGGGGGCGACCAAGCGGGCGCGGCGCTGCCCGATGGCGGAGAGCGGGGAGCGGGTATCACGCACGCGGATGGTGGCGAGGCGGTCTTCGAGCGCCGCGCTCCACGGGACGACCACCGCGAACTGCCGCTCGTCGGTGGCGGCGGCATGGTCCACCGCGGGCGCCTCGATGGGAGTGTCCAGCAGGATCGCTCCGTCGGCGTCGAGTAGCTCGAGGCGGATGGCGGCCGACGGCACCGCGGCACTGGCCGGCGCCGGCACGCGGAAGGCGGGTTCGAGCTGGACGCGCCCGTTCGTGATGCGCCCCCACACCAGCAGGCCGTCACGCGGCGCGGCGGTGGCGTATGCGCTCGCGACCACGCTGGCGGCGGTGCTGCGATACTGCATGATGGCGCTCCACGTGTAGTCGCTCACCCACTGGTTGTTGCAGTACCCCATCACGTCAGTCCAGGTGGGCGACACGAGGGTGTTGAGCGCGCTGTTCCACCCCCAATGACCGATGGTGCCGCCGCTGTAGGGGAAGTTGGTGTCCCCGGTGGTCCCGCAGGGCGCGTGATTGCGCGAGAAGTTGTGCCCCCATTCGTGTGCCGCGACCTCATCACCGCTGGGCAGCAAGTCCCACCCGACCGCCGCGCGACCGGGGGCGTAGCCGTACCCCGCGATTCCGCTGGTGTACGACACGCCCAGCACGCCGTAGTAGTGCATCGCGCTGGGCGCCCCGTCGGTGGCGCGCAAGGCGTTGAGTTCGCTCAACACGGTCAGCCACTGGCCGTTGTCGTCGTTGCTCTGGATGTCGGTGGCGCTGGCGGTGAACGGCGCGCGCACGTCGGACACGACCGTGTTGAGCGGGAACATCTTTTGCACCGACGCCAGAAATGCGCCCTTGTTGGCGGCCGTCACGTTGCCCGTCCGTCCGCCGGCCACGACCGGCACCAACCGCACGGTGAACGTGGGAACGCTGTTCACCCGCAGCACCTGCGGTGTACCGCTGCGCGGCCAGATGTTGTCGCTGCGATCGGCGTCGGTCACGGCCAGCGCCGGATCGAGCTCGATGAGCACGCGCGTGGTGGGGCGGATGTTGACGCCCGGAATGATCAGGTTCCACGTGGACGTGAGCGTGCCTTCGGCGAGCACGGTGCGCACCCCCGCTTCCGGGGCTGGAATGAGCGTGGACTGCAGCAGTGTGGCCCCGTCGTACAGGCGCACGCGCACGTCGGGGCGCGCGCTGTTGGCGGCGCTGGCTTGCACGAACACCCGCAGCAGCGCCTCGCGGCCGGCCACCAGCGCCACCGTGCCATCGAAGCGCTGAATGGCCTGCGTGACATATGCGGTGCTGATCGCGTAGTTCTGCGCCACGGTGGCGGCGTACGCGAAAGTGGCGGTGGCGGTGCCGTTGGGCGTGATGGTTACGCTCTGCGACGCCGGGGTCGGCGTGTACGTGGTGGCACCGCTCACGATGGTGTTGGCGGTAATCGTCCACGAGCCCACCTCGAGCGCCGACACCGTGCCCGCACCGCTCACCGACCGCGGTGCGCCGGTGCCGCTGAGGGCAAACGTCGGCGTGGCACTTCCCGGAATGCCGCTGGTGGCAATGGTCACGGCACCGGTGGCCAGTGCGTACGACACGGTGGCGGGCGATGCCACGAGCGACGCCACAACGGTGACCTGCTGGGACACCGGCACCGGCACATAGGTGGTGGCGCCGGTGCCGACGCTCGCAGCCGACACCGTATAGCTGCCGGGGGCCAGCAGGGTGAGCGTGGTGGTGGCCGTCAGCGTGCGGGAAAATCCGCCGGGACCCGTCACGGCGACACTCCCGCTCGCTCCGCTGGGGAGGCCGCTGACCACCACGGCGATGGCCCCCGTGGTGATGGCATAGTGCACCGGCAGCGACAGCGTGTCGCCGGCGGACACGGTGGTATCGCGCGCGGTGGGGGTGGGCAGGTAGGTCGCGCCGCCACCCGACACATTAGCGGCACTCAGGCGCCAGCGACCCGCCACCGCTGGGCTGATGCGCGTGGTGCCCGTGACCGCGACGGCCTCACCGGACGGCGACAGGAGGGTGATGTTGGCCGGCGTTCCGGCCGGCAGCCCCGTGACCGGGATGTCCACCACCGTGGGGACCACGGCAAATGCCACGGTCACGGTGGTGGTGGCACCCGTGCTGATGGTGACCGACTGCTCGCGCGGCGCCGGCGCGTAGCGCACGCCGGCCACTGTGAGTGGGACCGCCGACACGGTGTAGCTGCCCACAGGCAACGAATCGAGCGTGGCGGCGCCGCTCAGCGCCCGCGTCAGGCCGTTTCCGGTGAGGGTGAGCACCGGAGCCGCGTCGGCGGGCACGCCGCTCGTGGTCAGCACCACGCGACCCACCTGCGCCGCGTACACCACGGCGGCCGGTGCCGCCACCACCGACGCGCGCACGGTTACCGTGAGCGTGTCGGGGGTGGGGCGGAAGGTGATGCCGTTGGCCGCCACGGTCGCGGCCACCACCCGATACGCCCCGGGTACGAGGTCGGTGAGCGTCGCGGTGGCGGTGACCGAGCGGCTGAAGCCGTCGGGGCCGGTGACCTGCACCGCACCCGGACGTCCGGCGGGCAAGCCGGTCACCGCGACGGCAATGGCCCCGCTCGACACGTCGTAGCGCACGGCCACGCGCGCGGTGTCGCCGTGCTGCACCAGCGTGTCGATCGAGGCTGGCGTTGGAGTGTAGCGGAAGCCGCCGGTCAGCAGCGGCCCTGCCGCCACCCGCCACCGGCCGCTGTTCGCGCTGGTGAGCACGCGCGAGGTGGCCGCCGCTACCTCGCCGCCGCTTGGCGGCGACACCGTGACGGGGGCGTCCACGCCGGCGGGCACGCCCAGCAGTATCAGGTCAATCGCCGATGGCAGCGCCTGATACGTGATGGTCGTGGCCGATGGCGTGGAGCCACTCACCACGGTCACGGACACGACCGACGGTGTGGCGGCGAAGGTCCCGTCGGTGGTGCGTACGGGGCGCACGGTGATGGTGTGCACGCCCGCGGGGACATCGGTCCACGTGACCGAACCCGTGGCGGTGCGCGAAAAAGTGAGCCCGCTCACCGACACGTCGGCACTGACGCCGGTCGGCAGCCCGGCGACCGTGAGACTCAGCACGCCCGGCGGCACGGCGCGCGGTGCCGTGGGCGTGTCGCCCCCGGAACAGGCGGCGACCAGCCACAGCAGCAGAACCAGCGCGCGGCGCGGGGAAATTCGTGGCATCAGCAGGGCAGGGAGGTCTATTCACAGGACGACCGAAACGGCCGAACGCACCGAACACGGGTGGTGTTCGGTGCGTTCGGTGTACGCGGTGCTCGGCGCGAACGGTCTAGAACAGCATCATCAGCGGCGACTCGAGCAGCGAGCGCAGCGTCTGGAGGAACTTTGCGCCGACGGCGCCATCGATGACGCGGTGATCGCAGCTGAGCGTGACGCGCATGCGCTGCCGCGGCACGAACTGGCCGTTCTCCCACACCGGCTTAGTTTCCGTGGATCCTACGGCCAGAATGGCGGCCTCGGGCGGATTGATGATCGCGGTGAACTGATCGATCCCGAACATGCCGAGGTTGGACACGGAGAAGGTGCCGCCGCTGAATTCCGCCGGCTGCAGTTTCCGCTCGCGTGCCTTCTTGGCGAGTTCGCGGGCTTCCTTGCCGATCTGCCCCAGCCCCTTGCTCTGGGCGTCGCGGATCACGGGAACGATCAGGCCGTCGTCGGTGGCCACGGCCATGCCGACGTGCGCCGCGCTGAAGTAGCGGATGGATTCGCCCATCCAATGCGCGTTGCACTCGGGGTGCCGGGTGAGGGCGATGGCGACGGCTTTGATGATGATGTCGTTGACCGACACCTTGAACTGATCGCCGTTGGCCACCATCTGCTCGCGTAGCTGCCCCACCTTCGTCATGTCGATTTCCGACGTGAGGTAGAACGTGGGCACCGGGCCGATGGACTCGCTGAGACGACGCGCGATGGTTTTGCGCATCTGCGTGAGCGCGACGTCCTTGTACTCGCCGTCGATCTGCATCGCGGTCGATACGGCGGTGGGCTTGGCGGCACTCGACACGGCCGTGGAGGCCGCTGTGGGTGCTGCGGCCATTGCGGCGGCGGCCGGGACGGCAGCCTCGATGTCACGACGAATCACGCGGCCCCCCGGGCCACTGCCGTGTACGCTCGCGAGGTTCACCCCCTTCTCGGCGGCCATGCGGCGGGCCAGCGGCGACGACCGCACCGGCCCAGACGGCTCGGCCACGGGCGCCGGCGCTGCTGCCGCGGCGGCCACGGGTGCGGCGGCGGGTGCGGCGGCGGACGGTGCGGCCACGGGTGCGGCGGCCGCGGCCGGCGCACTGCCGCCGCCGGTGAGCGCGCTGATGTCCTCGTCGGGGGCGGCGATCACGCCGATCACCGCGCCGATGGTGGCCGTGGTGCCTTCGGTGATCAACAGCGCGCGCAGCACGCCGTCACCGCGGGCCACGAGCTCCATGATCGCCTTGTCGGTTTCCACTTCACCGATGGTGTCACCGGTTTTCACGGTGTCGCCGACGTTCTTCACCCACTTCACGAGGCGTCCTTCCTCCATCGTGGGAGAAAGCGCCTCCATCATCACTTTCGTTGCCATGATCGCTGGGTCAGTCGAGGTAGAGAACCTGTCGGATTGCCGCGATCGTCTTCGGCAAGTCGGGCTTGGCGGCCTTTTCGAGACTCTTGGTATACGGCATCGGCGCATCGGCCTGATGCACGCGCAGCACGGGCGCATCGAGGTGATCGAAGCAGTAGCGCTGCACGTAGTCCACCACCTGCGCGCCCACGCCGCACACCTCCCATCCTTCTTCCACCACCACGCAGCGGTTCGTCTTCTTCACCGAGGCGGTGATGGCATCGACGTCCATCGGCCGGATCGTGCGCAGATCGACCACGTCGCAGGTGATGCCTTCCTTCGCCATCTGGTCGGCGGCCTGCAGGGCCACGAGCACCATCTTGCCGTGCGACACCAGCGTGACGTGCTCGCCTTCGCGCTTGAGCTCGGCCTTGCCGATCGGCACGATGTAGTCGTCGTCGGGCACTTCGCCTTTGGTGTTGTACAGCATTTCGCCTTCGAGGAAGCACACCGGATTGTCGTCGCGGATGGCCGCCTTGAGGAGTCCCTTGGCGTCGTACGGCGTGGCCGGTGCCACGACCTTGAGGCCGGGGATGTGCGCCAGCCACGATTCCCACGCCTGCGAGTGCTGTGCACCCAGCTGTAGCGCGGCACCGTTGGGGCCGCGGAACACCATCGGCATCGGGAACTGACCACCGGACATGTAGAGCATCTTCGCGGCGGCGTTGACCACCTGGTCGATCGCCAGCAGCGCGAAGTTCCACGTCATGAATTCGATGATCGGACGCAGCCCCGCCATCGCGGCACCGACACCGACACCGGCAAATCCGAGTTCGGTGATCGGCGTGTCCACCACGCGCATCTCGCCGAATTCCTGCAGCAGTCCCTTCGAGACTTTATATGCGCCCTGATACACGGCGACTTCCTCACCCATCAGGAAGACGCGGTCGTCGCGGTGCATCTCTTCGCGGAGCGCCATGTTGAGCGCATCGCGGTACGTGATTACGGCCATGGTCGTATCGCCCTCAGCTCGTGGTTTCGACGAGAATGTCTTCCATGAGCGCCTCGAGCGGCAACTCCGGGCTCTGCTCAGCAAAGTCGATGCTGTCCTGCACGATCTTCTTGATCTCCTCGTCCATCGCGGCCACGTCGGCCGGCGTGATCTCGCCGGCTTCTTCCATGCGCTGGCGGTGCAGGGCGATGGGGTCGCGCTTGAGGTACTGCTCGAGCTCTTCCTTGGTGCGGTACGTGCCGCTCACCGCGTCGGACATGGAGTGGCCCATGAAGCGGTACGTGCGGATTTCGAGCAGCGTCGGCGTGCCGTCGGTGCGGGCGCGCTCGATGGCTTCTTCGGTGGCCTTGCGCACGGCGTACACGTCCTGACCGTCCACGACGTCACGCGGCATGTCGTACGACGCGCCACGCTTGTAGATGTCGTGAATGGCCGACGCGCGCTCGAGCGCGGTGCCCATGCCGTAGCGGTTGTTCTCGATGATGAACAGGCACGGCAGCTTCCAGAGCGCCGCCATGTTGAGCGCTTCGTGGAAGGCGCCGTTGTTCACGGCCGCCTCACCCATGAAGCACACGATCACCTGATCACCGCCGCGGTACTTGATGGCGAAGCCCACGCCGGCCGCGATGGGGATGTGTCCACCCACGATGCCGTGGCCGCCCAGGAAGCCGAGCTGCTTATCGAACATGTGCATGGAGCCACCCTTGCCCTTGGCGCAGCCGTCCTGCCGTCCGAACAGCTCCGCCATGACCGCGCGCGGCGTCATCCCGCGCGCCAGTGCCTGCCCATGATCACGATAGGTCGTGATGATGTAGTCGTCGGCACGCAGCAGCGACATGACGCCGGTGGAGATGGCCTCCTGCCCGATGTACAGGTGGCAGAAGCCGCCGATGCGCCCAATGGCGTACATCTCGGCGCACCGCTCTTCGAAGCGACGCTGCAGGAGCATCGAATACAGAAGCTCGCGATTGGTGGCGGCCGAGGGGCTCGCCGACGCTTTGGCATCGGCGCGCACGGGCTCGCCCTTCTTGCGGGGTTTGGCTGTCGACATGGCTGGGGAGGGTGTTGAGAACGGAGTCGTGCGTGGCGTCAGACGCCGGCGGCCTGCACCTGCTCCCACGCGTGGTAGCTGGAGCGCACCAGCGGGCCGCTCTCCACGTGGCGGAAGCCGAGTTGCATGCCCACCTGGTACAGCTCGCGGAACTCTTCGGGGGTGACGTAGCGGTCGAGTTCGATATGGCCGTCGGACGGACGGAGGTACTGCCCGAGGGTCAGGATGTCCACGTCGACGGAGCGCAGTTCCCGCATGACCTCGATGACTTCTTCATTCGTCTCGCCGAGGCCGAGAATGATGCCGGTCTTGGTGGGGATGCCGGGCGCCACACGCTTGGCAATACGGAAGATCTCGAGCACACGCTCGTAGCGTCCGCCGGGGCGCGCCTTTTTGAACAGGCGCGGCACCGTTTCCGTATTGTGGTTGTAGATGTCGGGGCGCGCGTCGAGGACCGTGCGGATGGAGTCTTCGTTGCCCTGGAAATCGGGCACGAGCACTTCGATCGAGCAGCCCGGCAGACGCTGGTGAATCTGCCGGATGGTTTCGGCGAAGATGTACGCGCCGAAATCGGGGAGATCGTCGCGGTCCACCGACGTGATGACGGCGTGGCGCAAGTTGAGTTCGGCGATCGCCTGCCCGACGCGCGACGGCTCCTCGATGTCGTACTTGGGCGGTCGACCGTGCGACACGGCGCAATACGCGCAGTTCCGCGTGCAGACGTCGCCGAGGATCATGAAGGTGGCGGTGCCGTGCTCCCAGCATTCCCCGATGTTGGGGCAGTGCGCCTCCTGACAGACGGTGTGCAGGTCGAGTTCCTGCATCATCTGTTTGAGGCGCACGTAGTTCGCACCTCCAGGCGCCTTCACTTTGAGCCACGACGGCTTACGCTCGGGGAGCGCTTCGCGGCGATGGCGCCCCATGATCTGAACTAACTGCTCGGCCATGTTCCACTGGAAAGGCCCGGAGGAGCCCGGGACGTGATCCGAAGAAGGTAGCCCGATGTTTCGTATCGGGAAACATGTCAGTAACCATCAACACGGAAATAGCTGGAATTCCCGAGGGCAGAAACTTTGGGCGAGGGCTATCGTAGGGGACAACAACCCCACTCTGACCTGAGGCAGACCATGCTCCGCACCCTGTTTACCGTCGGCCTGATCGCGATGCTCGGCCTGATTGCCCTGAAGTTGGTGTTCGGGCTGCTGGGCCCGCTGGTGGGGCTGTTGTTCATGCTGCTCGGCTTCGCGATCCGCGTGGTACTGATCGGCGCGGTGGTGTACTTCGTGATCCGCGTGGTGAGCCCGCGGACGGCGGAACGGATCGAGCAGGCGATCCGCCGCTGAGGGTATCAGCGCTCGGTAGTGACCACGGTGGCGGCTGAATGCCGATCCCTGTCCCGCCCGGCTGTCCCCGCCGCTAGCCGTCCTGTCCCATCCGCTCCACGATCGCCCACGCCAGCATCGGCACCATGATCTCGTGGTGCCCCGTGATCTCGTAGCCTTTCCCGCTGTCCTGGGTGGGGCGCCGCACGACGTTCATGCGGGGCCGGTAGTGTCGCTGCATGTCGAGATCGCAGGTCACGAACCCGGTGGGGGCCCCGCCGTTCAGGTTGCGCGCGATCGTGAGGGCCTTCAGGAATACCTCGGGCATGATCACCGCGCTGCCCACGTTCAGGACGACGCCGCCGTCGTGCAGGGTGCTGAGTGAGGCGGCCAGCCGGCGGAAGTCGCGGTGGCTGGTATCGCCGATGGCGGCCCCATTGGCGGCCGGGTGCTGGTGGATGATTTCACAGCCGAGGGCGGCGTGGATCGTGGCCGGTACGTGGTGCCGCCAGCACTGGTAGGTGAGCGACAGCTCGGGGTGCAACAGCGGTTCGGCATCGGCGAGGGCGCGGGCGACGGACTCCCCCATCCCCCACTGCTGGGCCATGCCGGCGACAAAGGCGCCGTTGAGGCCGCGCCCGGTCTCGTCGGCCATCCCGAACGAGCCGTCGCGCAATCCGGCGGCGACATCTTCCGAGGTCCCGCCGAAACGCGCGATCTCGTAGTCGTGGATCGCGGCGGAGCCGTTCATCGCGACGTGCGTGATGATGCCACGCCGGACGAGATCCACCAGCACACGGGCCAGTCCGGTTTTGACGACGTGGCCGCCCAGCATGAGCAGCACGCCGCGTCCTTTGCGCCGTGCCGCCACGATGGCATCGACCACCGCCAGAAAATCCCGCGCCACCAGAATGTCGGGGAGCGACGCCAGAAACGCGCCCATGGAGCGCGCCGCCGGATCATCCGGCGGTGGGGCCGCAAACTCGTCTGCGCGCACCTTGTTGGGGCGGCTTTGCACCGGAATCGTGGTCACGCGCGACAGGTCGGCCTCGTGATACGACATCGGCGTGGACCGGTCAGTGGGCGCGGTCATTCGCCGGCGTCACCACTGCGGTCAGAACCGCTGCGGTCGGAACCGCTGCGGTCGGAACCGCCGCCGCCATCCCCGTCCCCGGGCCCCGACTCCCCGCTCTCCCCGCCATCCTTGTCCCGGCGTCCGCGCGACCGGCGGGCGCCGCCGCGGCGTCCCCGACGTCCACGACGACGGGCGCGTGCGGCGCGCTCCTCCTCGGATTCGCCCGCGACCTCGGCGCTGTCGTCGCGATCGTCCGCGTCACCGTCAGGCGTCTCCTCGCCCTCCGCCGTCGGTACGGCAGCGCCCCGCGATCTGGAACGCCGGGGCCGGTCCGGCCGCACGGTCGGGGTACCATCCCGTGCGGGGGCATCGCCGGAGTCGTTTCCGGAGCCGTTGCCGGAGCCGTTGCCGGAGCGGTTGCCCGCGTCGTCCCCCTGCGTGTCGCCGGCCTCGTCGCTGCCTTCGTCGCTGCCTTCGTCGCCGGCCGCGCCATCCTTCCGGGCGCGACCACGACGCGAACGACGGTTGCGGCGCCGCTTGCGCCGCGGTCCGGTGCCCTCGGCCGTTTCCGCGCTGTCCTCGCCCACGTCGCTATCGGCGCCGTCTGCGGCGTCCTCGTCGTCCGTTTGGCCCGACTCCGGGCGCGACGATGGTGCTGCCGACCTGGACTCCAGCACCGATGATGACCCCTGGGCCGACTTCGGCTCGGTGTCCATCGGCGTGTTGCCGTCGACCGACGCTGCGTCACCTGCTGCCGCGCTGGCCGCTGCCGTGTCGGCCGCTGCCGTGTCGGCGGTGTCCTGATCGCGCGTGCCGCGGCGCCCGGCGGGCGGGGCGAACGGATCGTCGAGCGCGAGGGTGGGATCGCTGTAGGGCGACCGCTCTTCATTGCGCGGACGCCGTGGGGCGGCCGACGCGTTTCCGCGCGCGGCCCGCTGCCCGCGCGGCAGGCGCTCGGGGCGGACGGTCTTCGCCTCTCCCTCGGTGCCGGCAGCGCGCTCACGCTTCGCGCGCTCGGGTTTGGTGCGCTCGGGCGCGGCTGCGCGTTCGGTACGCGGCGCCTCGGCGGCCGGCGCGGGCCGCTCGGCAACCCGTTCCTCGCCGCGTTCGGTCGGTGCGTCGTCCGTGCGTTCGCTGCGGGCGCGCTCGCGCTCGCGGCGGCGCCCCTCGCGACGTCCGTTGAACGACTCTTCGTCCTCGACCCGCGGGCGCTGCTGTACACGCTCGCGCAGCTTTTCGACCGACAGCTCCGGTTCGTCGCGTCGCTTGCCGGCGGCGCCACCACGCGGCGGGCGCCGCTCGCTGTCGCCCGAGGCGTCGGCGGCTGATCCCGCTTCGGCACGGCGGCCACGGGCCCCCCATGCCCACTTCAGCACCGCGAGGCCATCACGCACGGCAATACGGCGCGTCTCGCGCATGCGCACGCCATAGGTGGGCTCGAGCGGCACCGATTCCACCCGACGCGCGAGCGGGACCAGCTTGAGCAGCAGATCCGCGTTGGCGGTCCACGAGTCGCCCACGCACACCGGCGCCGATCCCGCCTGCCGCACCAGATCGCGCAGCGCGGAAATGCGGATCAGGCGCATGGAGGCCGTGAGGTCGCGCACGCCGTCCACCCGCACGAACGGACGCATCGACCAGTGGGCCGCCTTGAACAAGCGGCGGACCGGCACCGGTGCGTCGGCCACCACCATGCGCTCGCCCACCACCAGATCCGCGCCGCCTTCGAAACGGCGGGCAAACTCCGGGACGAGGCCCGGCGGGTCGGTGAAGTCGCCTTGCATGAGCAGCAGCGCGTCACGACGCGGGTAGCGCGTCTGCGCCGACACATGCCGGATCAGGGCATCGATGGCGCCGGCATAGCCGATGCGGGAAGTGCCGCGCAGCACGGTGACGGGCATCGCGTGGGCGTACTGTTCCGCCACGTCCGCCGTTTCGTCGGTGCTCGCGTCATCGTACACCACGACTTCGTACTCACGCGGGAACTCCGCGAGCACGGTCCGAAGCCGCCAGAGAAGGACGCCGATGGTGGCGACCTCGTTGTGCGCGGGAATGGCGAGGTAGAGCACAGGAGCCGGTGACGGGACGCGCCAGCCTATGGGAAACACACTGGCGTACTGGGGTACGACCGATAATAACAGAGAAGAGCCGTTGGCGGTGCGATTCGGGGCCACACGGTGGGCTGGCGCCCCTGGCGACCGTACAGCAACCAGCGGCACGGCGTCGCTGGGCACGTCTGCCCTCTGGCTGAGTGGGGGCGTCCAGGCGCACATTGCGCGGGGTCGTTCACCACGTGGCGGTTCCCCGCCGCCGACTCGCGGTCGGTCCCGTACGGCAGCGCCTCTTCCCGGACTGTGTCGTCCCTCATGTTCGAACCACTTCGCGACGGGCTGCGCGGTATCTCCGCCAGACTCGATCCAGACGAACGCCGCCGGATCACGCACACGATGCGTGAGGCGCTGGTGCACGCCCGGCTGGGTGTGGAGTCGCTGGCGCGCGCCGTGGCGGAGACGGCGGCGCGGCTGGCGGCCGAGCGTACCGAGCTCGAGACGGTGCGGCGGCGTCAGGGGCTGGCGGCGCAGATCAACGACGAGGACACGGTGGCCATCGCTGAGCGGTTCGCCCTTCTGCACGAGGAGCGGGTGGTGATGCTGGAGTCGAAGCAGATGGTGCAGCAGCAGGAGCACGCGATGGCCGAGCGCGAGTATGCGTCGATGGCCGCCGAACTGCGTGACCTCATGGCCGGCGTGACGCCGGGCCCGGCGTCGGACGCAGGCGGTGACACCCCGGAGCCAGCGCGGCGGCGGACGCGTGCCGAAAAGGAAGCCGACGCCGATGACCGACTGGCAGCGCTCAAGCGCCGCATGGGCAAGTGAGGGTCGGTCGTACTCTCGCCGTGCTGGGAATGGCCGCCTGTCTGCCGCTGCGTGGTGCGGCGGGGCAGCCCACACGCCCCGCGACGCCGAAGCCGCCGCCGGTGTCGAGCCGCGGGCGTCTGCCTGTGACGGGGTGCGCCGGGCAGCCGATCAGCGACATCGTCGTGATCACGCAGCCGCCGTTCACCGACCGCCTCCCACCACGGCTGGAGTGGGTGCGTCGCACGGTGCGATCGGTGCACGCCAATACGCGGGACGACGTGGTGCGTCGCTTCCTGCTGCTCAAAGTGGGTGAGGCGTGCAACCAGATCCGGCGCGCGGAATCGGAGCGCATCCTGCGTGCACAGCCCTTCCTGGTTGACGCGCGGATCCGCGTGTACGACGACGAAGCGGGCGGCGTGCGCCTCGAGGTGGAAACGCGCGATGACTTCAGTCTGATCCTCGAGCCCACGCTGCAATCGAAGTCGCCGGTATTCCGAGGGATTCGCGTGGGCGAATCGAATATCGCCGGTACGGCCACGCTGGCGGCGGTGACGTGGCGCGACGGTCTGGCGTACAACGACATCCTTGGCGTCGAGCTGGCGAACTATCAGTTCGGCGGCGCGCGCAACGAATTCCGTGCGTCCGCCCGTCGCAATCGCTTCGGACAGGACATGCGGCTGGAAGTGGTCCGTCCGTACTACACCGACCTGCAGCGCTTTGCGTTTATCGGCAGCGTGGGCGGCACGCGTGGACCGCTCGAATTCCGACGCGGGGATCTGCCCCGGAATGCACTCACGGTGCGCCGGGAGTTCGGCAATCTGGGGTGGGTGACCCGCGTGGGCCCGGTGGGCCGACTCCGGCTGGTCGGTGCGTCCATTACGCGGGAGCGCCAGTCCACCGACCAGACCTCACTCATGCTCACGCGCGAGGGGGTGCAGCCCGATCCGGTCGATGCGCCCATCCCGATCTTCCGGCGCCAATCGGTGGTCCGCGCCAATGCGCTGCTGGGTGTCCGCGGCATCCGCTTCGTCCCGGTGCAGGGGTTCGACGCCTTGAACGGTGTGCAGGACGTGCGCGTGGGCATGCAGCTCGGGCTTGTGGCCGGTCGTTCACTCAACGTGGGGCTGGCGCGCGACCGCGATTACTTTCTCGCGGCGAATCTGTACGCCGCGGCCGGCGGTGCCAAAAGCTTCGTTGGCCTGCAGGCCGTCTCCGAGGCGCGCTTCGATCGCGACGTGCAGGCGTGGGACAACATCGTCACGAGCGGACGGCTGGCGTGGTACTTCCGCCCCGCGGTGCGTCAGACGAGCGTGTTCGATGTGGAGTGGAGCGGCGGGCACGACATGCGCGTGCCGTTCCAGCTGTCACTCGCTGATCGTGAGGGCGGTCTGCTGGGGCACCGCAACTCGTGGCAGGCCGGCGCACAGCGGCTGATCGTGCGCGGCGAGCAGCGCCTCGTGATCCCCACGCGCCTCAACGTGGCCGACGTGGGGCTGGCCCTGTTCTCCGAGGGTGGGCGCTTGTGGGGGGACCCCTCGGTGCCGTATGCGGTGTCCACGCCGTGGCGCGGTGCGGTGGGTGTGTCGGTGCTCGCCGCGGTGCCGCCGCGGTCCCGCCGGCTCTGGCGGGTCGATTTCGCGGTGCCCGTGGGCACCGATCCGCAGCGGCGATTCGAGATCCGCTTGTCGAGCGTGGACCGCTCGCGCGTGTTCTGGGACGAGCCCAGAGATGTGCTGTCGGCGCGGGAGCGGACCGCGCCGACGAGCCTGTTCACCTGGCCGTAATCACGCTGCCCGTTACTTCACGCCGGCCATCATCCGGCGGATCGGAATGACGAGGAGGGCGAGAATGACCGTGGCGCCGAAGAGCGCGATGGCGGTGCCGCTGAACACAAGCGGCGTCTGTTCCAGTTTGGTGGGATCGACGTGTCCGCCCACCAGGCCGGCCACGAGGTTGCCGACCGAGGTGGCGAGGAACCAGATGCCCATCATCTGTCCCACGTAGCGGCGGGGGGCGAGCTTGGTCATCGAGGACAGGCCGACCGGGCTCAGGAACAGCTCACCGAGCGTCTGGAACATGTAGCTCATGATCAGCCACCACGGTGACACGAGCACCGATCCGCCGCTCGCGACCACCTGATTGGCGGCGAACACCATGATCAGAAAGCCCACGCCCGCGAGTCCGAGGCCGAGCGCGAATTTCGTGGGGCTCGAGAGCTCGATGTTGCGCTTGGCCAGCATCAGCCAGAGCGCCGCGAAGACGGGCGAGAAGAGGATGATGAACGCCGAATTCACCGACTGGAACCACGTGGCCGGGATATCGAACCCGAACAGGTTGCGGTCGGTGAAATCGTTGGCGAACAGCTGCAGCGAGGTGGGCGCCTGTTCGAACGCCGCCCAGAAGATCGCGGCGAACACGAACAACACGAAGATCACCCCCGAGCGCAGCTTCTCGTCGCGGGTGAGCCCGCCGAAGGCGAACAGGAAGCTGAAGAAGGCAACGGCGATGCCGACGAGCACGAACGTCATTGCGCCGCCGATGGCCTGCGGATCGAGGGCGATGGCCCCGGTGCTGGCCAGCACGAACACGAGCGCGAGCACGGCCAGTCCGGCCAGCGTGTAATTGCGGACGGTCCCTTCACGTTTCGCCTGCACGGCGGGATCCGGATCCCGCACGATGTCCTGACCGATCGGGCCGAGCATGTCGCGCGCCTTGAGCCAGAACATGAGCAAGCCGAACAGCATGCCGACGCCGGCGGCGCCGAAGCCCCAGTGCCAGCTCACCCGCTCGCCCAGATAGCCGGTCACGAGCTGCCCCACGAAGGCGCCCGTGTTGATGCCCATGTAGAAGATCGAGAAGCCGGCATCGCGCCGCGCGCCGCCCTCAGGGTACAGATCACCGACGATGGCCGAGATGTTCGGCTTGAGGAGTCCGGTGCCGAGCACGATGAGCACGAGACCGAGGAAGAAAAAGATCTTGCCGATGCCGGCGCCCGCCATGCCGGAGATGCCGATGGACAGGTGGCCGCCGGTAATGAGCACGGCACCGATGAGGATCGAGCGTCGCAGTCCGAGCCAGCGGTCGGCGATCCAGCCGCCGGGGAGCGAGGCGAGATACACGCTCGCGGCGTAGATGCCCACGATGGCCGACGCGGAGGGGCGGTCGAAGCCGAAGCCGCCGTCGGCGAGCGCCGCCGCCATGAACAGCACCAGCAGCGGGCGCAGACCGTAGAAGGAGAACCGTTCCCACATTTCGGTCATGAACAGCAGGCCGAGACCACGCGGGTGCCCGAAGAAGGCGCGGTCGTTCGCGGGGTGCGAGGCGGACGAGTCCGGGCGGAGCGAGGGAGGCGTCACGACGCGTTGGATGAGAGGTGGGTGAACGGCGGCTTGAGGCAGGCCACGAAATGGCCCGGAGCCTTCTCCTCGAGCGCAGGGACGACGCGCGTGCATTCCGCATCCTTCTGCGGGTGTGGGCAGCGCGGGTGGAACACACAGCCGCTGGGCGGATTCGCCGGCGAGGGCGGATCGCCGGCGAGCAGAATGCGCTGCCGCCGGACGGTCGGATCGGGCACCGGCACCGCGGACAGCAGCGCCTGTGTGTACGGCATCATCGGCGCGGCGAAGAGCCGCGGCCGGGGCGCGAGCTCCACGATGCGTCCGAGGTACATCACGGCCACGCGATCGGCCATGTGCGCCACGACCGCGAGATCATGCGCGATGAACAGATACGACAAGCC
Organism: Gemmatimonadota bacterium; assembly: GCA_031127095.1. GTDB lineage: Bacteria > Gemmatimonadota > Gemmatimonadetes > Gemmatimonadales > Gemmatimonadaceae > Gemmatimonas. The sequence goes on from JARIEX010000002.1 coordinate 62,522, forward strand.
CCGATCGCGCTGCAGGTCGCGCAGAAGATTCACCACCTGCGCCTGCACGCTCACGTCGAGCGCCGACACCGGCTCGTCGCACACGATGAACGACGGCTCCACGGCGAGCGCGCGCGCGATCCCGATGCGCTGGCGTTGCCCGCCGGAAAATTCGTGCGGATAGCGCGACGCGTACTCGGTCCGCAGCCCCACTTCGTCCAGCAGGGCCGCGACCCGGCGGTCGGCGGCGCTTCCTTCGGCGAGTTCATGCACGATCAGTCCTTCCCGGATCGCGTCTCCCACGGTCATCCGTGGATTGAGCGAGCCGTAGGGATCCTGGAAGATGATCTGCATCCGCCGGCGCATCCGCCGCAACGCTTCACCGCGCAGCGCGCGCAGATCGGTTCCGTCGAAATGCAGCTGGCCGTCGGTGGGTTCGATCAGGCGCAGAATGGCGCGCCCCGTGGTCGTCTTGCCGCAGCCTGATTCCCCCACGAGCGCCAGCGTCTCGCCGGCGGCCACGTCGAAGGACACGCCGTCCACCGCCTTCACGGCGCCGGTGGTGCGCTGCAGGAACCCCGAGCGAATGGGGAAGTGCTTGGTGAGCCCGCGCACCGACAACAGCGGCGCCGGCGTGGTCGATGCACTCATGTGCGCACGACCTCGCGCCGGTCGGCGCGCCGCGCCGGTTCGGCAATCAGGTGGCATCGCGCGCGGTGGCCGGCGCCGATTTCGACCAGTGCCGGCTCCTCACTCGCGCAGCGGTCGAACGCGTACGGGCAGCGATCACGAAAGGCACAGCCGCTCGGCAGCGCCGTGGGCGGCGGCACCGACCCCGCGATGGTCTGCAGTCGCTCGGCTTCACGCCCCAGCCGCGGAATCGCGGCAAGCAGTCCCTCGGTGTAGGGGTGCGCCGGGGCGGCGAACAGCTCTGCCACGTTGGCTTCCTCGACGATGCGGCCGGCGTACATCACGATGACCCGCGAGGCCATCTCGGCGACGACGCCGAGATCGTGCGTGATGAGGAGCAGCGCCATGTTCGTCCGCGCGCGCAGGTCGCGCAGCAGTTCGAGGATCTGCGCCTGGATGGTGACGTCGAGCGCCGTCGTGGGCTCATCGGCGATGACGAGCTTGGGCGACATGATCAGCGCCATCGCGATCATCACGCGCTGCCGCATGCCCCCCGAGAGCTCGTGCGGATACTGCGAGGCGCGCGCCGGCGCGTCGGCAATGCCCACCTGCGCCAGCATATCAACGGTGCGCGACCAGATGTCGCGCCGCGCGAGCGTGGTGTGAACGCGCAGCACTTCCGCGATCTGGTCGCCGACGGTGAGAACGGGATTGAGCGCCGTCATCGGCTCCTGAAAGATCATCGCCATGTGCTGCCCGCGGATGTCGCGCAGGCGTTCGTCGTCGAGCGTGAGGATGTCTGCGCCGTCAAAGCGGATGCGGCTGCCCGGCTCAATCCGTCCAGGTGGTGGGACGAGGCGCAGCAGCGACAGCGCGGTGAGCGACTTCCCGCACCCGGACTCGCCCACGAGACAGACCGATTCCCCCCGCGACACCGTGAACGACACGCCGTCCACCGCGCGCGCGACGCCGCGGCCCGCCGGAAAGGCGATCTGCAGCGACTGCACATCGAGCAGTGGACCACCGGAATCGGGCGTGGAGTCGCGAGGGGGCGTAGACGTCACGGGCGCACGGCACGGGGAAGGGGAGGGGCGGAGCGAGTGGGAACGTGCGCCGGAGCGAAGCGCTCGCGCAAGGCATCGCCGAGCGCATTGCAGGCCAGCACAGCGAAAACGGTGGCGAGGCCGGGAAAGAGCGTGAGCCACCACTCGGTTTGCATCACGCCGGATCCGTCGCGCAGGATCGTGCCCCAGCTGGCCTGCGGCGGCTGAATCCCGAGGCCGAGGTAGCTGAGCCCCGCTTCGAGGGCGATCGTGCCGGCCACGCCGAAGCTGGCGTTGATGGCCAGCGTGGGCAGAAGATGTGGAACCAGGTGACGCCAGAGCAGGCGTACCGGCCGCACGCCCAACGCACGGGCCGCGACGGTGAATTCGCGACCGCGCAGCGCGGCGAGGTCGTCGGCGACCAGCCGCGCGGTGGTGAACCAGCCGGTGAGCCCCACCAGCAAAATCAGCGCGGGGAGCGAAACGGTCCCCCACAGCGCGGCAATGGCCAGGAGCAACAGCAGGCGCGGGATCGAGAGCGCCACATCGATGAGGCGCTGCATGGCGGCGTGTACCCCGCCGCCGGCGAGGGTGGACAGCGCACCGTAGAGCGTGCCCACGATCAGCGACAGCACAACGGAGAGCGTGGCCAGCAGCAGCGAGATGCGGGCGCCGTCGAGTACACGGCTGAGCACATCGCGCCCCACGCCGTCGGTCCCAAACGGATGCGCCAGCGAGGGCGCTTGGCTGCGCAGCGCGATGATGTCGAGCTGTGCATTGGCGTCGTAGGGCGTGAGCCACGGGCCCGCGACGGTGAGGAGCACGAGCACGGCCGCCATCCCGGCGGGAACGGTGAGTCGACGCGAGGGGCTCATGCCGGCGTCACGCGTCGCGCAGGCGTGGATCGGCCAGATCACGCAGGATATCGGCCAGCGCCGCACCGAGGGCGGTGGCGGCGCTCCCCACGATCACGCACGCCGACACCACGGCCACATCGCGCGCCTCGATGGCGCGGATCAGGGTGAAGCCCATGCCGGGCCACGCGAACACCCGTTCCACGAACACGGCGCCGGTGACGAGTGCCGGCAGCAGCAGGCCGGCCACCGTGATCACGGGCAGCAGCGCCGTCCGCCACGCTTGGCGACGCACGGCGGTTTCAGTGAGCCCCTTGGCGCGCGCCGTCTGCACGAACGGCTGCGTCATGCTCTCCTGCATGGCGATGCGCTGGTAGCGGGCGAAGACGGCGATCCCCACCAGCGACAGCGCGGTCAGCGGCAGTACGAGATGACGCAGGCGGTCGGCCAGTTGCGCGCCCGACGACTGGTAGGCGTAGAGGTCGCCCGTGATCCCGGTGGCGGGAAGCCAGCCGAGTTGGTGAGCGAACACCGTCATCAACGCGAGCGCGAGCCAGAACTCGGGGAGTGAATACAGCACGAGCAGCACGACGGCACTGACGCGATCGCGACGCGAGCCCACGCGTGCCCCTTGCCACGCGCCGATGGCGGAACCCAGGGCCACGCTGATCGCGAGCGCCGCGCCCATGAGCAGGAGCGAGCGCGGCAACGCCTCCGCGATGATGGCGGCGACCGGTCGCCGTTGATTGGGCGACCAGCCGAACTCGCCGCGGAGCAGGGCGAGCATCCACCGTCCGTACTGCGTGGCCAGTGAGTCGTTCAGTCCATACTGCGCGCGCACGGCGGCGCGCATCTCGGGTGACACCCCCTCGCCGAGCGCGGTGCCCGCGTCGCCGGGGGCGAGATGCACAAGCACGAATGCCAGCGAGGCCGCCGCGAACACGACCGCCACGCTCATCGCGATGCGGCGCATCACGCGCGGCAGGAAGCGTGGCGTCGTGCTCAGGGAGGCGTCCCCAATCCGATCCGGTCTCGATCGAGACGCTGCGCCGGATCGATGCGCCAGTCGGCCAACCCGGCGTACCAGCCGTCGGCGCGCAGCGGCGTGGTGATCACGCGCCGATGGACCGCGAGCGGCGAGCGCTGCTCGTACAGCCACACCGCGGGGACGTCGTTGACGATCTCCTGGAACGCGCGGGCCCAGTAGCCGCGGCTCGCGCTCGGATCGAACGTGGTGAGGGCGCTGTCGAGCAGCGCGTCAAACGGCGCACTGGCGTAGCGACCGGCGTTCGACACCCCAATCGAGGCCCAGGTCTGCTTGAGCCCCACCAGACCGGGGCTCGTCTGCCATCCGCCCAGATACGCATCGAAGCGATGCGCATCCACGGCCTCGCTCCACGCGTTGTTCTCGAGCTGCTGTGGGGCGGCTTCGACGCCAATGGCACGGTATTGCTCCTGCAAGAGCACCGCATAGCGTTGGCGCGACGTGCTGCTGGCCGGAATGAGCATGCGGAACGACAACGGAATGCCGTCGCGGTCGCGGACGCCGTCGTTGTCATGATCGACCCAGCCGGCCGAATCGAGCAGGGCCTTCGCCATGGCCACGTTGTACGGCAGCTGACGGAAGGCCGTGGTGTCAGGGATCAGGGCACGCGGCGCGGGGGCGAGCGCCGTCATCCCCAGCGAGTCGAACACGTTGCGCACGAGGCGGTCCCGGTCCACGGCCATGTGCAGCGCACGCCGCACGCGCGCATCGCCGAACAGGGGGTGCGGGCGCGCCGCGTTGGTGGTGTCGCGCAGGTTGAAGCCAAGAAATCCGTACTGCAGCGTGCGGTTGTCGATCAGTCGCAGCGCCGGTGTCTGCGCCACCTGCGCGAGATTGTCCGGCCGCAGATTTTCCAGCAGGTCGGCTTCACCGGCGAACAGCTTCACCGTGGCCGCCCCGTAATCCGGCGCGAGTGTCCACACCACCCGGTCCAGCAGCGCCCGGCCACGGGCATTGGCGGTGTCGGCCACGATCTCGATGCGCTGGCCGGGCTCCCAGCGTGCGAACCGGAATCGTCCGGTGCCCACGGGACGGCGGCCGAAGGCGGCGCTGTCGAGCGCCGCCATGGGGATCGTGTCCAGCAGGTGCGCCGGCAGGATGTACATGTGGTACGTGGCGTCGTAGAACTGCCGCGGCATCCGTCGCTTGAACCAGAACACCGCCGTCCGCGCATCGCGCACCGACACCGAGTCGATGTTTCCCAACAGCGACTTCGCATCGACGGCCAGCGAGTCGCTGGTGTACACGCGGAACGTGTAGCGCACGTCGTCGGCGCGCACGGGCTGGCCGTCGTGCCAGCGCGCCATCGAGTCCAGCGCAAACGCGATCGACAGTGAATCGGCCGACCAGCGCCACGACGACGCCAGGCGCGGCGTGTACCCGGCATCGCCATACGTCTCGAGTGCCGGTCCGATTTCGGCCAGCCGGTCGAACAGCGCGTTCACAATCGGAAACCCTTGCGTCCCCGACACCAGCGGCGGGAGCAGCGTGGCCGGCTCGGCGGGCACCGCAATGATGAGCGTGCCGCCGGTGGCGCCGTCGGTGTTGGCCTGGTCGGTGCCCGCGCAGGCGGTG
>JARIEX010000072.1 GCA_031127095.1 Gemmatimonadota bacterium
GCGATCGGCTATCCGTCGTGGAGCCAACCCGACACGTGGCCGGGGCACCTGCCCCCGATCACGCTCTTGTCGTTTCTGATCGCCATCGGCCTGCTCGCGGCACGGCGCGTTACTTCCCGATGACGATCGATTCCGCGTACAACAGCTGCCCCGTAAAGCCGCTGTAGAACTGGAAGATCACCTGCGGGAGCGGGTAGGCCACCGAAAGGTTCTGGCCGGACGCCTTCCGGTTGGTGAACACGTTGTTCACCTGGACGATCCCGTACACCGGGTCCGACCGGAGATCGACCGGCGTGGATTCGAGGAAATAGCTCGACCAGCGGATGTTCACCTTCTGGCCGCCGTACTCGAATGGTCCGTTGGCCGGGCGATTCCCCTCGGCCTCCGCGCCGTGATTACGCGAGTTCTGCGGCCCCGCGGCAAACTCCCACAGCCGGTCGGTCACGTTGATCGCGAAACTGTTGTGCAGGTCGCCGGTAATCACGAACACCGGCTTCCCGAGACCATCCCAATAGCGGATCATCTCGCCGCGCTCATCCAGATACGCCGTCCAGGCATCATCGCGCTCGGTCTCGACCGCTGACTTGTCGGCGCCACGACTGGTCCCGACATGTGGAATCGTGAGATTCACCGAGGAAAAGATGAAGAACATTTGCGCGTCGCTCGTGCGCATCTGCTCCTTCAGCCACGCCTTTTGTGCGGCGCCCAGCATCGACACGCCCGGCTTGTTGGGATCCTTGGGATCGTAGACTTCCTTGTACGAACGGGTGTCGAGAAAGAAGATGTCCGCGTTGCTCACGCGCAGGCGTGAGTAGTTTTTCCGGCCCACCGAGTAGGACGGCCGACTACTGGCCCGCGCCGCCGGCCGGATACGCAGGCGATGCGCGTCCAGGCGTTCCACGATGTCGTACGCCCCCGCATTCGGATCGCCACCCACCCCGTCCAGCGCCACATCGTGGACGCCGGCCGTCGGCCCGCCCCAGTGGACCATGAGGTTGGACGCCTTCGCCAGATCGATCGTGGTGAAGTCGCGCGTCCGATCCACGAGGATGTCACTGCCCTTCGTGAGCTCCGCCTGACCGAAGAGAATGCCTTGGTCGGACGCCGGCGGATTACTCCAGCCGAGGTAGTCGTACCACGCCTGTGTCCCGATATCACGGAAGGCCGCACGCCGGTTGCGGAAGCCGGCGGTGCCCGAGCCGAACATGTCGTTCAGCATCTCGTGGTCGTCCATCGTGTAGTACGACGGCACGTTGCGATGCCAGAGCGCGAGATTCGATCCACGCTCGAGATACAGCTTGTAGTTCTCCCACGCGCCCACGACCGTCGGGGCAATCGCGACGAGCGGTGGCACGTTCGTCGGCAGGATCCCGACATCACGCATCCACTGATCCGCCGGATAGTCGCGCCGTTCCTCGTAAACCCAGTCCCCGTTCAAGACGGCGAAGTGCACGCGCTCGGGGACGCGCTGCTCGAGCATCTTCCGGAACGTGGGCAGCGCCGGGCCCAGTCCGGCGGCACTCTGGTTGTTCCCGTGGCCGAACTGGAAGCTGAAGTTGAACAGCCCCTTGGGATTGTACGTGGCGTCCCGCACGTCAGCGGCATCGGGCAGCGTGTGGAACGATCCATTGCGCTGGACCACCGGCACCGCCACCTCGCCGGCGCCGAGGGCGAGCTCATAGAAATACGTGGCGTCGGCGTCGAGGCCGGTGAGCTGCACCACGCCGGTGTTGTCATGCTCGACACTGGTCATGACCGGTGCCGAGAGCTGATCGAGACGGTCGGCCGATTTGCCGTAGCGCACGCGGATGGGGCCGGCGCGGAGGGTGCGCGCCCAGATGCCGATCTCATGCGCGCTGACGCGACCGAGCATCGGCCCGTGGGTGATGCGGTTGGCGCCCTGCCCCGATGCAGCCACAGGGCGCAGGGATTGCGCGCACACGAGGGTGGCAACGATCAGGGCGCCGCGCACGATGCGGAGCCCCCCCACTACCGCGCGCCCCGCTGCGTGACGCGATTGCGCAGGATGCCGACCCCTTCGAGTTCCACCTCCACTACATCGCCGGCCACGATGCGTTTCGTGGTGCCCGGTGTGCCGGTGTAGATCACGTCGCCCGGCATCAGGGTCACATACCGGCTGATGTAGCTCACCTGTGCCGCCACATCGAAAATCAGGTCTTTCGTACGCTGCGACTGCACCACCTCGCCGTTCAGGCGCGTCTGCAGCAGCAGGTCGTCGTAATTCAAGCCGGTGATCAGCACGGGGCCCATCGGCCCGAAGGTGTCGGCCGCTTTGGCCCGGAACCACTGGAGATCACTCTTCTGCCAGTCGCGCTCCGACACATCGTTGCCCACGGTAATGCCGAACACGTACTGCTTCGCATCGGCCACGGACACGTTCGTCGCCTGCTTGCCGATCACGATTACCATCTCGCCTTCGTAGTGCGCGTTGTTCGCGTCGGGGGGCAGCACGATCTGTTCGTCGTGCGCGATGATCGACGTGGGCAGCTTCGTGAACAGGCCGGGATACGTGGCGGCCGAACGCTCACCAAGGTGCGTTTGATAGTTCAACCCCACCGCGATCACCTTGGAGGGGGTGGCCGGCGCCAGCAGTTGCACGCGGGCCAGCGGCACCGTGCGACCGGTGCGTGTCGTGTCCAGCCACGGCGCGGCCCGCAGCTGTTGCACGGTCGTGCCGACCACGCGCCCGTACGACGTGGCACCATCCACGCGGTAGCGCACGTAGGTCGTCACCTTCGCCGCTTGCGCAGACAGCACGGTGCCGGGGAGGGCCGTGACAGGGAGCGCCACGGCGACCAGCCAGGCAAGCGGGAACAAGCGCAGGGCACGAACCGACATAATTGGCTCCATCAGGCAAGAGAGTGGACGAACGCGGCAGCTATTTCGTGCGCGGAACCATGGCGACCGCGCGGAGCGGACCGCCCGATCCCCCTTCAATTTTCATGGGCAGCGCAATCACGTACGCGCCGGTGGCCGGCAACGCATCGAGATTGGTAAGATTCTCAAGCCCCGGCACCTGCTTCGCCGCGGCGATCCGGTGGACCTGAAAGTCCTTCGACTGCCCGATGTCCACCGAGGCCACGTCGGCCCCCAGCACAGCCACCGCGCGCTCCTCCACCAACAGGCGCGCTGCGTCCGCGCCGAAGGCGGGGAAGTGCAGCCGCGACGCATCGTTCGGCGTGTCGTCACCCAGATAGTCTTTGCGGTTGGGCCAGCGCGTGCTCCACCCGGTGCGCAGCAGCACGATGGTGCCCGCGGCGATGCGGCCGTGCGTCGCCTCGAACGCCAGCACGTCCTCGCGGCGGAGCGCAAAGTCGGGATCGGCGGCCGCCTCGACGCGGACATCGATCACGACCGCCGGTGCCATCAGGCGTTCCAGCGGAATCTGCTCGGTAGCGTGCTGTCCCTCGCCGAAGTGCAGCGGGGCGTCGAGGTGCGTGCCGCCGTGCTCGGGCGACGCATAGCTGTTGGCGGAGTAGTACCACCCACCCGGCGTGGGCCCCTTCGACAGCGTCTCGAGCGAGAAGGCGGTCGGTGACGTGGGCCAGTAGATCGTCTGCGCATTGTACGCGTGCGTGAGATCGACGAGCTGATAGTCGGCGAACTGCAGCGACGGAGACGTGGCGGCGGCAGGGGGCTGCGCGCAGGCGGCCAGCAGCACCGCCGGCATCGTTGCCAGCAACCGGATCGAGCGAACGGACATCGGGACTCCACGTGGGATAGGCACGCGCCGGCGGCATCGGCCGCCGCGCGAGCCACGAGAATGCCCCACATTCCCGCCTCGCGGAAGGGGGAGCCCCGTGGCAGTCCCCCCGTGGCAGTCCCCCCGATCAGCCGCCGGTGGTCAGTCCTCGCGGCCGAGCGCGCGCGACACGCCGCGTGTCAACGACGTCACCGTGAACGGCTTCGGCACGAAGGCTTCCATGTGGTCGTGCAACGACCGCCGTGACACCTCGTCCTCGGTGTACCCCGACATGTACAGCACGCGCAAATCCGGATTCAGCACCCGCCCGCGCTCGGCGAGCTGGTGCCCCGACATCTCCGGCATCACGATGTCGGTCAGCAGCAGGTCCACCTCACCGCGGAGATCCTCCAGCAGCCGCAGCGCCGTGGGCCCGTTCTCGGCCATCAACACGGTATAGCCCACCGAGCTGAGCGTACGCTTGACGAGGTAGCGCAGCGCCTGATCGTCGTCCACCACCAGCACGGTTGCCGCGCCGCTGCGCGCGGCGGGAATGGCACGGGTCTGCGTCGGCGTGGGACGCCGGGACTCGTCGGCCACCTGCGGTAGCAGAATCCGGAACGTGGTGCCCATACCGATCGCGCTCTGGAGCCGGACGACCCCGCCGGACTGCTCCACGATGCCGTGCACGGTGGAGAGCCCGAGCCCCGTGCCGCCTTCGGTCACCTTGGTGGTGAAGAAGGGCTCGAACACCCGGCGCTGCACCTCCACCGGCATGCCGACCCCCGAATCACGCACCGTGATCTGCACGCACGACGCCCCCGGCCCGCCGAATTTGTCGACCAAATCCGCATCCGGCTGAATGACGTCAAGCGACACGGCAAGCACGCCACCGCCGCGCATCGCGTCGCGCGCATTGACGACCAGATTCACCAGCACCTGCTCCAGTTGCCCCGGATCGACCCGGATGAACACCCGGTCGGTGGGCAGATGCAGTTCGAAACGGATGTGCGCACCGATAAGTCGCTGGAGCATGCGCTCCAGATTGCGCATCAGCTCCACGGGATCGATGACACGCGGACGCATGATCTGCTGGCGGCTGAACGCAATCAGCTGCGCCACCAGCCCCGCCCCGCGCTCGCCGGCCGACCGGATCTCCGACAAGTCCGCCAGCAGGGGGTCTTCGGGATCCATGCGCGCGAGCGCCAGCTCGGAGGTGGCCGTAATCACCGTCAGCAGCGTGTTGAAATCATGCGCGATACCGCCGGCGAGTCGCCCCACGGCTTCGAGACGCTGCGTGTGCTGCATGCGCGCCTCCATCGCCTTGCGTTCCGTGATGTCCTGCGTGATGCAGCACAGCCGCGTGACCCGCCCGGCGGCGTCGGCGAGCCGAGTACCGGAGTGATGCAACCAGCGGGAGGTGTCATCCGAGGTCCGCACGCGCAGCTCCTCGTCGAACGAGGGCGCATCCCCACGCACCCAGCTGTCCCAGGCGGCGGTCACGCGCGGGCGGTCGTCGTCGTGCACGCACGCGAGGAAGGCGCCGGCCTCTCGTGTGAGTACGGCAGCGCGCTCCCCCCACAAGGTCTCCACGGCGTCGCTGACGTACTCCACGCGCGAGGCGTCCGCAGCGACGAACCAGAAACCGGTCGGACTCTGATCGGCCAACTGCTGAAAGCGCTCCTCGACTTCGCGCAACCGGGTCCGCCGTTCGCGTTCATCGAGCGCGCGGTTGACGGCCGACGGCAGACGCTCGAGCCGGTTCTTGAGCAGCAGGTCGGTCGCGCCTTCCCGGAGGCACTGCACGGCGGACAGCGAATCAATCGACCCCGAGACGATGATCACCGGCGTGTCGACGGATATCGCCCGCACCAGACGCAGCGCGCTCAACCCGTCGAGATCGGGGAGCGAGTAGTCACAGATGACCACGTCGAACGCCTGCGCGCGCAGCGCGGCCTCGAACGGTGCGCGGCGGGCCACCTGCGTGATCTGGCAGACCAGCCCCTCCTCGGCCAGCAGGTCCTCGATGTACTGGACGTCGCGGGCGCTGTCCTCGAGGTGCAGAAGCCGGACGGTCCGCGGCGGAATGGTCGCGAGGGTCATTCCGGGTCCGTTGTGGGGAGGAGATTCAGTGTTGCCCAGAAAACGATAACATGGCGTGCCGTCCGGATGAATGCGTCGAACTCGAGCGGCTTGCGCACGTAGGCATTCACGCCGAGCCGGTACGCCGCTGCCAGATCCTGATCCTGCTGCGACGAGGTCATCAGCACCACGGGGATCTGCCGCAACGTGTCGTCCGCCTTGACCACGGCCAGCAGTTCCATGCCATTCATGCGCGGCATCTTGAGGTCGAGCAGGATCAGCGCGGGCTGCGGGCCGACGCGCGCCGCGAACGCCCCCTCGCGGCGCAAAAACGCCAAGGCCTCGACGCCGTCGCGCACGTGCACGATACGGGCCGCGTCGAGATCCCCGTCGAGCGCATCCAGCAGCAGCTCCGCATCCCGCGCGCTGTCCTCCACCAGCAGGATGGCGCGCTCGAGTGCCGGCACGGTGGGCATGCGTCAGCCCCCCGCGAGCGCGAGGGTGAAGTAGAACGTGGCGCCCTGATCCGGGGCCGACTCCGCCCAGATCCGACCACCATGACGCACGAGGATGCGGCGCACGATCGCGAGGCCGATGCCGGTGCCCTCGAATTCGTTCTCGTGGTGCAATCGTTGGAAGACGCCAAACAGTTTGTCCGCGTACGCCATGTCGAAACCGGCGCCGTTGTCGCGCACGGCAAACACCATGCGGCCGTCTTCCGCCCCCGCCGGCGCGATCGCGATGTGCGCCACCTCGCGCTTGCCCGAATACTTCACGGCGTTGCCGATCAGGTTGACCAGCACCTGCCGCAGCATCGGCACATCGCCCGCCACGTGCGGCAGCGGTGCGATGTCCCACTGCACGCGCGCGGTGTCATCGGGCGCGAGCCCCGCCACGACCTCATGTACGAGTCCGTCCAGATCCACCCGTTCGAGATGCATCTCCGCCTGCCCCATGCGCGAAAACGCCAGCAGGTCGTCGATGAGCTGCCCCATCTGGACGCTCGCGTTGGCCGCCGTCTGCACATAGCGCTCGGCCTTCTCGGATAGCTGCCCGGCCGTGGCGCGCCGCAGCATGTCGAGATAGCCGTGAATATGCCGCAACGGCGCGCGCAGATCGTGCGAGACCGAATAGGCGAACGATTCCAGCTCGCGATTGGCCTCACGCAGCTGCGCTCCACCGGCCTCGACCTCACGGTACAGCTGCGTGACGCGCTCCTCGGCGATCCGCCGTTCGGTGACGTCGGTCTGGATGCTGATGTACTGATCGGGCACGCCGGCCTCGTTCAGGAACGGCACGATCGTCGTGTCCACCCACAGCGGCGCGCCAGCACGGGTTCGGTTGCAGATCTCCCCGTGCCACACATGACCGGCCGAGATCGTCGTCCAGAGCTCGTTGAAAAATGCGGCCGGGTGATAGCCGGCGTTGAGCAGACGATGCGTCACGCCGATCAGCTCCTCGCGCGCATATCCCGTAATCTCGCAGACGCGGTCGTTGACATAGGTAATCACGCCATGCGCATCGCTGATCAGCACGAGCCCGTGCCGGTCCAAGGCCGACTTGAAGTGCGCGAGCTGCAAGGCGCGTTCCTGCACCCGCTTCTCCAGCCCGGTGTTCAACGCGCGGATTTCCAGCTCGGCCCGTCGGCGGTCGGACGCATCACTCTGCACTGACACGAACTGCTCGATGTCGCCGGCCGCATTGCGGATGGGCGTGATCTGCAACTGCACCCAGTAGGGGTCGCCGGCTTTCGTGTAGTTGGTGAGCTCCGTCCGGATTGACCGCCCCTCGCGCAGCGCCGCGCCGATGTTCCGCACTACGGCCGGATCCGAATCGGCCCCCTGCAGCAGACGTCCCGGCTTCTGACCGATCATCTCCTCGAGAGCAAAACCGGTGCGCTCGACGAACGCCCGGTTCACCCACTCCGTCTGTCCAACGGCGTCGGTAATGATCACCAGGTTTTCCGTGAAGCTGGCCACCAACGACACTTTGGCGAGTTCATCCTGCGCACGTTTCTGCCGCGTGACGTCGTGCAGCACACCCACCGCGCCGCCTCCCGGCAGCGGCGCCACCGACAGCTCCATCCACAGCTGACCGCCGTCGGTGCGCACCGTGCGCACCAGCGGGCGTTCCGGCTCCGCCGCGCCGGCGGTGGCGGTGGCGAACAACTGCAGCACGGTGGGGACGTCCTCCGGGTGGACGAACTCCACCAGACGGCGTCCGAGACACTCGGCGACCGGCTGCAACATGGCCTTTGCCCACGCGCCGTTCAGAAACACGATGCCACCGGCCGCATCGGTTTCGAACACGACTTCGGCCAGCAGTTCGACACGACGTCGCATCCGCGCCTCGGCCTCGACCAGCGCCTCAGTGAGCCGGTACGTCGCTTCGACATGCAGATCGGTCGTCAGCAGCGTATCGCCGTTGACGCGTGGGGAAATCATAGACCGTCAGGTCAGGCGGACACGCCCTGCATGGCCTGCACGAGTTCCGTGCTGGTCGCCACGCCGGCGTACAGCGGGAAGACACTGCTGCAGAAGAAGTCCTGCTCGGCCGGCGTGCGCGACGAGGAACAGTCGGACACCACCGTCACGCTGTATCCGCGCTCGTACGCCGCACGGCCGGTGGAGTCGATGCACAGCGACGTCACCATGCCGCACACGAGCACGTTTTCGATGCCGCGCGCACGCAGCGTCTCTTCGAGCGACGTGTTCGAGAACGCATTGAATCCCACCTTACCGGTGACATACTGCACACGGTCGCCGAAGGCGAGCAGTTCCGGAATCGTGTCGGCACCGGTGGTCCCCGCCTTGAACGCGCCGGACGTCTTCATGGCGTAGAGAATGCCGACCGGGCTGGCCATGGCGCGGTAATCGGGCTCGAGCACGATCGGTGTCGAGATCACGGTCATGTCGGTGTCCTTCATCGCGTCCACAAAGTGCAGCGCGTTGGCCAGCACGGTATCGACACGATTCGGCTCTTCCACGACACCACGGAGAATGCCGTCCTGCGCGAAGTAGTCGTTCTGAAAGCCGACGAGAATGAGCGCGGTCTTTTTCGGATCCATGACGGACTCGGCTATTGAAGGTGGACTGTCCCCGGCTGGGGCTGCATTGTCTTTAATAGTGGACCGACAAGGCGCTGCCGGACGAGGCTGTCCCGCTCGGAAAGCACCCGATTTTGCATTAATTGTTATTCACCGCGTCGTGTGTCCAGACACCTCGGAGGCGTTTAGGGGGGTGAGACTGATGCGGCCCCAACGCAAACGGCCCGCCGCGACCTGGTCGCGGCGGGCCGTGCTCACTGCACCGTCCAGCGCCGTTACGGACGCGCCGGGCCCATGATGTTCTTCGCGAAGAGCGCGATGATGACCGTGACCAGCGCCACCTGACCGATGGGACCGATGGCGACGATCAGGCTGAAAATCGCCGAAATGAGCGTCAGCGGCAGCTTGATGATCGGCAGGAGCCAATCAGCGTTGGCGGGATACGAAAAGAACGGCATGAGGAGCCTCGCGGAGGTTCGGAACGGTGACGCGGAGAAGGTTAGCGGATGCCGGTCAGCGCCGGAAGCGCTGGAGGTACTGCAAGTCATCCTCGTCCAGCCGGACGGTGTACACGGCGCCGCCGGCGCCGAACCCGACCACCCGCGTCTTCTTCGGGAGCAACACCCGGCTCGTCAGGCTGCCGGCCGGTGAAAAGACGTCATATGAGGGAACCGCATCCGACGCCGCGCGGTTCCGGGCCACCCAGATCTCGCCGGTGGGCGCCGCAAAGATGTCGCTGGCGCTGAAGGGTGGCTTCGTGGCCGGCCACTCAGCCGGCTCCTCAAAGGGCGGCGGACCGCTGCTCGCCCGCGTCTGCGCACCGCCGGGGCCGCCCTCGGTACGCATGATGGCGATTCCACCGGTGTTCTTCGCGGCGTCGCGGTACTCCTGCTTTTCCGCGTTCCCCACGGCGACCGGCGTGTGCGCCACAGCCGGCCCCCGCGTGACCACGCGCGTGGGAGACACGAGCTCCAAGTGGTAGTCGGCCACCCGGACAATCACGAGGGTGCCGTTGGCCAGTACCGTCCATCCATCACGAGACGGGTACGGCGTGCGCCCCCCGATGCGGACCTCCATGCGCTGATTCCCACCGCTACCGCTGCTTTTCACCGAAGCGTTGTTCTTGGGCAGGCGCACCCACGCCAGCGTGTCCACGGCCTTCGTGGCGCGGTCGTACCGCACAATCGGCGCGGTATCGGCCGCCACGGGCCCGTTCGGCCCCATCGACAGGCCGCCACCCTCGAAGTAGAGCCGCCCGCGAGCATCGGAGGCGCGGGGCATTCCGAACCCGAGGCCACCGATCCGGATGACCTGCGCACCACCCTGTGCGCCGGCGGGCGGGCGCGGCCCTTGCGGCGGACGCGGCGGCCCGGGCGGCGGCCCCGGCGGGCCGGCGCTCTCGTCACCCACGCGGAACGAGGCCCCCGGCTTCCCGTCGGGATGCACCGTGAGATACCGCTGGTTGAGCGGGTCGAAAATGACGCTGCTATCGCCCGGCATCGCGAAGAGCTGCGTAGGCAACCCGTACTCGCCCGGGCCCGATCCCTCGCGGCCCACCTTGGCGGCGCTATTCGTGGCGAGGTTGATCAGCTGGACGAGCTTGTCGCGGCTGTCGACGACCAGCAGCCGGCCATCTTTGAGTTCTCGCACGGCCGAGAGCTGCGAGAAGGGCTCCGCGTACTCGCCCACCGGCTTGGCGAGCGTGCGGGTGGGGACCTGCGCGGCTGCCGGGCGGGACAACGCCGGGAGGGCGACCGCGGCCAGCATCGCGAAAACGCAGGAAGAGCGCATGGGCGGATGGGGTGGAAGATACGGAACGCTAATGCGTCCCCGCCCCGCCGCCTACGGCTGCCCGCCGCCCGATGCGGCGCGTATGACGTCGCGGGCAATCACCCCGAAATCCTCCTGCCCGTGCCCCTCGGCGATCACGGCATCCATGCGCGCGGCCAGCGACGGCAACACCGCCAGCGGCAGGGCCCCCGCCGTTTCCAGCATCAGCCGCACGTCCTTGCGCGCCATCTCGAGCTCGAAGCTGGCGGCAAAATTTCCGGCAGCCATCTGTTTGCCCCGTCCCGCCAGGATCGCGCCGGGATTGAAGAAATCGAGCAGGGCGAGCGCGTCGGTCGGGGTGACCTGGCTCCCCTGGGCGATGCTGAAGACATCGCTGAGGACACCGCCCAACCCGATGATGAATGCATTGCCCATCAACTTGTACGCCGCCGCGAGATCAGGACGCTCCCCGAAATACTCCACGCGCGCCGCCATACGGCCGAGGGCGTCTTTTGCGGCGTCGTAGAGCGCGGTGGGGCCCGCGGCGAGGATGATCCCCTGGCTTTGTCGCGCGGCGGCCGGCCCGATGAACACAGGACAGTGCAGATAGTGCACGCCCTCGGCATTCAGCCGCGTGGCGCGCTCGGCGGTGAGCGCCGGCTGCGTGGTGGTGTGGTCGATGATGATCGCGTCGGGAGACAGCCCGGGGCGCAGCTGCGCGACGACCTGCTCCACCACGGCATCATCCTTGAGCACGAGATGCACGCGGCGTGCCCCACGCACGGCATCGGCCGGCGCATCGGCGACGATCGCGCCAAACGGCGCGAGGGCGCGGGCCTTGTCGATGGTGCGGTTCCACACGGTCACCGAGTCGCCGCGGCCGCAGGCGGCTTCCACGAAGCCGCTGCCCAGCAGCCCCGTACCGAGATACGCAATAGCAGTCATAACGGAAAGATAGCCGATCGAACGCGACCGGTGCACTTGAGCGCTTCGGTCACCCCCCTCCCCTCAGCCCACCAACCTCATGCGCCGTTTGCTCGCACTCAGCCTGCTGAGGACGCAGAGTTCTGATGCGGTTCTCTGCGCGCTCTGCGCCTCTGCGCTCTCTGCGTGATCCGTTCAGCGAACGATCGGTGGTACGAGTGCCCGCCGCACGCGCCGCCCCACCAACAGCGCCGGCATCACGAACAACACGCCGAGCGTACCGGCGACCGTACCACCAGCCGTTGCTAACGCGATCGCGCCGAACAGCCGAGTCGCATCGGTACCGACGGAGAGCGGAATCAGCGACGCCATTGCCGCCAGCGTCACGATCAGAATCATCCCCGACCGGTCGAGAGCCGCGCGCAACACCTGCCCCGCGTGGAGCCGCGTCTCGAGCCCGGCGGCGGCGAGCGCGCGTCGTTTCTCGAGCGCCGCATCGGCGAGCAGGATGGCCTGATTCACCGCCAGCCCGATCACGAGGATCACGCCCACCGCGGCCTCGCGGGTAAACGCCACCTGCAGCAGCCAGAAGGCGGCCACCACCCCACCGATGGCCAGAGGCAGCGACAGGAACACCTGCGCGGCGCCCCACACCGAGTCGAACACCAGCGCCACCGCCAGCGCCACCAGCGCCACGCCGATGCCGAACACGAGATAGAGCCCTTGTTCGCTCTCGTCGCGCTCGAACGGGGAGCCCTCGGTGAGATCGACGATGGCGTAGCCCGCCGGCGCGGCAAGCGACTTCATGAACGCCGTGTGGGTGCGGCGCGCCAGCTTGGCCGGGCCGCGGAAGTCGTAGGACACCTGGCGGATGTACTGCTGGTCCTCTCGCACGACTGCACTGAGCGCTTCGCGCGCATCCACGCGCGCCACATCCCCGATGCGCACCGGCGCCCCCGTGAATGTGGGTACCATGGCGTCCTGCAGCTCGTCGAGACTGCGATCACGCGCCCCGGCGGCCTTGACCGTGACCGGCAGTTCCTCGCCGCCGATTTCAAGCAGTTGCTGCCCCACGGGGCCGCGCACCTCCCGCGCGATCGCGCCCGCCAGCAGCGAGGCGTTCAGTCCATAGCGGGCGAGCGCGCCCCGGTCTGGTTCGAGCGTCACCTGATAGCCGCGCTCCCCACCGAAGTAGCCGCCACTGCTGACGCGCACTTCACGCACCCGCGTGATGCGTTCCAGCCGCGCCTTGAGATCATCCGCCACGCGCCCCACGCCGTCGTACGAGTAGCCGCGCACCTGCAGGCGAAAGGTGGCGAAGCTCGTGCCCCCGCCGCCGCTCGAAAACCCGGGGCCGTCGCCCACCACGTTCACGTTGGCGCCGCCGATCAACACCGCCCGCTGCGTGAGCAGCTCCTGCAGCTCGAGTGGTACCGCCGTGAGTCCGCCGGCGCGTGTGAACAGCACCGACATCTGCGCCGACGTACCGCTGCGCGCCGCCGCCCGCACCTGTTCGATCTCGGGGCGCCCCACCACCAGCCGCTCGAACTCCGCCATCCCCCGGTCGAGCGTGACGGGGTCGGAGCCACGGGGAAAGGACAACCCCACGCTCAACGAGGTGCGCCGCTCGCCAAATCCACCGAACGCCGAGCGCGGCACTTTCTTCACGAAGCCCCAGGAGAGCACGGCCAGCACCGCCACTGCCGCGACCATCGTGGCGGCGCGCCATCGCAGCAGACGCACCAGCACCCGCGCGTAGCCGCGCCGCAACACCGGCCACGCCGTGTGCGCCGCCGCGACGCCGCTTCCCAGCGCCGGCACCACCAGCAGCGCCGTGAACACGCTCCAGCCGAGGGCCAGCACGAAGGCCGCCGCGAACGGCACGAACGCCGCCCGCGTGTCGCCCTGCAAAAACAGGAACGGCACGAGCACCACGGCTGTGGTCAGCGTACTGCCGATGATGGCCGGCATGATGCGCTGGGTGGCACGCGCGCGGCCATCGGGCGTATCGGGCTCGGTACCCAGTCGCTCGACGACGACGAGTCCGTTCTGTACGAGAATACCGACGCCCATCCCCAGCCCCGCCAGCGTAAGCAGGTTGGCCGGTATCGCCAGCAGGTACAACGACAGCGCGGTGGCGGCGATGGCCACGGCGGTCGTGCCCATCACGACCGCCACCGCACGCCAGCGACGCAACGTGAGTGCCAGCACGAGCAACACGCACCCGAAAGCGATGGTGCTGCGCAGGGCGAGATCGTCGAGCTCGGCCTTCAGGTCTTCGCTGTCGTCGTTGTTGATGCGCAGGCGCACCGCCGGCGGCATGCTGGCCGCGAGCTGCCTGATCGCCGCGCGGAGCGCTACCGCCGTTTTGATGGCGTCGGCACCGGGATGCCGCGAGATCTCCACCGCCACCGCGGACTCGCCATCAATGCGAAAGAAGCGGCCGCGCGCGTCTTCTTCGGCACGCACCGTGGCCAGTTCGCCTAGCCGGAACACACGGGCACCAGGCCCACGCACCGGCAGCGCTTGCAAATCCTCGAGCGCTTTGGGCTGGTCGCGCAGCACCACGTTCTGCGTGGTGCCATGGGCCGGGTCGCTGCCGCGATCGAGGGCGCCCAACGCCTGCACCATCCGCGCGCCGGCAATCGCTTCCGACAATCGCTGCGGCGAGATGCCGATCCGTCGCAGCTGCACGGGATCGTACGACACGGACACCCCCATGTCGGTCCCGCCGCGCACCTGCACGCCGGCCACGCCGGGAATGCTGCCCAACCGCGGACTCACCCGTTCTTCGAGCAGCTTCTGCAGCGTACCCGACGTGTACGGTCCGAACACCGACAGCGACATCAGCGGCGCCTCTTCCAATCCCTCGGGCACGTAATTGGCCACGGTGGGCGGGATCGCGCCGGGGGGCAAGTCGGCGCGCAGCAGCTCGAGCCGCTCGAGAATGGCCAGCCGCGCCATTTGCACATCGGCGCCTTCCTCGAGCTCCACCGTGAGGCTGGCGAAATCGTCGTACGAACTGCTGGACACGCGACGCACGCCACGCACGCCCTGAACGGCCGCTTCCACCGGACTCGTGAGGTACGTCTCGATCACCTCCGGCGAGGCCCCCGGCCACACCGCACTCACCATCAGCCGCGGCAATTCCACCGTGGTGCGTGTGGCCAGCGGCAGACGGGTGAACGCGATGCCCCCGGCCAGCAGCAGGGCCACGCACAGTGCCCACACCACCGCCGGACGGTGCGTCGCGAAACGGATCACGCGGCGGTCCGCGGGGGCTGCCGCTCCATACCGCGCGTCATCCGCCGTTCCGTGCGTCGCTCGAGCACCGCGTAGGCCGTGGGTAACAGGAAGAACGTGACCAGCAGCGCGCTGATGCTGCCACCGATGATGCCCGCCGCCAGCGGCTGATACAACGCGCCGCCGCTCCCCCAGCCGAATACCAACGGCAACACTCCCGTCACCGTGGTAATCGACGTCATCGCAATGGCGCGCAGGCGCTGCTCGCCGCCGCGGATGATCGCGTCGTCGATGCTGTGCCCGGCGTCACGGAACTTGCGAATGGCATCGAGCTTCACCACCGCTTCGTTGTCGGCCATGCCGATCATCACCACGATGCCGATCAAACTCACGGCGTTGAGCGACTGCCCGGTCAGCCACAAAAAGATCACCGCACCGGCGCCGGCCAACGGCACGGTAAGCATGACGACCAGCGGAATCGTGAAGCTGGCAAACTCGCCGGCCAACACCAAAAACATGAGCAGCGCCGCCAGCACCGCCACCAGCGTGAGTTCATTGCTGGTACGCGCACGCTCCGCGTCGGCGCCACCCACCTGCCACGACACGCCCGCCGGCAGCGTGAGCGCCGCCATGCGCGATTGCACATCGGTGGTGGCTTTGGCCGTACCACCGCTTTCCACCAACCCCTCGATGATCGTGACCGGGCGCTGCCCCACGCGCACCACTTCCAACGGCGCCCGCGTTTCACGCACCTGCACCAGCTGCGCCAACGGCACCCCGCGCAACGGCGTTTTGAGTGCGGTCTCGAGCTCTTCGTTGCGCAGCCCAGCGTAGCGCACCATGATCGGCGTGCGACGATCGGTTTCGCGCAGTTCACTCGCACTCACTCCGCCCAGCGCGCCAGCCAGTGCACTCGCCACCTGTTGCGGCACGATGTCGCGCTCCGCCATGCGGGCGCGCTCCAGCGACACTTCCACAATGGGCTGCGTCGCGGCAAAGGCATCACGTACGTCGGTAAGCGATGGCACCGTTTGCATGGCGGTGCGCACGGTGTCGGCCCACCGTTGCGATTCCACCAGCGTGGGGGCTGACAGCTCCACACGTACCAAGCGGCCCTCGCGCCCGATGAGTGATCCGAATTCCGATTGCCCAGCCAGATCGATGGCCAAGGCGCCGTTGGCCAGGTCGGGCAATTTCGTCCGCAGCTGCTGCGCAAACTGGGCGGCATCGGCGCTTGTAGGCACCGGCACGATGAGCTGCGCGGTAGCGCTCGATCCGGGGTCGGCACCGGCCAGCACTTCCTCGTCGGTGGCCTTGCCCACGCGCGCATAAATACCC
>JARIEX010000073.1 GCA_031127095.1 Gemmatimonadota bacterium
GGGCAGTGGCCGCATCGGGCGCTCCCAGCGCGGCCACGACGCACTGGGGCGAGTCGGCCCGCGCGAGGTCCACCGGTACACGACCCGCACCCTCGTGGTACACGGCATCGGCCGCGCTGCGGGTGTTCCCGGACCGCGTGATCGCCTGCAGCACGTCCCACCGGTCGGCCACGGTCTCGCGTTGCTCCCAGCACGCCCCATCCGCGCTGGCGTACTCCACGAGCTCGCGGAGGACGCCCGTGGCGAGTGACTCCACCGAATCAGCCGACTCGATCTGCCGCTGCGCACAGCTGCGCACTGAGATGTCGCGCTGCATCGAGACCCAGTGGGTGTACCACCCGGTCTCGTCCGCCACCGGGACCACGTCGAACTCCACATCGAACGGCGTGCCGTCCTTGCGGTAGTTCGTGACGGCCACGCGGCATGACTCCCACGCGATGATGGCGGCGCGCAGCCGGTCGAGCTCCGCGCGCGCGGTGCGGGGGCCCTGCAGCAGGCGTGGCGTCCGACCGAGAACGTCGGCGGCCGAGTAGCCGCTCATCCGCTCGAACGCGCCGTTCACGTATACGATGCGCGGTCCCGGCTCATCCACCGGCTCCGCCTCGCAGATGAGCACGACGTCGTTCAGGCTGGCCAGTGCCTGCTCGATCAGCGGGAACCGCGGATCGGTCATGACTTGGGACCGATCTGGTACTCCTTCGGCGGCACCGCACCCAGCAGATGTTGCACGAAGTAGTCCCAGCGGCGGCGCATCATGTAGTTCGACGCGGCGCCGAAGCCATGCGCGGCATTCGGGATCATGACGAGGTCAAAGTCCTTGCCGGCCTTGATGAGCGCGTCGACCACGAGCCACGTGTTGTCGGGCGGCACGTTGTCGTCCATCGTGCCGTGTGCCAGCATCAGCTTGCCCTTGAGGTTCTTGGCGAGGGTCTGATTGGCTTCCTGCTCGTAGTTGTCCACCGCGCCGGTTTTCGTGAGCAGGCCGTGGTACCGCTCGCCCCAATCGTCTTCGTAGTTCCGGTTGTCGTGATTGCCCGACTCCGAAATCCCGACCTTGAAGAAGTCGGGATACTGGAACATCGCCGACGCCGTGGCGAAGCCGCCGCCCGAGTGACCCCACATCCCCGCGCGCTCCAGATCGATGAAGCGATAGCGCTCAGCCAGCTGCCGCATGCCGGCGATCTGATCGGGGAGCGTGTTGTCGCTCATGCGGCCGTAGTACGCGTCGTGAAACGACTTGGATCGCGTGGGGTTTCCGGTGCCGTCGATCGCCACCACAATGAAGCCCAGCTCGGCCAGCGCCTGGTTGTCGCGCGTGGCCGCGGAGAACTGGCGGCTGCCCACGCTGCCGCCCTGCGGGCCCGGATAGATGTAGTTGATGATCGGGTACTTCTTCGTGGAGTCCAGCGTCGTCGGCGTCCACATCAGCCCGTACAGGTCCCACTTCCCGGCGCGGTCCTTCACGCTGATGCGGGTGGGTGCCTTCCAGCCGGCGGCCACGAGCTTCGAGATGTCGCCCTGCTCGAGCGTGGCGATGAGCTTGCCGGTCTTCGCGTTGCGCAGCACGGCCGTCGGCGCGAGATCGGCGCGCGACCAGCTGTCCACGACCACGGCGCCGTTGGGCGAGAGCGACACATTGTGGTCGCCGTCTTCGGGGGTGAGGAGCGTGAGCCCCTTCCCGTTCATGCCGATGCGATAGAGATGACGGAAGTACGGATCACGCCCCGTCTCCTTGCCCGCAGCGACGAACCAGATCATGCGCGCCTTCTCGTCCACGCGCTCCACCGACAGCACCGGGCCGTCGCCGGTGGTGATCTTCGACTTCAGCGCGCCCGTGGTCAGATCGTACAGGTACAGCTGGCCCCAGTCGTCGCGCTCGGAAAACCAGATCACTTCGTTGGTGGCCGGCAGCACGCGCCAGTTGGGTCCGTTGTCGCCGCTCTCGAACTGCGTTGGCACTTCTTCGCGCAGCACGTCGCGCACATCGCCGGTGACGGCGTTGGCGAGGCGCAGCGTCGCGATCTTGTGATCGCGCGAGCTCGACACGAACGCGAGGGTGCGGCCGTCGGCGTACCACTCCACGTCGGAGAGCGCGCTGCCGCCACACGCGATGTGATCGCACACCGACGAGCGATGCTGATCGGCCGGCATCTTGAAGCGCACCACCGTGGGCGACGCGGCCGACAGATCGATGATGACGCGATGGATCATCGACACCACGCTGTCGCCCGGCAGCGGATATTTCCACGCGCTCAGCTCGGGGTGACCGACCTTGGTTTTCACGAGGTACATCTCGCCGACGTTACGCTGATCCTGCTGGAAGGTGGCCAGCTTTTTCGAATCGGGCGACCAGGTGAGGATCGCGCGATCGGAGTGGACCCAGCCGGCGTTATCGGTGGCGTACCCGAAATCCTTCACGCCGTCGGTGGTGACCTGCGTTTCCGTGTTGGTGGCGACATCGCGCACCCAGAGATTCCAGTCGCGGATGAACGCGGCCTTGGATCCGTCGGGCGAGAGATTTTCGGGCGGGCGTCCCGCGCGGGCACCGCCGCGGCCGTTTGCACCAGGCGCCGGTTCTGCCGGACACTGGGCGCCGACGGCGGTGCAGGCCGTCTTGCTCCCCGTGACCGGGTTCACCACCATCAGCGGCGAACTGCCATCCGGCGTGCGGACCCGGTAAGTGAAACGGCCATCGGGGAGCCAGCTGGGCTGCACGCCCGTGCCGGACACCAGCGGCGTGGTGTTGAAGGCGAGAAACCGCTCGGCCCGGGCGTAGTCGGCAGCGGTGAGCACGCGCGACTGCGCGAGGAGCGGGGCAGCCACCAGCGGGCCCGCAAGGACGGCACGGAGAAGGGAACGGCGCATCGGCAGGTTGGGTGGAGGGGAACTACCCGTGAAAATTGCCCCACTGGCCTATGTCAGGGAAAGCCCGAAGCCAAAGCGATCTGCGCAATCCGCCACCATCCGTGTTCCAGCGGTTGCACTTTCGACGATAGTAGCTCGATCAGACCGCGGCTCCCGCGATGGCCGCCGCCGTTTTGAGACCGACCGCCACGAACGTCAGCGTGCCGTTGCAGCAGGAGGCGCTGGGCTGGGTGGGCGCACCGGCCACCCACAGATTCTCGTGATCGTGCGCGCGGCCGTTGGCGTCGACCACGCTCTGCGTCGGATCGTTCCCCATCCGGCAACCGCCGGTGGGATGCTCCTGCCCGAGATCGTTGGCGCTGTTTTCCATACGCAGGATTTCGCCGCCCCCCGACCGTGCCATGCGCCGGAACAGCTCGCGCAGCTGCTCCTCCTGCCACTCCTTCAGCGCGGCGCTCTCGGACGCGTCCTTGAACGACACGCGCGGCATCGGATCGCCGAAGCGGTTGGTCCGTGCGACATCGAGCGCCAGCGCGCTCTCCTTGTCGGGGATCACGTCGTAGTAGCCGCGCACGCGCGCCGTGGCGCCCTTGGCCCGCGTCTGCCAATCTTTCAGCAAGGCATCGCCGAACTGCAGCGTGCCGTCGTCGCCGCGCAGCCGCGGCTCGCGCCCCACGCTCGACTCCCAGATGCGCAGGTCGTGCCGCAAATAGCGCGCCGACCGGGGCACGCGCATGAACTGCTTGGACACCAGCGAATGCTGCACGTTGATGCCGGGGAACAACTCGAGCGGCAGTCGCAGGTACGCGTTCACGTTGCGGTGCCCCGCGAGATACTTGCCCACCAACCCGCTGCGGTTGGCCAGCCCGTTGGGAAAGGCGCTGCTGGTGGAGAGCAGCAACAGGTGCGGCGACCACACGAACCCTGCCGCCAACACGAACGTCCCGCCTTCAATGGTGACCGCGTCGCCGGCGGCATCCGTCCGGTTGCCGGTGGCGCGGGTGATGCGCCCCGTGGCGGGATCGGCCTCGAGGCGGCGCACCAGCGTATCGGTGAGCAGCGTGACGCGCTTGCGCGCGACCAGCGCATCCCACGTGAAGTCGGGGGAATACTTGGCGCCGGTGGGACACACCGGATAGCAGGTGTCGCAGCGCTGGCACTGCGCGCGCCCGTCGTGCGCGATGGAATTCTTCGCGCTGGGGGTGCTCCACGTGGCGATCCCCGCGCCCGTCGCCCACTGCTGCAGCTGCGCGAGGTTGTAGTTGATGGGCAGCGGCGGCAGCGGATACGGCTTGCCGCGCGGATCGAGCGCCACCGGCCCCTGCTCGCCGGCCACGCCCATGCGCTCTTCCGCTTCCTGGTAAAACGGATCGAGATCGTCGTAGCGGAACGGCCAGTCGGTGCCCACGCCGTACTGCGAGCGCAACGTAAAATCTTCCGGCGAGTAGCGTGGTGAGACGCCCCCCCAGTGCATCGCGAGGCCGCCCACGTTCATGCTGGGCGAGAACCCCCACGTGGTGCCGGTCGCGTTCTGGTCGTCCAAGTGATCCTGCTTCCACGGGCTCTCCCCGTAGCCCTTCCAGCGCTCGCGCGCGCGCACCCGGTCGGCCAGCGGCGTGCTGTGTTTACCCGCTTCGATCACGAGAATGGACTTCGTGGTCTTCTCGGCCAGTGACGCGGCCATGAGCGCGGCCGTGATGCCGCTGCCCACGATGACGATGTCGGCGCTGTGCGTGATCATGTGCGGGCTCCCGCGGTGGTGGGTGACACGACCGGCAGCGGCTTTCGGGTGGCGTCGCCCAGCGTGCGGCACACGCCGGGGCTCACCCGCACGCCAAGGGCACGGTCCCACGCGTCGGGGCCCGATGACCAATGGGCGAGCAGGGCGATGGCGATGTGGTTGGCGTCGAGCGGCGCCGGCAATCGGTCCCCTCCGTGGCTGCGCAGCGCTGCCTGCAGCACCTCGGTGCGGCGCTCCGCCGGCAGCGTGGCAAACCCCGCGTGGCCGAGCCGCTGCGCGAGCAGGTCAAGGGCCGCCAGCTGCGCACGCCACGCCGGCGAAGGATCGGCGGGGAGATAGCGGATGTCGGCGTAGCCGTAGCCGTGCATCTCTTCGGCCACCGGCTCGTATCCGTCGGCCCACGCCACGAAGGCGTCGGTGGCCGCGCGGATGGCCGGTGCGCCGATCGACGCCGGCAGGACCGTGTTGGCGAGTGCGTCGAGCAGCGTGCGGTCAAACCCGCGCACGCGCTCCATCCCCATGTCCTGCCCGGTTGCGTTGCCGGCAGTGGGATCCTTGACGGCACAGGCGGTGGCCACCGTGCCCACGGCAGCGACCCCGGCGCCCAGCGTGCCGGCGGTTTTCAGAAACGTGCGACGCGTGCTCATCGGCGGGCTCCTGTACCTTCGTTGCGGTAGACCTGTCCGGCTTTCATCACGAACGACACGCGCTGCGAGGCTTCGATCTGCGTGGACGGATCGCCGTCGGTGGCGATGAGATCGGCGGCGTAGCCGACGGCCACCCGCCCGATCTCCTGCCCGAGGCCGAGCGACTCGGCGGCGCGGCTGGTGGCACTCACGAGGGCATCCATCGCCGGCTGACCACCCCGCCGGACGCGACACACCAGTTCTTCGGCGTTGCGCCCGTGCGCGCCCGCCACGGCGTCGGTGCCGAACACCAGCTTGAGCGTGGGCGTCGCGGCGGCGAGACCGATGCCCTTTTCGGCCAGGGGAATGGCCTGCTCCATCGATGCAAAGCCCGCCGCGTTGTAATTGCCGATCCCCTCGAACCACGGCTTGTTGTCGAGGTAGTTGTGAAACACCAGCCCGCACTGCGGATCGAAGTAGGTCCCGCGTTGCGTGAGCAGCGCACGCGTCGCGTCGTCGGCAAAGACGCCGTGCTCCACCTGCGTGCATCCCGCCCGGGCCACACGCTGCACAGCCTCGGCCGAATGGGCATGCACCACCGAGCGCAGCCCCTGCGCTTTGGACTCGCCGCAGGCCGCGTCGAGCTGTTCCGGTGTCATCGTGGCTTCGCCGCCGTCACGGATTGATTTGGACGCGAAAATTTTGATCACGTCGGCGCCACGCGCCTTGAAGCGCCGCACCGCGGCCCGCAGTGAATCCGGGGTGCCGCCACCGGTGCGTTCATTCAAGGAGCCCAGCGAGGTGAGCACCCGCGGTCCGGGGATGCGTCCGGCATTGATCGCGTCACGCAGCACGGCGTTGTCGGCCTCGCCGATGCTCTGGACCGTGGTGAAACCGGCGCGCAGCGTGGCCCACGCGTTGCCGGCCCGCTGGAGCGTGCTCACCTCCGGGGTATCCCCGTCCCGGTCTTCGTGCAGCCGCGCCTTGTCGGTGATGTACCAGCCCAGATGCACGTGCGTGTCGATGAAGCCGGGGAGCAGCGTCCGCGTGCCCAGGTCGATGCCGCTGGCCGGCAGCAGGCCGGCCGAGGGGCGCATCGCGGTAATGCGTCCGCCCTGTACGGTGACATCCTGGTTGCGCGCCGTACGTCCCGTGCCGTCGATCACACGGGCCGCGCGCAAGACGATCGATGGGCGCGCCGCGGGCTGCGCGCCCGCTGGCTGAGCGCCCGCATACTGAGCGCCCGCTGGCAGGGCAAGGAGGGCGAGGCACCCGGCCACGCGGGCAGCCGGTGACCACGGGGTGGCCGAGGAGCGCGCGATGCGGGGCAGGCGGGAAACGGGTGTCATGGAGGTTGCGAAGGGGGAACCTTCAAGAGAGGGCTTCGCACACGACTCGGCAAGGGACCACTGGCCGCCGGCCGGCCGGCCGTTCAGGCGCTTGCCACCGTTCCGTTCGGCGTATATATTCAATAGTACTTATACATACATATTCAGCGAGGAGCGCCGATGGGCACCAAAGCAATGCGGCCCGAACTGCTGGGGCTGGTCGCGGACCGTTTCAAGGCGCTGAGTGACCGTGCGCGCCTGAGTCTTCTGCAGGAGTTGCGGGGGGGCGCCTGCACCGTGAATGAGCTGGTGGAAGCCACCGGGCTCGGTCAGGCGAACGTCTCGCGGCACTTGGCGATCCTGTTCACCAACGGGCTGGTGAGCCGCGAGCGCGACGGGGTGTTCGTGCGCTACGAACTGGCCGACGCCGACGTGCTGAAGCTGTGCGACCTGATCTGCGGTCGCCTTGAAAGTGAACTGGTGGAGCGGCGGAAGCTGATCAGCGGGCGCTGATCAGCTCCTCCAGCCGTCCCATGGGGACGGCACCCACCTGCCGACCCACTTCCTTCCCATCGCGTAAGACGGCGATGGTGGGAATACTGCGAATGGCGAACCGCGAGGCGACCCCCGGATTGCGATCGGTGTCCACCTTCGCCACCAGCGCCCGGCCGACCTGCCGCTTCGCGAAGTCGGCGAACACCGGCGCCATCATTTTGCACGGCCCGCACCAGTCGGCGTAGAAATCCACGATCACCGGCACGGTGCTGTGCCGGATCACCGCATCGAAATTGGCGTCCGTGAGCACGACCGGCGCGTCCAGTGTGAGTGGCACCCGGCAGGTGCCGCATTTCGGGTGCGCGTCGGCCCGGGCCAGGTCGACGCGATTGAGGGTGCCGCAGGCGGTGCAGGGGAGCACCGCCTTCTGCGAGGTCGTCGTGGTCATCGTGTCTGTCCCGTAAGCGTGTGTGATCGAGCGGTGAACGGTAACCGCGGGCTCGGCGGCCTCACGCCTGACGGGCGCGGCAGCCAAAGAGCCCGACGCGGCCCAGGATCCGCTCCAGCGGGCAGAAGTTGGTGACGCTGGACTGCAGCAGATTGACGCCGACGAAGGCCGTGAACCAGTACCACGCGGGATGCACGAAAGTGCCGAGGGCGACGGACAGCAGGATGAAGACGCCGGCAAAGCGGCGGATGACCGTGTCGTTACACATCTGATGTGCTCCGGTTGAGTTCCCAGTACAGCAGCGGCACCACCACCATCGTGAGCAGCGTGGCCGCAATCGCGCCGCTCATCAGGGCCACGGCGAGCCCTTGAAAGATCGGGTCCAGCACCATCACGAGCCCGCCGATCACGACCGCCGCCGCCGTGAGGGCGATTGGACGGAAGCGCACCGCGCCGGCTTCCAGGACGGCATCAACGAGGGGGAGCCCACGTGCCTGCTCGAGCTGGATGAAGTCCACCAGCAGGATGGAATTCCGCACGATGATGCCGGCGAGGGCGATCATGCCGATCATGCTCGTGGCAGTAAAGAACGCGCCGCTGATGGCATGCCCGGGCAGGATGCCGATGAGCGTGAGGGGAATCGGCGCCATGATCACCAGCGGAATAGTGAAGCTCTGGAACCAGCCCACCACGAGCACGTAGATCAGCAGCAGCACGATCGCAAAGGCGATCCCGAGATCGCGGAACACTTCGATCGTGACCTGCCATTCGCCGTCCCACTTGATCGCCGTTTCGGTAACGGTGGCCGGTGCCACCGCGTTGTAGCGTGCCACCGACGCGCCGTTCACCCGGATCGCGTCGAGCTGCCGGTTCATCTCGAGAATGGCGTAGACCGGACTCTCGATTTCGCGCGCCACGTCGCCGGTCACGTAGATGGCGGGCCGCAGATCCTTGCGGATGCGCGCCCCGTCACGCGTTCCCTCCACGACCGTCACGAAGCGCGCCAGCGGCTGCGGTCCCTGCGCCGTGGCCACCGGTAGCGCCAGCAAGGCTTCGACGCTGCTGCGCTGGTTGAGCGGCAGCCGCGGCACGATGGCGATCGCCTCGCGCGCCGTCGGCGCATCGACCATCCCCGCGGCGGCGCCGGAGAGGGCCAGATACAGCGTCTGCGTGATCTGCTCCACGCTCGCCCCCGACTCGGCCGCCCGCACGCGGTCCACGCGGAAGCTGCGCTTGGCCTGTGGCGCCTCGACGGTCCAGTCCACATCCACCACACCGGCCGTGCGCTCAAAAACCTGCTTCACCGCGCGTGCTGCCTCGAGGCGCGACGCGTCGTCGGCCGCGTAGACCTCCGCCACGAGCGTCGAGAGCACCGGCGGTCCCGGCGGGATTTCGGCCACCTTCGCCGAGGCCTCGTACAACCGCGCGATGCTGTCCACGCCCGGTCGGACGGCCACCGCGATGGCATGGCTCTGCCGGTCACGCTCGCCCTTGGGGAGCAGGTTCACCTGCACGTCGGCCACGTTCGGACCGCTGCGCAGGAAGTAGTGCCGCACCAGGCCGTTGAAGTTGAACGGGGCAGAGGTGCCCGCATACACCTGGGTGCTCACCACTTCGGGCACCGTGCTGAGATAGGCGGCCACGCGTGACGCGGCCTCGTTCGACGTTTCGAGCGTCGTGCCTTCCGGGAAATCGAGCACCACCTGAAATTCACTCTTGTTGTCGAACGGCAGCATCTTCACCTGCACCGCCTTGAAGCCCAGCAGACTCACGCTCCCCAGCAGCAGCGCAATCACCCCGGCGTAAAACGCCCGGCGCCGGCCGCGCTGCTCCATCAGCGGGATCATGATCGCGCGGTACAGGCGATCGATCCGTCCGCCTTCCTCGGGAGGATGCGTCGGGGTGGGGTGCCCCGCGGCGGCGACGACGTGTCCCTTGAGCAACCGGTATCCGAGATACGGCGTCACGATGAACGCCACCGCGAGCGAGGCCACCATCGCCACCGAGGCTCCGATCGGAATGGGGCGCATATACGGGCCCATCATGCCGCTCACGAACGCCATCGGCAGAATGGCAGCGATCACGGCGAACGTGGCCAGAATCGTGGGGTTGCCCACCTCGTCCACGGCCTCGACGGCCGCGACCTCCGGCGACCGGTCGCCCATCGCGAGATGGCGGTAGATGTTCTCCACCACCACGATGGCGTCGTCCACCAGAATGCCGATCGAGAAGATCAGCGCAAACAGCGTGATGCGGTTGAGCGTGTAGCCCAGCGCGTAGTACACGAACAGCGTGAGGGCCAGCGTGACCGGCACGGCCACGAGCACCACCAGCGCTTCGCGCCAGCCCAGGAAGAGCCAGATGAGCGCCGTGACGCTGAGCGTGGCGATGATCAGGTGCAGGATGAGCTCCTGCGCTTTTTCGCCGGCGGTCTCACCGTAATCGCGCGTCACGGCGAGCTGCACCGACGCGGGAATGAGGCGGCCCTTGGCCTGCTCCACGCGCTGCAGCACGGCGTGCGTCACGTCGGTGGCGTTGGCGCCTTTGCGCTTGGCCACCGCAATGGTCACGGCGGCCTCAGCGGCCCCTTGTCCCGCCCGGTGCGACACGTAGTTGGTATGTTCGCCGAAGTCCGCGCGCACATCGGCCACGTTGCGCAGGTACACGGCGCGCCCGCTCCGGGACGCGACCACGACGCTCCCCACCTCAGCCGCCGTGGCCAACGGTGCGCCCACTTCGATGCGCACGACGCGGTTGCCCTCGGCGATCTCACCCGCGGCGAGACGGGCATTGCTGCCGCGCAGCGCCTGCATCACCTCGCCCGGCGTGACACCGCCGGCGGCCAGTCGCGCCGGATCGATCGCGACGCGGATCTGCTTCGCCGCGCCGCCGGTGACGAACGTTTCGGCCACGTCCGGCACGGTGCGGATCTCGTCCTCGAGGTGCGCGGCGATCTCGCGCAGCGTGTTGGCGTTGACCGACGCCCCGTGCAGCGTGAGCGTGAGCACCGGGACGTCATCGATGGAATGCGCCTTGATCACGGGGGGCAAGGCGCCGGGCGGTGCCTGATCCATGGCGCCCGCCAGCTTGGCCTGCACCCGCGTGATGCTCCGCTCCTGGTCTTCGCCCACCATGAAGCGGACCGTCACCATGGTGTAGCCGTCGCCGGACATCGTGTACACATGGTCCACGCCGGGCAGTTCGCGCATGCGCTGTTCGATCGGCCGTCCCAGCAGGTTCTCGGCCTCCTGCGGCGACGCGCCCGGCATGGCGGCGATCACGTCGATCATGGGCACCGAGATCTGCGGCTCTTCCTCTCGCGGCGTGGCGAGCATACCCAACGCGCCCACAGCCAGCGACGCCACGGTGATCAGCGGCGTGAGCTTCGAATTGAGGAACGCCTTGGCGATGCGCCCGGAGATGCCGAGTGTGCGGGGCGCGCTCATGAGGCCGCCGGCGCGCGGCGAGTGGCGGTCGGGACGACGATCGTGTCGCCGGCGCGGAGTCCACTCGTCACGATCGTGTGCGTGGCGCCCACGGCGCCCAGTTGCACCCAGCGGCGCTCGTCACCAGCGGCGGTGCGGATCACGACTCCCGTGAGATCCCCCTCGCGCACGACGGCGCCGTTGGGGACCAGGAGCACGCGCTGCTCCCCCACCGGAATGGACACGGAGGCGGCGCTGCCGCTGCGGCGTGCGCCGTCGCGATTGCCGACGGTGGCGTTGATGGTGAACAGATTGCCCGCGCCGGCGGGCACGATCCCTTCCACGGTCGCGGTGACCGGCGCGCCGTCGATGACGGCGGCCAGTGCCTGTCCCCGCGCTACTCGCCGCACGGCGTCGCCGGCGGCGCTCACACGGAGACGCAGGGTGCTGGCGTCCTCGATGGCGAGCAGCGGTGCGCCGGGGGCGGCGAACGACCCCGGATCCACCGCGCGCATCGTGATCATCCCGCTGAACGGCGCGGTGATCGTGGCGTAGCTGCGGACGGCGTCGAGTTCGCCGGCGGCGGCACCGGCCGCGCGCACGGCGGCATCGGCGCGCGCGAGTCCCGTTTCGGCAGCGTCGAGCTGCGCGCGGGTTGCGGCGCTGTCGGCGTACAGGGCGCGGAAGCGCGCCACCTGACGCGCGGCGTCGCGCTGCATGGCCTCGGCGTCGGCCATCGATGCCCCCACCTGCGCGGATTTGGCCGTGAGGTCGCGCGCATCGATGCGTACCAGCGGCTGGCCGGCCCGCACCCGATCGCCCTCGTGCACGAGCACCGCGGTAACGGTCCCCATCAGCTTGGTGCTGAGCGTGGCGCGGAGCGCCGGCTCGGCTACGCCGGACGCCTCGATGGTCGCGTCGATGACGGTATCGCGCATCGCGAGCGCGGTGCCGGCGACCGCCGTCGCCGGGGCAGCGCGACCGGCGGTGGCGTGCTCGCCGGTCGTGTCCCCTGCGCAAGCGGCCAGCGACCAGCTGGCCGCGGCAAAGAGGGTGACGACGGACAGGCGCCGGATCGGAACGGTGGACAGCAGAGCGGGCATGGCGTGGACTCCGGAGAAACGGTGCGAACGGGCAAGGGCGTGCGTACGGGCACGCGCTGAGAGGTCGGTGGGCATCGGCGTACGGGCCCCGGTCGAGGAGGTCGGCGTCGGCATCAGCGTGCTCCGGCGGCGGACGGCCGATCGAGGGCGGCCAACGAGGCGGGATCTGCGCCGGCGGCGTGACGCCACGCCACGACGGCGTCGATGACGGCGTAGCGCGCGGCGGTGTGGGCGAGGGCGGCGCCGGTGGCCGACGCATCGGCGGCCAGCAGCTCCGCGATCGTCGCCAGCCCGCCGTCATAGCGTTTCTGCACCAGGCGATGCGCTTCGCGGCTCTGGTCGGCGGCGTCTCGTCCCAGCGCGAGGCGCTGCATCGCGACCAGCAGCCGACGCGCGGCCGCGTCACGCTCCACGCGGCTCTGGGCGACGGTGGCATCGAGTCCGGCGCGCGCCGCGCGGGCGCGTGCACCGGTCACGGCCACGTCGGCGAGCTCGCTGTTGCCGCCGAACAGCGACCACGATGCCATCACGCCGACCGTCCAGTTCTTCTGTCCCGCATACAGCGCGCGCGGGTCGTTCCAGTCGTAGCGCGCAAAGCCGTTCACGCGGGGGAGCAGCGTGCTCGCCGCCCGCCGACGGTCGGCCTCGGCGGCGCTCAGTCCGGCGCGCGCCGCGCGGATGTCATCGCGGGCTGTGACGGATGTGGTGTCGTCGGTGGCTGTCGTCGCCACGGCCGCGGTGTCCGCCGCCGCGAGGGCCAGTACGGCGGCATCGTCGGGGAGGGCGACGGGGAGCACGGGGAGTTCGGCCGTGGTCCGTCCGAGCAGCAGGGCCAGCTGTTCGCGGGCCGTGCGCGCCTCGCTTTGCGCTGAGAGCCGCTGCGCCGCGATCTCGGCAACGCGCACGCTCGCCTGCAGCGCGTCGGCCTTGGTCACGAGTCCCTGCGCCACCATGCTGCGGACCTGCCGTGCGCCGGCGTCCGCCGCCTGCTGCACGTCGCCCAGCAGCGCCTGTTGCTGCTCGGCCAGAATGGCGCCGTAATACGCGCGCACCACCTGCGCCCGCGTGGAGCGCGCGGTCCAGGCGCCCGCCGCGTCGCTCGCGTCGGCCGCGGCGCGCGCGGCACGTAGTCCCATCCACGCGTCGCCGTTCAACACCGGCACCTCGAGCACCAGCCCGCCTTGCGCGTTCGTGACCGCCGCCGGGTTGTTGAGGCGGGCCGGATCGAACGCGGCTGGTGTGACGAGACGCTGTCGGAGCGTCGTCCCGAAGGCGCCGATGGGATCCGTGGTGCGGATCACGCCGGCTTCGATCCGCGCCGATGGCAGAATCCCCTTGAGGGGGAGGCGCGCGCGTGCGCGGTCGGCGGCCGAGGTGGCCGTGGCGACGCGGTTCCCGAAGGCGTACCGGTCGGCCTCCCCGAGCGCGTCGGCCAGTGACAACACCGGCGCGGCCGGGGCGCGCTGCGCCTGTGCCGTGCCAACGAGGGGTCCTGCGGCGAGCCCGACGGCGAGCAGGGCGGCACGCAAGGCTGACGAGAAATATGATGGAGTACGCATATAGAGATATACATAATCATGTATATCTTGCCCGTCAAGGCGGGAGCCATCACGGCGGGAGCCGTCCTGCCGCGCTCGTGATCCGCCGGCCCCGGCGGTACCTTGTCGGGACATGGACGTCCACGTCGCCATCATCGGGGCCGGATTCAGCGGCATCGGCGCCGCCATCCGGCTGCAGCAGCAGGGCATCACCGATGTCGTGCTGCTCGAGCGCGCCAGCGCGCTCGGCGGCACGTGGCGCGACAACGACTACCCGGGGTGCGCCTGCGATGTCCCGTCGCGGCTCTACTCCTTTTCGTTCGCCCAGCATTCCGGCTGGACGCGCCGCTTCTCGGCCCAGCCCGAAATTCTGGCGTACCTGACCCGCGTGGCCGCCGAGTACGGCATCACACCGCGCATCCGGCTCGGGCACGCGCTGCAGTCGGCGCGCTGGGACGACGCGGCGCAGCGCTGGCGGATCGTGACCACCGGCGGCAGCTACGCCGCGCGGGTGCTGCTGCTGGCCACCGGGGCGTTGTCCGATGCGTCCGTGCCCACGATCGAGGGGCTCGACACGTTCGACGGCCCGGTGTTTCACTCGTCGCAGTGGCAGCACGACGTGCCGTTGGCCGGGCGGCGCGTGGCGGTGGTGGGGACCGGGGCCTCGGCGATCCAGTTCGTGCCGGCGATCCAACCCACGGTGGGCCACCTCACGCTGTTCCAGCGCACCCCGCCGTGGATCGTGCCGCGGCACGATCGCGCGATTTCGTCGGTGGAACGCGGGGCCTACGCCGCGCTGCCGGGGGCGCAGCAGGCCGTGCGCGCGGCGATCTACGCCACGCGCGAGCTCACCTTTCTGCCGTTCCGCCACGCTGCGCTGCGACGCCTCGTCACGCATCTCGCGCGCCGGCATCTCGCGGCGCAGGTCGCCGATCCGGCGCTGCGTGCGCGGCTGACGCCTGACTACGGCATTGGCTGCAAGCGTATTCTGGTGTCCGACGACTACTACCCCGCGCTCACCCGCCCCAACGTGACGGTGGAACCGTCGGCCATTGTGCGCGTGCGCCCCGGCGCGATTGACACGGCCAACGGCGCGTCGCATCCGGCCGAGGTGATCGTTCTGGGCACGGGATTCCGCCCCACTGATCCGCCGCTGGCTCCGTACATCGTGGGGCGTGCGGGGCAGTCGCTGGCCACGGCGTGGCGACAGACGCTCACCGCGTACAACAGCACCACGGTGGCGGGGTTTCCCAACCTGTTCGTGATCCCCGGACCGAATGCAGGGCTGGGGCACACCTCGATGATCTACATGATCGAATCGCAGATCACGCATCTGGTGCGCGCGGTACAGCATCTGGAGCGCACCGGCGCGGCCGCCCTGGAACCGCGTCCTGACGCGCAGGCCGCCTACGTGGCCCACGTGGATGCCAAAATGCAGGCCACCGTGTGGATGCAGGGGGGATGCGCGAGCTGGTATCTGGACCACAGCGGCCGCAACAGCACCCTGTGGCCCGACTTCACGTGGCGCTTTCGCCGGCGGGTGTCGCAGTTTCAGGCCGCCGACTACGTCATCGCGCCGCGGCACGCCGGCGCGCCGTCTTCCCACCCGGTGCCGTCATGACCAGCTTCGCGGGCAAAGTGGTGCTCATCACCGGCGCGGCACGCGGCATCGGCGCCGACACCGCGCGTCGACTGGCGCGGCGCGGGGCGCGGCTGGTGCTCGTGGGCATGGAGCCGGAGCGGCTCATGGCGCTGGCGGCTGAACTGGGGGACGGGCACAGCTGGCATCACGCCGACGTGACCGACCAGCGGGCGCTCGCCGCCGCCGTCGCCGCCGCCGTGGCCCGGCATGGTGGTCTCGACATCGTGATCGCCAACGCGGGGATCGCCAGTCTCGGCACGGTCGCCGTGGCCGACGTGGAGGCGCTCGTGCGCGTGCTCGACGTGAACCTCGCCGGTGTGCTGCGCACCGTGAAAGCGACGCTGCCGCATGTCCGCGCGCGACGCGGCTACTACCTGCTGGTCTCGTCGGCGGCGGCGTTCAGTGCGATGCCCGGGCTGTCGGCGTATGCGGCGTCGAAGGCGGGCGTGGAGCAGTTCGGCAACGTGCTGCGGCTGGAGCTGCTGGCCGACGGGGTCGATGTGGGCACCGCGCACATGACGTGGATCGACACCGACATGGTGCGCGACGCCACGCGTGACCTCTCGAGCTTCCGCCGCACGTTGCAACGACTCCCGGGACCGTTTGGCACCGTGACCTCCTGCGACGCGTGCGCCGCCGCCTTCGAAGACGCTTGTGCTCGCCGCCGTCGCCGCGTGTTCGTGCCCGGCTCGTTGCGGGTGGCGTCGCTGCTGCGCCCGTTGCTCGCCAGTCGCCTGCTCCAGTGGCTGCTGCGCCGTGACCTCACGCCGATGCTGCACGACGGTGAACGCGAGATGGCGGCGGTGGGGCGCGCGTTCGGTGAACACAGCGTGGGGATGGGCCCCGACCGTGGG
>JARIEX010000074.1 GCA_031127095.1 Gemmatimonadota bacterium
GGTGGCGCCGGCGGTTGGGGCGTGATCGAGGTGTTCGAGACGTACAACACGACGGCGCCGGCCGTCGGTCTTAGCTGCGAGGATTATTCGCTGGTGTATCGGTTGGCCGAGAACAAGC
Organism: Gemmatimonadota bacterium; assembly: GCA_031127095.1. Classification (GTDB taxonomy): domain Bacteria; phylum Gemmatimonadota; class Gemmatimonadetes; order Gemmatimonadales; family Gemmatimonadaceae; genus Gemmatimonas. The sequence continues at coordinate 119 of JARIEX010000074.1, forward strand.
AGAAGCCGATGGTGACGCTCGATCTCGACGCCGCACTGCTCGGCGAGCAGCCGGCGTTCAACACGATCGCGATGATCAAGGGCAGTGAGAAGCCCGATGAATACGTGATGCTGTCGGCGCACTTCGATTCATGGGACGGCTCCAGCGGTGCCACCGACAACGGCACGGGCACGCTGATGGCGATGGAAGCGATGCGCATCTTGAAGAAGGCGTATCCGAATCCGAAGCGCACGATCATGGTGGGTCACTGGGCCAGCGAAGAGCAGGGGCTCAACGGCTCCACCGCGTTCACGGAAGATCATCCGGAAGTGATGAAGGGGCTGCAGGGGCTCTTCAATCAGGACAACGGCACGGGACGTGTGCAGTCGCTGTCGAGCTCGGGGCTCACCGACATCGGCCGTCATTTGAAGCAGTGGTACACGCAGTTGCCGGGCTTCTTCACCGACAGCCTGAGCGCGAACGTGGTGTCGTGGAGCTTCAACGACGTACCCACGGGCAACCCCGGCGGCACCGACGGCGCCGTGTTCGCCTGCTTCGGCACGCCGAGCTTCGGCATGGGCGCGGTAGGCTGGAACTACGGCACGTACACGTGGCACACCAACCGCGACACGTACGACAAAATCGTGTTCGACGATGTGAAGCACAACGCGACGCTGGCCGCGCTGATGGTGTACCTGGCGAGTGAAGATCCGGAGTTCATCAAGCGCGAACGGTCACCGGGCACATGGCCGGCGAACTGGCCGGCGAATTGTGGGAAGGTGCCTCGTAAAACCAGGGCTCGGTATTAGGCCTTTGGATCGCGGGTGAGTTTGGGGTTTTGAGTGGAAGTTGGGAGTTGGGAGTGGAACGGCCCGCTTGATCTGTTGATCTGGCGGGCCGTTTTTTCGTTCTACCGATCTTTCGCCGTTGAATCGGGGAACACGACAAATGGATTGGCCGATAATAACGCATTGCGTGATTAACGCCTTACGTTATTATTCTTCATGATCCGGTCGTTCCGCGACGCGGATACGGCCGCGCTGGCGGCTGGGCAGCGAGTGCGTCGGTGGATCTTCATCGAGCGTGCTGCGCTTCGAAAACTTCGGCAGCTCGACATCGCCATGCGTCTATCCGACCTGCGCGTGCCACCGGGGAATCGGTTGGAGGCGTTGAAAGGGGATCGGGTCGGACAGTTCAGCATCAGGATCAACGTCCAGTATCGCCTTTGCTTCCGATGGACCTCCGCGGGGCCAGAGGATGTCGAAATCGTGGACTATCACTAAGAGGGTCTTGCCATGTCGCGTAAACTCAAGCCGGTCACGCCGGGTGAGTTGCTGTTGGAGGAGTTCCTGCTGCCACTGGGAATCACCAAGTATCGCGTGGCAAAGGAGATCGGCGTGCCCGCACAACGCATCGGTGAGATCGTGGCCGGGCGGCGCGCTATCTCGGCCGACACAGATCTTCGACTTTGCCGCTTCTTCGGACTGTCGAACGGCTACTGGCTGCGAGCGCAGGCGGCGCAAGACATGGAGATTGCCGCGAGGGAAATTGCCGCTGAGCTCAAACGTATCAAGCCGTGGGCGGGGAATGCGGCGTAGCGTAGCGAGGGTTGACGGGGCGGGCCGTGTTGCGGACTCCCCGTGTGCATGGAGATGTGTACTATGCGCGGGCGGCAGAGATGACGGCGCCTAGTACCGGCCTGTCAGGATTGACCGGGTGCAAGCTGATGCTCAGCTCGTAGCCGCAGGCGGCGGCGACGCGCGCCATCGTATCGATTTCGAGATTGCCGCTCTCCATGATCTCTTTCACGCGCTGCCGCGACACGCCCAGCGCTCGGCCCAGCTCACTGTGCGAATGGCCCGCGGCCTTCTCGGCGAGCGCCAAGAGGGCACCCGCCGTAGCGATCTCGACACACGACACGATTTCATGAGGCGTGATGCCGGGTGTGGCGATGCCCGATGGCCGCGGTGACCGCGCGGCACTGTTTGCCTGCGCAATCAGCTGCATCAATTCGTCGTCGGGCAACGTACCGAGTTGCAGCGATTCCTTGACCTGCAGTTTGGCGGCCGTGGCCGGTCGAGACTTCTTTGGGGTCATCGGAGATTGCCGTCGTGTGGTCCTGCGGAGAGCACGCTATCCCCACGCTGGTGCGCCAAATACACAGTGAGTGCGACCTTCAATTTCGGTACGCTGGTTGGCGCGTCGGGTGCCTTCGCCTCGCAGTTCACGATGGCTGCCGCGTTGTCTGGAAGTAGCCAGAGATAGACTCGCGCACCACCTCGCTGTCCACGCCGCGTGGTGGGCTTCAGCTCCATGAGCGGTGTTCCGGTCAGATTCCTGAGGTATCTGCTGGCGCGTCCGTTCACGTGCAGGTCTCCAAGCATGGCAATCATCTCGGTGACGGCGGCGGATTTTCCCGTCAGGTTGAGCGACGTGAATTCCTCGATGATCAGCGCGTAGTTTGCGTCCGAACGATCAGGGTGCCGCGCGAGAAGCAGCCTCATGACAAGTCTATCCTTGCGCTGTTTCGGTGTAAAGGCTGTCCTTGCGGTTGGCGCCTCATCTTGGAAGGTTTCGATGACATGGCGCGCGTCACGATGGCGTCTGTGCCGATGGCGTGTGTCACCCAAACGGTGCGGCCGTCATCCTGCCAACGCTCGTTGGCCTCTCGGATCGAGGTGCGCCGAGTTCGTCATGCCAATGGACATGTTTCGAAAACACAATTGTTGTAACACGTCTGCTGGCTGTGTTACGGGCGGTAACACGGCCTCTCCTTCGACCCTAGGCGACCGTGCGCTCGGCCTCGCCGCTGAACGCGATCGTCACGCGTTCGCCGACGGCGGCGGCTATTCGCGCGAGCATGCGCAGGGAGTGGCCCTCGTGGTCGGCGTCTTCGAGGCGGGCGATGACGGACTGGGTCGTGCCGACGCGCGCGGCCAATCCTTTTTGCGTGAGTCCGTGTCGTTCGCGGAGGTCGTAAATGGCTTGTGCGACGCCGCCGGCCACCTGTGCGGCGCCCATCGCACCGGCCCAGCCTGGCGTCTCGCCAAAAAGCTCATCGATCGCGGCCGTGCCGTCGTTCCGCGGCGCGGGCGGCACGGTTGCGGCGAGGCGATAGCATGGCGCAGATATCCTTACGTAAGCGTAATATTCACGTGTGATCAGCGTATACTTACATTTAAGTAATATATTGGATAATATGCTAGTTTTCTTCCTTATAAGGAAAGCGCATGCAACTCAGCCAGAGCACCGCAACCCCGATCCACGACCTCGAGCAGCTCGGTGCGGCGTTGCGTGACGCCCGCCGCACTCTTGGTCTGACGCAGGTCGACGCGGCTCAGCTCTCGGGCGTGAGCCCACGCCTCTGGAACGAGACGGAACTCGGGAAACGCCGCCAACTCGGGCTCGATACGGTCCTGCGCATGCTCAACACCATGGGCATCGACCTGGTCCTTACCACCCGCGGCGGGCTGCCTGATCCGCACGAGTCCACGCCATGACCCCGCGTAAAGCCGAACGATACGACACGACCGAGGCCGCGCTCGATGTTTTGATGCACGAGCACGACGCCGGCGTGTTGGGCGAACACGAAGACGATGTGTGGTATCGCTACCGCGACGGTTATGGGCAGGCTGCCCTGTCCGTACGGCTACCGCTGCGAGCGCTGATGACATACGGGCATCGCGAGACGCTCGTGTTCTTCGACAATCTCTTGTTGGAATCGGACACGCGCGATGAGCTGGCGCGCGTGCGGCAAGACGATCGTACTGATGTGGCGGGACTGCTCGGTCGCGTTGGCGGTGAGTGCGCCGGCGCCGTCTCGGTGTGGACACCTGGCGCCGAGCGACCAACGACGGCGACCTACCGTGCCTTGAGCGGACAGGAACTCTCGGCGCTGTTCGATGAACGGCACGGCGAGCGCCTGACGGCCGCGATGCTGGAGAGTCGGCAGGTGATGAGTGGGGTGCAGCGCAAGCTCGTACTGCGGCGCTGGAACAACACGTGGCAGCTTCCGCTTAACGGCGCGGCGGGCACGCACATCATCAAGCGGGCGAGCGGGCGCTACGATGGCCTTGTGGCGAATGAGCTGGCGTGTCTCGCGTTCTACCGTGCGCTCGGACTCGCCGTGCCCGCGGCGCATGCGATCGCGAGCGAAGACGACTCCACCGAACCGACACTGCTCGCGATCGAGCGGTATGACCGGATTGAAGCGACGGCTACCGAGGCGACGTCCACCGATGCACGGTCGTTGCCGCCGATCACCCGCGTGCATCAGGAAGACATGTGTCAGGTCACGGGCCGCCTACCACGGCGCAAATATCAGCGCGACGGTGGGCCGAGTGTGCGCGATCTCGCGGCCGCGATACGTCGCTACAGTGTGCGTCCCGCCATCGATCTGCAGGACCTGCTCACCGCCGTGGTGGCCAACGTGTGCCTGGGCAACGGCGATGCGCACGGCAAGAACTTCGCGTTGTTGCACAGCGCGTCGGGTGCGCGGCTGGCGCCGTTCTACGACGTCGTGAGCACCGAAGTGTACCAGTCGCTCTCGCCGGACCTATCCATGCGTTTCGGGCACAGCTATCAGCCGCACACACTCACCACCGACGATGTGCAACGATTGGCGGCCGATCTCGGGGTCGCCCCGGCGAAGGTGCGCTCCACGATCGAGCAGGTGACGACCACGCTGCAGCAGGCAATGCTCGATGTGCTGCACGCGACGACCGCGATGGTGGGCGGCGAGGTCGTGGTGCTCTCGCGGCTTGAGGCGTTAATGCGGGTTCGGCTGCCGAGTGTTGCGGCGCTCGCGCGGCGGGTGTAGCGGATGTGTGCGGGCGGTCGGGGTGCGTGGTCGTGTTAAATGCCAACATCGTATGCACGTCAGAACAACGTCTATAAAAATGCGCAAAAACTACACATGCCCCCGTCGAGGCTCACGCTGCGTCCGATCCGCCAAGCACCGCCGAGAGCGGGGATAGATCGGAGTGCAGCGGCCGGAGATGCACAGTCACTTCGTAGCCGCACGCCTTGGCGACGCGCACGAAGGTGGCGATCTCGATATTCGTGCTGCGTTCGAGTTGCTGGATGCGGGCACGGGTGACACCGACTTTCTCGCCAATGCTGGCGAGGGTGCGGCCGCCGCGGGCTCGGGCGAGCAAGTCGCCCGTCGTCCCGTTGATGATGACTTCCTCGATCTCGTCGGGCGTGTAGCTCCGCGCGGGGACCGGCACCACGGGGCCCGCCGCGACGTCGCCGTCACCGAGTTCGGCCAGCAGCGTCATGAACTCGTCGGTGGGCTCGGAGTCGAGCTGTAGCGCGGCCCGTACCTCGGCCTTTCGGTCTTGAGAGTGTCTCTGTCCGCTCACGTCGCCTCCTCGAATACGGGGGTCCCTTCGTTGTACGCCTTCATCGTCCGTAGCCCAACTGCCAGCTTGGACTGACTCGCCTTGGCATCCGGCTTCTTGACCTCACAGTTCACGATTCCGGCCTCACCCGTTGGCAGCAGAAACAGGTACACTCGGCAGCCGCCTCGCTCGCCCCCGCGACTCATTGGCTTGAGCTCCCACAGCGGGGAATGGGAGAGTTTTACCAGATAGGGACTGCTGCGCCCTTCAGCATGCAGGCTGGCCAGCATCTCGATGATCGTCGTGACGGCGACCGAATTCCGATCCGCCGCCAGCGAGAGCAACTCCTCGATGATCACTGGGTGCGGCGCCTGCAGCCGATGCGGCTCGCGCCCAAGCAAAAGTCTCATGTCAATGATATCCTATACGTCAGTGCGCGTAAAGTCTTGACTACACAGAATTCCACCCCCACCGGCGGTTCAGCAGCGAGCGACGAACATCGGGCCGTACTGCCGGCCATATGTCATCCGAATAGCGCGAGCGCCGTCCTGCCAACGCCGGTTGGCCTCCTCCCCACCGCCCCTCTCACGGATTCCTTGCTCCGCTCCCCGCTCCTTCTGCACATCCCGCACGCCTCCACCTGCATTCCCGACGACGCATGCGGTGACTTCGTGGTGGATCGCGACACGCTCGATGCGGAGCTGCTCCGGCTTACCGACCGCTTCACCGATCGCGGCTTCCGCGTGGGCGTGAATCGCCCGTTCGCCGGCGCGTTGGTGCCGAATGCGTATTACGGTCTCGATCCACGCGTGCAGTCGGTGATGATTGAGGTGCGTCGCGATCTGTATATGGATGAGCGCACGGGCGAGCGGCTGCCGGGGTTTGCCGATGTGCAGCGTGTCCTCACCGATTTCCGTGCGCTGCTCGAGGCATCGTCACTGGCGCGCGGGTAAAACGGGTAGGCCTGTCCTGCCGCTGCCTCTACGCGACGGTGCGCTCGACGGCCATGTGCGGCGCCTAGAGCTCAAGCCGGTGCGAAACGGCTGCCGCTCCGCCTCGACTCTGCCGCGTTATTAGCGGGGTACGGCCGGGAGACTGATGATGCTGTCGGCGTAGTGCTGCTCGATGTCGGCGACTTCTGTGTCGGTGAGACCGGAAAACTCGCCGGTGCGGGCACGCTGTGAGAGGCGGCCGTCGTTCTGCCGCAGGAAGCGGTGCAGGAGCTCCAGTGTGCGTGCCGGCATGTCCACCATCGATGCGATCGCTGTAGTGAACGCGTCGTAGGCCTTCAGATACTCCACCTCATACGGCAAGTCTGATTCGATCGTGGTGCGCACGCAGTGGTACAGGAACTCCGCGTGCGCCGTCGCGTCGAAGTAGCGATACCAATCGGCCGTGTCATTGAGCACCTCGACGTTGCCGTTGGCCGTGGGCTGCCACTGGATGCACGGCAACAACGGCTTCGAGTAGCTCTCGAGCACCCGTTTGTACGCCGAGATCTCGCGCAACATCACCGCGCTGACGGGAAAGACAATGCCGGCGGGTGCGAAGCCGGCGGCCGACAAGACATGGTGCATGAGCCAGCGGTGCAGGCGTCCATTGCCGTCTTCAAAGGGGTGCACGTACACGAACCCGAACCCCATCGAGGCTGCTGCCACGACGGCGTCGATGGCGCCACGGCCGGCGCGTTCATCGAAACGCATGATGCCGTTCACCAGCGCGTACAAGTCTTCGTGCCGGGCGTCGATGTGGTCGGGGAGTGGCTCCTGCGTAAAGCGATCGTGTGTCCCGACGAAACCGCCCTGCGTGCGCAGTCCCAGGTGCACGAATCGATCGTCGCCGATCACCAGGCGTTGCAGCTGCTCGAATGCTTCGATCGACAGCGCCGTCGCACCGGCGGCGGCGATCGACTGCGCCCAACGATGCGTGCGATCACGGGCTGGCTTCTCTCCTTCGATGTGGAAGGAAGCCCGGCTGTCACTCAACAACAGGAACGCGGCGGCGCGCGCCATGACGTCCGGATGGACGGCTCCCGCGACGGCCTTCGCTTGATTGCTCAATCCACTGCCCGCGAACGCGTCGAGCGCGGGCGTGCGTCGAACGAGTGGACAGAAGTCACGCGTCCCCGGCAGGTTGTTGCGCACCCGATGTCGTGTCGAGATCTCACCGTGTGGCAACGCGAACTGCTGCTGCGGATTCAGGACGTTCACCGCCGCAACCTTCCCTGCGTCCGGGAGATCGAGCCGCTCGCCGGTGACCCACTCGTACAAGAACCAGAGTCGTCGGGTCTGGGCACCGGATGGGGTCGCGCGTATCGCCGACGCGATGTCTGCCGCGGGCACCGCGCGAAAGAGCGCGCTCAGCACGGCCAGGTTGACCCCCTCCCACTTGAGGGCGAAGCTCAGCTGATCGGCAACGGTCTCATCAGGTGCGTACTGCTCGGGCTTGATGGACCAACCGTCCCGCTCGATCGGCCTGTGCTGGCCAGCGATCGCCGCGCGTATCGGGGGGACGGGGACACGGAGCGCGTACCGCGCGATGAGCCACGCGTATCCAGCCGCCGTCGCACCTTCCGGCTTGGTGTGCCCGCGAAAGTCGCTCACCGGTCGCTAAGAAAAGTCACAATGTGGTCCGTTTGACGAAAAACGCTCACCGCTCAGGGTAAGGTACTGTCGCGAAGATCGGTGCGGAAGCTGCCCGTGCACTAAAAGCGCTCACTATTCGCGAAAAACGTTCGCACACAGTTATATCCGCGAAATAGCTTCACTAAAGTTGGTTATCCTCGCCGCTCACCCTCCCCCTCCCTGCGCCGTAACACCGCCGAGCTCATCTATGCACGGCGCAGAGTGACGCTCGATTGACGGTGGCACACCATGGTGCGTGCAGCTACGTCGGCGATGCCGTCGATGTGCGTTGGTACCGCCGTTGCGTTGTTGTACGAGGTCGTATGTCGATCCCCGTTCGCATTGCCCGCCGTTCTGCCGTTCGCCGTTCTACTGTCCGCACCGCCGTCACCCTTTTCGCTACGGCGCTGCTGGTCGGGTGCCGCAGCGAGGTGCCCGAACCGCTCCAGATGGCGGAGGCCGCCGGGACCCTCGTGGAGCGCGCCGACGCACCACCCCCGCCGCCACTGGCGGTCCCGCGCGACTCGGCGTCGGTGGCGTACGACCGCTGCCTGGCGCTGTACCAGACCCGTGAAGAGCTCCAGCAGCGCCGCGAACAGGGCGCGGCACCCACCGCGGCCGACACCACCGCGCTGGGGCAGTTGATCGAAGACGCCAGCGAGCGGTATGCGGTGTGCCGGTGGGGCTACTCCACGTTCGCCGATCCGCGTCCGCTCCCTTGAATGGGCGCGCGCGTCGACGGACGCGCGTGGGCGGAGGCGCGTTGGCTACACCTGAAAGCCGAGGGCTTCGGCGACCTTCCGCTGCGCGCGGTCGAGCGCGGTCGGGGGTGACGGGGGTGACGTCGGCGTGAAACGCGTCGGTGCGCTGTGGGCTTTGGGGGCTTTGGGCTGGGGGCTGTTGGTTGTTGGCCGTGGGTATTGGGTTTTGGGTGGTGGGTTTCGAATCAGAATGCAGTTCTTAGTGTTCAGGGTATGAGACGAATCTTGGTGGGGGGGATGGTTGCGATCATGGCGGGGTGTGCTGGGGCGCCTCGTTTTGCTCGGCCGATTCCGGCGGTGGAGGGGAAAGCGCTGCCGCTCTTCGCCCTCGAAGCCATCGATCTGGTGGACGGGACGGGTACGCCGCTCACGTCGGGGCGCTGTGTGTACGCGCACTACACGGGGTGGACGACCGACGGCAAGCAGTTCGACTCGTCGCGCGATACGACGGCGGCGGGACGGCCCAAGGATCCGATCAGCTTCCCGCAGGGGTTCCGCCGCGTGATCGCGGGGTGGGATCTGGGATTTCAGGGGATGCGCGTGGGCGGCTCGCGCCGGCTCATCATCCCCTGGCAGTTGGCCTACGGCGAGAAGGGACGGCCGCCGGTGATCCCGGAAAGGGCCACGCTGATTTTCGACGTGGCGCTGATGCAGGTGGCGGATACGATAGCGCGCGCCGATGGACCGCCGCGACCCGCTGGCCAGGCGCCGTCGTGTCCGGCGTGGAGTGCGGTCAAGCCCGCGCCATGAGCGACGTGATGAAGCCGTCGGGCGATCCGTTGCCGCCGCTGTCGGATTTCCCGGCCACGTCGCCCTGTCTCAAGGTGTGCCTGCTCGACGTGGCCCAGGAATGTCGCGGCTGTCGCCGCACGCTCGGCGAAATCGGCGGCTGGTCGCGGATGACACTCGATGAACGACGCGCCGTGAATCGGCGCATCGGGTTTCGCGGACACGACGAGCGGCGATAGGTCGCGCGTGAGGGCTGCGCTTACGGCTTGATGACGGCGGCGATCGCGGTGGCGGCGACTTGTTCGTCCTGCGCACTGGTCGCGCCGCTCACGCCCACGGCGCCGATCACTTTGCCGTTCACGGTGATGGGCAGCCCGCCCTGCAGCGCGACGAGCCCGTCCACCGACAGAAAGGTCAGCGTGTCGGTGAGCACGCGGTCGGCGTAGACCTTGGTGGGGCGCCCAAACCGCGCAGCGGTCCGCGCTTTCCCCTGCGCGATCTGCACGGAGCCGGTGCTGGCGTTGTCGAGCTTGAGGAAGCCGAGCAGGTCGCCGGCGGCATCGGTGACGGCAATGGACACCAGCCACTTGTTCTGCTTCGCCGTGGCTTCGGCGCTGGCCAGCAGGCTCTTCACGGCGTCGGTGGTGAGCACCTTAGTGTCGGCCAGCTGCGCCGACGCGATCCGCGGGGCGGTGACGGACAGCGTGAGCGCGGTGGCGAGCGTGATCAGTCGGGGGATCTGCATGGCGGGTGGGGTCGTGGGGACGCTGCATGGCGCGCCGGACGTCGTACGGCGACGGACCCGGATCATCTAGCGCCCGGACGCCACTGCCGCCAGCGTGGGGAGGTGGCTGGCCTCGCTGTTACCCGCCCCTCACCCGCTCAGCGATCCGCCGGTACGAACCGCGCCATCGGTGGCATGTGCGCGCGGCTCAGTTCGAGGGCGCCGGCCCGCACGGCCACGTGATCGACGAGCTCGAGCACCTGCGTGAACTCGTTCTCGATGAGCACTCCCGGACAGGTGCGCGGCGCGATGGTGAGGGGCGAGAAGCGCAACGCGCTGCCGTCGCCAGTTGCCGTGCCCAGCGCGTAGCGTCCAGCATACCGGTTGCAGCCGCCGAACCCAGCGATGCGCTGGCCGTCGCGCGTAAAGGCGATGGTGGGTACCGGGGGCTCCGCCCTGTCGGCCGTGGCTGGCACGGCCAGTCCGCGCAGCTGCACGAGCCGCCATGCGGCGGGCGCGGTGAGCAGGGCGATGGTGGAGTCGGGATCCAGCGGGGGCGTGGTGTCGGGCGCCTGCGTGGCGTGCGCCGCGTAGGCGACGTCGTCGGCCAGGGTGCCGTCGGCACTGCCCACGGTCGTGGTGGTACACGCGACGAACAGCGCGGCGAGCCAGACGGGGGGGATAGGGAGACGGCGCGGGGGCATGGGGGTGGTGTGCTGGGGGCCGTGGGCTGTGGGCTGTGGGCTTTGGGTATGAAGGGGGCGGAGAAAAAGCGGGGGGAGGGTGATGGACCTGACATGGTGTACTGTTTTCTCAGGACACGGCGGGACCACCGTACTTCGGGAGCGATCGCGATGACGACATCACAGACGTCCGAACCCACGCGGCAGCAGGGGGCGGCCATTGCGCGCTTGGCACACCGCGCCGCGTTGCGCACCGCGTGCATCGCGGCCCTCGTGGCGCCGCTCCTCACCGCGTGCAGCGGCAGCACGGCGCTGGGCGACAATCGCGCGGTGGATTCGCTTACGGCGCTGCCGCGGGCGCTCACGGCGGTGGAGCGCGATGCGGTGTCGGCGGGAAACAGCTTCGCCCTGCGGTTGCTGCGCGCTTCGGATGCGCGGGCGGCGGGGAAGAACGTGCTGCTCTCGCCGCTCAGTGTCTCGCTCGCCCTCGGCATGACGATGAATGGCGCCGCTGGCGAGACGGAATCGCAGATGGCCGGTACGCTGGGCTGGCGCGGTCGCACCCGCGCCGAGATCAACACGGCGTACCGCGATCTCATGACGATGCTGCCGACGCTCGATCCGGCGGTCACGGTCACGCTGGCGAACGCGATCTGGGTGCGCACGCCGTTGGTGGCCGACACGGGATTCGCGGGTGACGTGCGGCGTTACTTCAACGCGGAAATCCGCAGCGCCGCCACGCCGTCGGCGATGTTCGACGCGGTGAACGCGTGGGGGAACACGCAGACCAAGGGGCTCGTGCCCAAGGTGCTCGACACACCGCCGCCCGATGATCTGCTGATGCTGCTGGCCAACGCGGTGTATTTCGACGGGGCATGGCGCGACCGGTTCGAGTCGGCGAACACGAAACCCGGCCCGTTCCGTCTGGAGAGTGGCACTGACGTGTCCGTGCCGCTGATGACGCGCGACGGCCGGTTCCGCGGCTTTACCGACGGCGCGCTGTTCGCGGCCGAACTGGCCTATGGCAACACGGCGTACACGATGCTGCTGCTGGCACCGCAAACCGGTACGGTGTCGTCGCTGGTGGCCACACTGGATTCCGCGCGGTTGGCCACGATCACGAACGGGCTCGCGACGGTGTCGGCCAGCACGCCGCTCACGCTGCCACGCTTCCGTGTGTCGGGATCACTGGAACTCGGACCGCACCTCGCGGCGCTCGGCATGCCGCGCGCCTTCACCGATGCCGCACAGTTTCCGCGTCTGCTGGGGCCGAGCGTGAAGATCGGCTTCGTGCGGCACGGTGTGGCGGTGGACGTGGACGAGGCCGGGACGCGTGCGGCGGCGGTGACGAGCGTGGGGGTCGTTCCCACGTCGGTGCCGCTGCCGCTGTCTTATCGCTTTGACAAACCGTTCGTGTTCATGATCCGTGAACGGTTTGTCGGCACCGTGCTGTTCGTCGGCGTGGTACGCGATCCGCGCGCGTGACGCGCGACGCGTAACGCGGCCGTACGCGCTACAGCGATCCCAGCAGGTCGTCGATCGCCTTTTGATCGGCATCCTCCAGCGGCTCCGCGCCGTGAATGATGCGCTGGAGAATGTCCACCGCTTCCCCCGCGAGGTCGTTGGGGTGCTTGCGGTCTTTCGCGAAGCGCACGATGTGGCCGAGCAGGATCGTCTCGTACGGTGACGTGTCGTCATCGTCGTCATCGTTCTCGTCGTCGTCATCGTCACCGTCGTCGGCGTCGCGCATCGCTTCGTAGCTTGGCACGCTCGCCTTCCACGGCTCGGCGCGGTGCGCATCGGCCTCGAGCGCCGCACGCGGCACCAGCGCGAACAAGCGGCACTGCAGCCCCGGCTCGGCTTCGAAGGCAAAGAGCCCCAGTGGCACCGGCGACTCGAACAGGTGCAATCCGATGAGCCGTGCGATGGCGTCGGGCGGCATCGCACTGCGCGCCACCATGCGGCCGTCGATGTAGGCGGCCAGCGCCGAGGAATCCGGCGCGCGCGGGTCGTCGAGACGCGACACGAGCAGCGCGATGGGCTCGCGCGTGGTCACGAACACCGCGGGGCGCGATTCATCATCGCCACCGTACGACTCCGCGTCGGGGGCGTCGTCGTCGGGTGAATACTCGTCGGGCGGATCGAATTCAGCCGGCATGGCGTGGCGTCGCAGAACGTGAGAACCGCTGGGAATCCCCGGCCCCACAGGTTACGCACCGGAACACGCCGCAGGAAGGGCGGTCAGGTGGTGGCCGCCACCTCGCTCACGTCGATCCGCTCGAAGACGCCGCCCAGCCAGTGCAGCAGCGGCCACAGTTCGGCGATCACCACCACGCTGGCCAGCATCGTGGCCAGCAGCACCGACCACCCGCCCCAGTCGTTGGCGATCCAGAGTACCAGCGCGCCCACGCCCACCGGAAACACGAGTGCCACCGCGGCTACCAACGTCGTGGCGCCGGTGGTGAGCAGATTCTGCCCCATGGTTTCGAAGCCGCGCGCCTCGGTGCCTAGACGGACCCACGCCGGAAAGAGCAGCGCGGTGCCGTTCTGGATCGTGAACATGAGCGCGTTGAATACCGGCACGCCGACCGCGATCGACACCACGATCGGCAGCGTGGCGCCGCTCTCCAGCAACAGCGCCGGATCCTGCAGGAACATCACCAGCGGCACCGTCATGAGCGACCACACCGTGAGCGAATGCAGCATCGTCACGGCGGCGATTTCGGCCGCCACGATGCGCCAGCCGGGGAGCGGCATCGTTTTCAGCATGGCCAGACGTGGCAGGTCGAGGCGCAGGTCGAAGCGCATCCAGAGGGGGCCGATGAACAGCAGCATCGCGCCCCACCCGAAGGTCAGCCCCATGAACACGTCGCCGGCGCGCTCCGAGGTGGACCGCGTGACGGCGGCCAGCGCGGCGAGACCGATGGTGAAGGTGAGCAACTGCGTGCGCCACGCGCCACCGCGCAGCGCGGCCACGACGTTCTTCCAGGCGATCGCCATCTCCGGACGTCCGGTGAGCGCGAGCGACGGCACTGCGGCGAGCTTTCCCTTCCGCGAGCGGGAGGTGCCCATCTGCGACGAGCGGAAGCGCTGCAACCGTTCGGCGCGGTGCTGCGTGGCTTCGAGTGCGGCTTCTTCGAAGGCCCGGTCCAGGCGCACCACCCAGAGGTACTGCAGCAGCAGCAGCCCGATGGCCCAGGGCACCGTGGCCAGCCAGTGGGCGGTGCTGGACATGAACACCGGTTCGAGCACCGCGCGCACCGGGAACAGCGCCGTGTTCGGGACGGTCTGCCGCAGGGCGTCGGTGATGCCCAGCAGCACGGCCTTGAGGCCTTCGTCGCTGGCCGCGCGCAGCTCCGGGATGCGGACGCTGAGCCCATACACCACCGCCACCAGCACGGCGCCGAAGAGGAGCGCCGGTACGATCAGCCGACGGCGTGCCGTGCCTTCGTGCTCGGTGGTGCTGGCGTGCACGATCGAGGCACCCAGCCGGTGCAGCGCCAGATTGCTGAACAGCAGCCACAACGCGACCCCGCGCTGCCATCCATCCACGGAGCTGCCGCCACCGCGCAGCAGCACGCTGAAGATCATGGTGTTGAGCAGGATGGAGAGCTGCATGCGCACCAGCTTGGCGTGCACCAACTGCCGTCGGCTCACCGGGGCCGGAAACAGGAACTGCACCTCGGCCGGCGTGAAGGCGAGCGCGCCGCGTTCACTGCCGAACAGCCACCAGCGGGCGGCCGAGAGCAGCAGGACGGCGCTGGCGATCGGCACGGCGATGTCGGTTTTCACGAGCGCGGCGAGTGGCCCGCCGCTGAGCTGCGTGTTCCGGAACATCGCCCACCAGATGTAGAGCACGCCCATGACCACGGCGGCGATGTAGCGCGGGCTGCGTGCCCGCGCGATCTGGCGGCGCAGACGATTGACCGCCGTGCGCTCGTACAGGAACAGCATCGCCGACACGGGGGCCGGCTGTCCCATCATGCGTCGTCGCCCGTGAGCAGGATGAACATCTCTTCCAGCGACTTGCCGGCCAGATCGGGGCGGGCCTCGACGATCTCGCCGATCGTGCCCAACGCCACGGCTTGTCCGCGCCGGATCACGAGGATGCGCGTGCACAGCTCCTCGACCAAGTGCAGCAGATGCGAGCTAAGAATCACGGCGGCGCCGTCGCGCGCGCGGGCCGCGATGGTTTCCTTCATGCGCCGGATGCCCACCGGATCGAGTCCCGTGAGCGGCTCGTCGAGCAGCAGCGCTGACGGATCGTGCAGGAGCCCACACGCGATGGCGAGCTTCTGCTTCATGCCGCGCGAGAGCTCGGTGGGGAGCGCATCGCGCTTGGCGGTGAGCTCGAGCTCCTCGAGCAGCCGCGGGATGCGCGGCGCCGCGTCGCGTACCCCGTAGAGTCGCGCCGAAAACTGCAGATGCTCGGTGACCGTGAGGTAATCGAAGAGCTGCGGTTCGTCGGGGATGAAGGCGAGCCGTGCCTTGGCCGCCACTGGATCCTGCTGCAGGTCGATGCCGGCGATGTGGATGCTCCCCGACGTGGGCTGCAGGATGCCGGCGAGCGCGCGCAACGTGGTGGTCTTGCCGGCGCCGTTGGGGCCGACCAGACCGAGCACGTCGCCCGGGGCCACGCGGAAGGAGAGCGACTGCACGGCGACGGTATCGCCGTAGAGCTTGGTGTAGTCGAGAACGTCGATCACTGAGCGGGCATCACGGGAAGACGGGCGGAGCATGGTTGATGACGGGACGATGTGCCCCCGCCAACCGCTCTGGGAACGGTACCCCGGAGACCGCGGT
>JARIEX010000075.1 GCA_031127095.1 Gemmatimonadota bacterium
GCGGGCGTAGACTTCGACGGCGCGCACGTCGCGGGCGTTGACGATGGCATCGAGATCGCCGTCTTCGTTGGGAATCAGCAGCCCGTTGAGGAAGACGGCCGGCGGGCAGTCACCGGTCATGCCGGTGCCGCGCAGCAGGACGCGGTCGCGCCCGAACTGTCCGGGCATGGTGACGACGCCCGGGGTGCTGCGGAACACGTCGGCGACGTTGTTGGGCGCGCGGGCGGTGATCTGCTTTTCGTCGAGGAAATGACCGAAGCCCAGTTTGCGGCGGCGCTCGAAGTCGGCCAGCGGGACGGCCATCCGATCGGCGCGCACCCGCATGGTGTCCACGGCGGCGGGCAGCGCTGACAGGGTGAGCTCCGCGTCGGCCTCTCGGCTGCCATCGAGATCGACCACGCTGCGCAGGGGCTGGTAGCCCAGCGCACGTGTTTCCAGGGTGTAGCTCCCCTCGGGCAAGGCCGAGAGGGCCACCTGTCCCGCGCTGCCGGTGGAGCCTTCGCGCGCGGTGCCCAGCACGACGACCCGCGCGCCGACGACCGGCTTTCCGGCGGCGTTGCGCACGACGCCGCGCAGCCGCGCCGTGCCGCTGAGGCTTTGTCCACGCGCGGTCGTGTCGGCGCGCGCGCGGGTGGCGCTGCCGACCAGCAGGTTCCGGCGCATCAGCCCGTCGGCCGGGACGGTGAGTTCCACGAACCCGCTGCTATCGGTGGCGGTGAACGCCCGGACGCTGATGATGCGGCCGGGGGGGACGCCGCACACCGAGAACACGCCGTCGGCGTCGGTGGTGCCGAACTGGGCCGGGGTGCGCCGCTCGAGTCCGCGTTCGCTGACCGTGGTCTGCGTGTATTGGGCCCGAACACGGGCCGGCGACGCCAGCGGGATGCCGCGCGCGGCGCGCACCGTCCCAGTGAAGAGCCCCTGCGGGCGGCCGGGCTGTAGCGGTCCGCAGCGGGCCGTGATCAGCGTGGCCGGCGACGGCGTAGCGAGGGTGAGGGCGAGCGGATCGGCCGTCGTGATCTCGAGGCGGGCGAGCGGGCCCTCGAGTCCGAGGCTGTCGAGGAGCGGGTGCAGGAAGCCGGCCACGTACACCCCGACCGCCACCGAGTCGAAGCGGAACACGCCGCGGCTGTCGGCGGTGGCGACGCGAATGCGTGCGGGTTGGCCGGTGGTGACCAGCTGCACGGTGGCCCCGGCGAGGGGGCGCATGGCGAGGCTGTCGAACACCTCACCGGTCACGCGCGCGACGGGTGACGATTGCGCCGAGACCGCGGCGGGTACGAGGGCCCCGGCGGCGAGGGCGAGGAGTCCGAGGCGGGAGCGACCATGCGACATATGGGCGAGAATACGGACGGGGCCCCCGCAATGGTAGGGGCGAGCAGCCGTGGTGTCGGCCCTTGCCGGCCGATGGCACCGCGGCGAGTGTGCGCCCATGTCCATCGCCTCCTCTGATTTGCTCTCCGGCGCGCCGGGTCTCCCGCTCGCCCCATTCGATCCGCGCCCCGTGGTTTTGCACGGCCGTTTGGTCCGCCTCGAACCGCTCACGGCGCTGCATGCCGAGGGGTTACTGGCCGCGGGGCATCACGAGGAACTCTGGCGGGTGACTGTGCAGCCGCCGCTGGTGACGGAGGCGGCGGTGGTGGCGTATCTCGCCACGGCGGACGCCGCAGCGGCCCGCGGCGACGAGGTGCCGTTCGCGATTATCTCGTGTGACAGCGGCGCCGTGATCGGCTCGACGCGGTGGATGGATATTTCGCGCCCGCACCGGCGGGTGGAGATCGGCGGGACCTGGTTGACCCCGGCGGCGCAGGGGACTCTCGCCAACACCGAAACGAAGTACCTGCAGCTCACGCAGCTGTTCGATGTGCTGGGCGCGGTGCGGGTGCAATTCAAGACCGACCTGCGCAACACGCAGTCGCAGCGGGCGCTGGAGAAGCTGGGGGCGGTGCGCGAGGGGGTGCTGCGCCGGCACATGGTGGTGCGCGACGGCTTTGTGCGCGACAGCGTGTACTACGGCATCACCGACGTGGACTGGCCGGGCGTAAAGCGGCGGCTGCGGGAGCGGCTGATGGCGGGGGCGTGAGCGGGGGCGGCTGAACGGCCGGCAGCGAACCGCATCAGCGAACGGCAAACAGCAAAAAGCATCAGCAAAAAGCCAGAACACGGAGACCACGGATCTCCGTGTTCTGGCTGTTGTGTTTGCGGTTGTTGTTGCCGTTGTCGCTCGCTGCGCGTTGCGTCAGTCGCTGTACGGGGGTGGACGGCCGCATTTTACCCTCGGCGAGATCGTACTCGCCAGGCATCCCGAAGCCGCGCGCGGGCGGCCACATTGGGGGGACTGCCCCCTGCGTTTTCCCGTGTCGTCACCCCCCGACCTTTCGCCATGAAGCTTCTTGTGTTCGCCGCCACCCTGCTGGCCACCACGGCGCTGGCCCCGGTACCGACGGCCACGGCCCAGTCTTCAACGCCCCGCCCCGTCCGCGGGTCGCGCGCATTCGCCGTACCCGAGGCGGCCGCGCTGCTGCCGTGGTCGCAGCAGATCGCCCTGCGCGAAGACTGGCTCACCAAGCGGCATGCGCTGCTGCTGCCGATGATGCGGCGCCACAAGATCGGGATGTGGATCGTGGTGAACGAGGAGTTCCACGATGATCCTCTGTCGCAGTACGTGGCGCCGCCGCGCCCGTACACGGGGAACCGCGACTTCTTCGTGTTCATCGACGGTGGCGAGCAGGGGCTGAAGAAGTACGCGATCACCGCGTACACCGAGGAGAATCTGGCGCGCTTCTTCGATGCGCCGTTCACCGAGCCGCGGCCGCCGGCGACGACGCTGCGCGATCTGTATCAGCAGTTCAAGCCGGCCACGGTGGGACTCGGCATTCGCGGCCGCCGCGGACAGACGCGTTCGCTGGGCTACGACGCGTACCGCTTTCTGGCCGAGACGCTGGGTGAGGAGGCCGAGAAAACGTTCGTGAGTGCCGGCGACCTGATCGAGGAGTACCTCGATACGCGCTTGCCGGAGGAGATGGAGCACTACCGCACGGCCGTGACCGTGACCGAGGCGATCGTGAAGCGCGCGCTGTCGAACGCCGTGATCACGCCCAACCGCACCACGGTGGGCGACGTGCGGCGCGCGCTGTTCGACATGCTGGGGGCCGCTGGCGTGCGCACGTGGTTCCAGCCCGATCTGCGCGTGCAGCGGAAGGGAGCCGATATCGCCACCTCCCGCGGCTTTCTGGCCGTGGCGCCGGAGAGCACGACGATCCGTCCCGGCGATGTGGTGCACGTGGATTTCGGCATCAGCTACATGGGCTTCGACACCGACTGGCAGAAGATGGCCTACGTGCTGCAGCCCGGTGAGCGCGACGTGCCGGAGAGCTTCAAGCGGGCGATGGCGAACACCAACACGCTGCAGGACGCGGTGATGCTGCGGCACGGCCGCCCGGGGCTGACGGGCGGGACGGTGTTCACCAACACGATGACCGAGATGAAGCAGCGCAACATCGAAGCGATGGTGTACTCGCATCCGATCGGTACGCAGGGTCACGGGCTCGGCACGTCCATCGACTTCCGCAGCCCGCTGCGCAGCGACACGACGGCGCAGAACACGCGCCTGCGCCTCGGGTCGTACATCTCGATCGAGCTGAACACCGCCACGCCGATCCCCGAGTGGGGCGGCAAGAAGCTGTTCGTAATGATGGAGGACGACGCCCATCTCACGGAGCAGGGATATCGTTTTTTCCGTCCCCGGCAGGAGTCGTACTACCTGATTGCGTCGCCCAACCGGATGTAGGGCCGCTCGTGGCGCCTAGTAGGCGTAGCCGAAGATGATGTTCATCTCGTCGCTGGAGAGCAGCCCGAAGCCGACGGTGCGGTCGGTGACGTTGTTCCACGTCACCACCGACACCAGCGCATCACCGGGCTGCAGTACGAGCGGCGTTTCGAAGTTGGTGAAGCTCGGGTGCTCCCAGTCGGTGTTCACATAAACCGATGTTTCGGTGCCATCAGCGCGGCGCACGCGAATTTCGTAGCGTTCGCCCAGCGCGTGCATGTGCGAGGTGAGGCCGAGCACCGTGGTGCGGACGGCCATGGGGAAGACAGTGCGGATGGTGGTGCGCTGCTTGGGCGGCAGGGAAAAGTTGCTGTTGGCCAGATTGAGTGTGCGCGCCACCGTCTGCACCTGCGCGCGGTCGGCGGTATAGAGATTGGCGAACGCCTCGCCGGGCAGGTCGATCGGCGCCCGGTTTACGTAGTGCACGTTGAAATCCAGCGACGCATTGGCCGGCAGACGCAGCGCGACCCCGGGCGGAAAGCGATAGTCGAAGTCCTGCGTCATGGCGCCCGCGAAAAACACGTGGCACGCCATGGGGAGCATATTGGCGATGTTGAGCGACCCATCGGCGTTCCGGATATCACGCACCATGTTCACGGCGGGACGCTGGTTGCACGGGAACGCGGTGCGGCTTTCATCAAACGTGTACATGAGCAGGTGATGACTGCCGGGACGCATGCGTGACTGGATGCGCGTGACGTACAGGTCGGTGGCGTTGCCGACCCGCCGGTACACGAACAGTTCGCGCTCCGAGCCCGGCGACACGGCGAAGCTGTCCACCTTGAGCTGGAGCCCGGCGGCGGTCGGTGCGGCGAGCGGGGTGAAGCTGGCGGACTGCAGGCGGACGTCTGCCAGCACAGCGGTGTCTACCACGTGCCCTACGCGCGGGGCGCCAGCTTCGATCCAGCGTCGTACGTACTCGAGCTGGCCGGCGGTCACGCCCTTGGTGGTGCCCATGGGCATGAGCTGGCCGTAGTCGCGGCTGTGATGCCCGGGCACCCACGAGAGTTTGTGGTACAAGAGGGAGCTGTCGGCCCGATACGGCTTCACACGAGGGAATCCGTCGGCGCGCGCAAACTGCTGCAGCGAGGCGACACCGACCATTTGTGCGTACGCCGAATCGCCGGTCAGGACGAGCTGCGACTGCCGCGCATTGGCGTCGCCGGCGCGATGACAGGAGACACACGACTTGTCGAGGATGTCGCGCTGGATCCGCGCAAAGGTCCCGTCAGCGACGGTGGTGTTGGTGGTACTCTCGGCGGCCCCGTCGCCCCCGCAGGCTGCGGCGAGGGCGGCGAGGGCCAGGAGTGCCGCGCGCGGCATCCACGCGCGCGCTGAGCTCATGTATGTGAACGACATCGCGCGGTCCGGTCGGGGGCGTAAGCTCAAAGTGACGGGGGCAACTTAGGGGGGCGCACGGCGACTGACCAGCAACGGCGGCGGGGTGCGCGTGGGGCGCCGATGCCCAACGTCGGTGCGCGCGCTCACCCAATCTGCACGCTGCACCCGGGGAGCTCCTCGAGATAGCCAGCGCCGAACGCGGTCGATGGCGTCTGGTACCCCGGGGATGGGGGCGCATTGAGCACGCGCCGTGCCGACTCGACGGCCGCGATCGCGGTGAAGCGATAGCCCTCGGGGGTTTCGGCGGTGCCTTCGCAGGTGCGGCCATCCGGGTGCGTGACCCGCCCCCAGACGTGCATGCGGGCGGTGGCCCGCGCCGTCTCGTCGGGGCCGTGGACGCGGCGGTCGATCTGCCGTTCCAGAAACCGCTGCACGCCCGGCCGCTGGAGCAGCGGACTGATCAGTGACAGCAACCCCATGGTCCGCACGTTCCCCTTGGGCACAGCGAGGTAGGTGTGGATGTTGCCGATGCCGGTGGACCAGTGTGCCGTGGAGACATCGCCCCAGGGAATCGTCACGGCGTGTCGCGGCCGATCGCGGAAGGGGATGGTGGCCTGTTTCCACGCCGATGGGACGCGCGTGATGCGTCCGTCGCGGCGGATGGCGCCGCCCTGTGGGGAGCCGAGCAGCATGGTTTTGAGCGTGCCGCGGCTGACGCCGCCACCGCCGGCGAAGGCGAGTTCGAGCAGCGAGGCGCCGGGAAGGGCGGCGGCGAGCCGCGCGGCCAGACAATCGGTGGGCACGACATCGAATCCCACACCCGGCAGGATCACCACGCCGGCGTGCTGCGCTGCGTCATGCCGGGCCCGGCACGCCTCGAACACGGTGATCTCGCCGGTGATGTCGAGGTAGTGGGCACCGGTGTCGAGACAGGCGGCGACCATCGGCGCGCTGGTGCGGATAAACGGCCCCGCCGCATGCAGGACCACGCGGACGTCCTGCAGCCCGCGCCGCAACGCGTCGGGATCGTCGAGGGCAAACACCCGTGTGGCGAGCCCGTGCTGCGCGGCGAGTGCCGCAATGGTCTCCGCCCGCCGCGCGGCGAGCACGGGGGTGAGCCCGCGCCGCACGCACTCCTCGACGATGAGCTGACCGGTGTACCCGTTGGCGCCGTAGATGAGCAGCATGATCGTGTGGTGAAGGGAAAGCCTGACAGCGTGCGGGGCGCGCACCGAGCATACAATAGCGCGTGCGCTTCCCTTTGCTCTTCCGACGGCTGTTTGTGCTGGCCGCGCTTGTCGGCGCGGTCGGCGGTGGGGCGGCTACGCCATTGGCGGCGGCCGCGCAGGGACGTGCGTCGGAGGATCCGGCGGGCGTCCTGCGGGCGATCATTGCTTCGCGTCGCCATCGCGTTCAGCGCTGGCCACGGCTGGACGACGTGGCGGCCGATCTGCAGCGCGCCTACACACGCGCGGCGTGGGCGCCGCTCTGGTTGCGTGATGGCCAGCCCACACCGGCGGCGCTCGCGGTAATTGCCGAGCTGGAGCGTGTGACGGCACGCGGGCTCGATCCGCGCGACTACGACGCCGGCGCATTGCGCACCCGCGCCGCGCGGCTGGCGGTACTGCCGGTGTGGACGGCTACGGCCGCAGCCGCGGCCGCGCTCGACACCGCACAGGCGGCCTTCGACGTGATGCTCAGCACGGCATCGCTGCGGGTCCTGCATGCGTTGCAACATGGGCGCGTGTCGCCGGGCGTGATCCATCCTTCGCTCCGCCTGTCGCACGAACCATGGGATGCCGTCGACGCGCTGGGCGAGCTGGCCGCATCGACTGACGCGGTCGGGCTGTTCGACGCCGCCGAGCCGCCCTACGCACACTATCGCGCGCTCAAGGCGGTGCTCGTGCGGTTCAGGGCGCTGGAGGATGACACGGTGCGATTGCGCGCGGTGTTGCGTGACAGCACGCGGACGTCCCACACGCCGGAAGGGTTGCCGGTGCTGCGGCGGCGGCTGGCGGCGCGGCTGCGCACGCTCGAGCTGTCGCTCGAACGCTGGCGTTGGCTGCCGCACCGCTTTTCCGCACCGCCGATCATCGTCAACATTCCGGCCTTCCGCCTGTACGCCTTCACCGATGTGCAGGATCGTCCGCAGGAGGTGCTCGCGATGGATGTGGTGGTGGGTCAGGCGTACGATCACAAGACGCCGGTGTTCAGCGACGTCATGCAATACCTGGTGTTCTCGCCGTACTGGGATGTGCCGCCGAGTATCGCGCGCAAGGAATTACTGCCGAAGGCGCGCCGCGATCCGGAGTATCTGCCGCGCAACGAGTACGAGATCGTCACGGACGACGAGCAGGTGCTGCCGCATGGTGCCTCGTCGATCGCCGCGGTGGCAGCCGGCCGCGCGCGGATCCGTCAGCGTCCGGGGGCGAAGAACGCGCTGGGCGGCGTGAAGTTCATCTTCCCGAACGCGTTCAACGTGTACATGCACGATACGCCGACGACGTCGGTGTTCGCGCAGGCGCGACGGGATTTGAGTCACGGGTGCATCCGCCTGGCCGAGCCGGCGCGGCTGGCCGCGCTGGTGCTACGCGGGCAGGCCGGGTGGGACTCCACCCGGATCGCGACGGACATGCACCGGGAAATGCCGCTGCGCGTGCCGTTGGCCACGCCGGTGCCGGTACACATCCTGTACGTCACGGCCATGGCGCAGCCGGATGGACGCGTGACGTTCTACGACGATCTGTATCATCACGACCGCACGCTCGACCGGGAGCTCGCGCGCGGTTACCCGTATCGCACGCGGTGAGCGGGCGCTACGGCTGAATGACGGCGCGCCGCTTCATGAGGGCTTCGATTTCATCCATCTCGCGCGGGACGAGCGAAATGCGTTCGAGGCCCTTGCCGGTGATGATGTAATCGTCTTCGATGCGGACGCCGGTGTTCTGATATTGCAGCACCGCACTGCGCACCTTGGCGATGAAGGCGCGGTTCTTCGGCGTGTTGGGCAACACATCCAGCGCCTTTGTGCTGATATAAATGCCCGGCTCGATGGTGAACGCGTCGCCCACGGCGAATTTCGCGTCGGGGCCGTTTTCCTGCATGGGATCGTGTACCGCGAGTCCGATGCCGTGCGTGATGCCGTGAATCATCCACAGGTTGGCCTGACGGCACTGCGTGGGGCTGACGGTGCAGTTCACGTTCCACGGGGGATCGAAGGACGCGTCCACGCTCTCGATGAGGCCGAGCGCCGCGAGTCCGCGTGTCCGCAGCGCGACCGATGAGTCGGTGGCTGCACGGACGCTCAGGCCGGGCTTGGAAAAGCGCTCGGCGATGTCCTGCGCGTCGCGCACGAGCGTGTAGAGCTGGCGTTGCGCCGGCGTGTACGTTCCGCTCACCGGGATCGTGCGCGTGATGTCCGCGGCGTAACCGCGATACTCGGCGGCGGCATCCATGACCACCAGGTCGCCCGGCTTGGCAGGATCGCTGGCCTTCATGTAATGCAGCGTGGTGCCGTTGACGCCGGCGCCTACGATGGAGCCGTAGGCGGGGCGCTCGGCGCCTCGACGCGTGAACTCGTATTCGAGGGTGGCGCGCAGTTCGTACTCGTGCTGCGGATTGGCGGTCAGCATGGCCGCGCGGTGCGCCTCGGCGCTGATCTCGGCGGCCTGACGAATGAGCGTCATCTCGGCCTCCGACTTCCTGGCGCGCAGCTGCAGCACGTGCGGCATGCCGTTGCGTACCGACAGCCTGGGGAATCTGGTGGCCAGTCCCTTCAGCGCCTCCTGCCCCCGCGTGAGCGTGTCGTTGCGCGCGAAGTCCATCGTTTCCACATCGGGGATGTGGAAGAAGGGGAGTCCCGTGGCGGCCAGCGAGTCGAGATACGCGGGCAACGCGGTGGCGGAGCGCCCCGGCAGGCCGTGCGTGGTCATGCTCGACGCGGAATCGACGCGTTGCCCGTAGTAGAACGCAGTGCGGGCGTCGAGCGCCGTGAGGAACAGGGTGCTCTGCGCGCGCTTGTTGCGCACCACCATCACGAGCGCCGCGTCGGGCTCGTTGAGTTCGGTGAGATACCGGAAGGCGGGCAGCTGGTAGAACGTGCTGAAGTCGTGCACCAGGGCCCGTCCGCCAAAGGCGATCACGACGCCGCTGTCGAGGCGGGCGGCGAGGGCGGCCCGCCGCGCGGCGGTTTCCTGCGGGGTGACGACGGCCGGTGCCTGCGCCTGTCCGCGCGTGGGCAGGAGCGCGGCCGTGGCAACGGCGGCGAGGGCGAGCAGAGAGCGGAAGCGAGTGCGCATGACCACAGAGATGGAAGCGGTCGGGCACGATCGTCAAGGTGCGCCGGTGAAACTCGGTGTGGTCCGGCATTCTGCCGGCCCCGCTGCGACGGTACATTCGCGGGGTGGAGCGGTGCTCCAGCGGGTCCCTTTGATCTCGCGCTACTGGCGCGGCGGAGCAGCCGATGCGGAAATGGTCGTGGTGGGGCGCTGCGGCGCTCACCGTGAGCGTGCTCACCCTGAGCGGGCTGGTTGGCCGTCCGCTGGCGGCGCAGCCCTCGATGGTGGTGCTGGTCCGTCACGGCGAGAAGGCGACCGTGGGCGGGAGCGATCCGTCGTTGAGCGAGGCCGGGGTGGCGCGGGCGCAGGCGCTCGCGGGGGCCCTCACGATGCTGACGCCGAACGCGATCGTGGTGTCGTCGCTCAAGCGCACGGGTGAGACGGCCGCGGTGGTCGTGTCGAAGACCGGCGTGGTGCCGACGGTGATTCCGATTGACGGAGGGGGCGCGGCCCATGTGGCGGCGGTGGCCGCGGCGGTGCGTGCGGCGCGCGGGATCGTGCTGGTGGTGGGCCACAGCAATACCGTGCCGGCGATCGTAACGGCGCTGGGCGGGCCGTCGCTGCCGGATCTTTGCGACGCCAGCTACGCCACACTGTTCGTGCTCACGCCGGGGCAGGCGGGGGCGGCGGCGCAGGTGGTGCGGGCGCAGTACGGCGCGCCCGACGGTCCGCTGCCGGCATCGTGCACGGGGATGGTGGCGAAGTAACCACGCTTCGACTCGTGACTCCACACGTCGACTCAGAACGCGAGACTCACGTGCGTGATGGGTTCTGAGTTCAAGTTTCGGGTCGTAAGTTGTCCGATGTCCGGCGGCGCCCCCGGAGTTTCGCATCGATCCCCACCATTCGCCCAAGCGGCCGTGATCCGGTTAGGTATCATCACCATCTCGGACCGCGCTTCGTCCGGTGTGTACGACGACAAGTCCGGCCCGGCGATCCAGTCAGTGTTCACGCGCTGGATCGCCACGCCGTGGCAGGCCGAGTATCGTCTCGTGCCCGACGAGCAGCCGCTCATCGAGGCGGCGATTCGCGAACTGGCCGACGTGCATCAATGCCCGCTGATCGTCACCACGGGTGGCACCGGTCCCGCCCCGCGCGACATCACCCCGGAAGCGACGATGGCCGTCTGCGACCGTCTGCTGCCGGGGTTCGGCGAGCAGATGCGTGCCGTGTCGGTGCGGACCGTCCCCACGGCCATCCTGTCGCGTCAGGTGGCGGGTACCCGTGGCCGCTCGTTGATCATCAACCTGCCGGGCAAGCCGGCCGCGATCGAGGAATGCCTCGGCGCGGTGTGGGCGGCCGTTCCATATTGCATCGATCTGATCGGGGGGCCGCGGCTGACGTTCAGCGCCGAGGCTCCCGCGCCGTTCCGCCCCGTCAGCGCGTAAGCGCGAGTCCGTGCCATGAGCCTCTCTCCCGACCTGCTGCAGATTCTCGTCTGCCCCAAGTGCAAGTCCTCGCTGGACTACTACACCGCGCCGGCCGAGGTGCTGGTGTGCCGCACCTGCGCGCTGGTGTATGCGGTGCAGGACGGCATCCCGGTGATGCTGATCGACGAGGCGCAGCCGCTCGACGCCACGATGTATCCGCCGAAGGCGTGAGTACCCCCGGCGAACGCCCGCACGGCGTGCCAGCCGCGTCGGACTCGCGCTGGCATGACGGGACGCGGGTGGTCCGCGCCGGACTGCCGGATGCGACGCCGGGGGCGCCGTATCTGCCGGGTCCGGTGTTCGCCGCGCCGTACCACGTGTCGGGCGACCCGGCCGACTCCCCGTATACCTACGGGCGCTTTCATAACCCGTCGTGGAACGCGTACGAGCGGGCGCTGGAAGCGCTCGAAGGCGGACCGTGCCTGCTGTTCCCGAGCGGTATGGCGGCCACGGCCGCCGTGCTGGCCACGATGGTGCCGCCGGGGCGCAAGCTGGTGATGCCGGCGGAGAGCTACTACACCACGCGCGTGATCGCGACGCAGGCGTTCCCGGGCGCATGGTTTGCCGCGCAGGGGATCGAGGTGGTGACGGCGCCGACGGTGGGTGACGGTTTGCGCGCCGCCTTGGACGGGGCGGCGCTGCTCTGGCTCGAGTCGCCCACCAACCCGTCGCTCGACGTGTGCGATATCGCCGCGCTGGCGCGGGCCGCGCACGATGCCGGCGCGCTGGTGGCGGTGGACAACACCACGGCCACACCGTTGCTGCAGCAGCCGCTCGCGCTGGGGGCCGACTTCGCGGTGGTGTCGGACACGAAAGCGATGACGGGGCACGCCGATCTGGTGCTCGGCCACGTGGCCTGTCGTGATGCCGCGCACGCGGAGACGATCCGCACGTGGCGCACGCGGATGGGCGTCATCGCCGGTCCGATGGAAGCGTGGCTCGCGCATCGCTCGCTGGCCACACTCGACGTCCGGCTGTCGCGGCAGTGCGATACCGCGATCGCGATCGCGACGATGCTGGCGGCGCACCCCAAGGTGCATGGCGTGCGGTATCCCGGTCTCCCCGGGGATCCGTCGTACGCCATCGCGTCTACGCAGATGAAGCGGTTTGGGGGCGTGATCAGCTTCGTGCTGCCCGATGCCGCGGCGGTGGCGCGTTTCTTCGCCGCCTCCGAGTTGATCTACGAAGCGACCAGCTTCGGCGGGGTACACACGAGTGCTGAGCGCCGCGCGCGCTGGGGTGGTGACGCCGTGCCGGAGGGGTTCGTACGTCTGAGCATCGGGCTCGAGGATGTGCGTGATCTGCTGAACGATTTCGAGCGCGCCCTGGGCGCGGTCTGAGGAGCCGGGATGACGAAGCGGATGGATCGGCGCGGGTTCGTGGCGTCGTCGCTGGCCACGGCGGCCGCGACCACATTGGGCACCATGGCCACCGTCGTACCGGTGCACGCGGCGGCGGCGCTCCCGCCCAGGCCGCCGGAGGATGACACCGCCGCGCCGGATGTGTTCGCCTATGCCGAAGTGGGCGTGGCCGAGCTGCAGTCGCGCATGACGAAGGGCACGCTCACCTCGCGCGCGCTCACGGCGGCGTACCTCGCGCGCATCGCCGCGGTGGACCGGGCCGGTCCCACGCTGGGGTCGGTGATCGAGCTCAACCCCGACGCGCTCACGATTGCGGCGCAGCGCGACGCGGAACGGCGCGCCGGCAAAGTGCGCGGCCCGCTGCACGGCATCCCGGTGCTGATCAAGGACAACATCGACACCGCGGATCGCATGCAGACCACCGCCGGGTCGCTCGCGATGGTGGGGCAGCCGGCTCCGCGTGATGCCTTCATCGTGGAGCGTCTGCGCGCGGCGGGTGCGGTGCTGCTGGGCAAGACCAACCTGAGTGAGTGGGCGAACTTCCGGTCCACGCGCTCCACGAGCGGCTGGAGTGGGCGCGGCGGACAGACGCGGCACCCGTACGTGACCGATCGCAATCCGTGCGGCTCGAGTTCGGGCACCGGGAGTGCGATCTCGGCCAATCTGGCGGCAATCGGTATCGGCACCGAAACTGACGGGTCGATCATCTGTCCGTCGTCGATCTGCGGACTGGTGGGGCTCAAGCCAACGGTAGGGCTGTGGAGTCGCAGCGGGATCATTCCGATCTCGTCCACGCAGGACACGGCGGGGCCGATGGGGCGCCGCGTGGCCGATGTGGCGGCGCTGCTGGGGGCGCTGACCGGTGTCGATTCGCGCGACCGGGCCACGGCCGCGAGCGCGGGGAAGAGCGCGACCGACTACACCACCTTTCTCGACGCAAAGGCGTTGCAGGGGGCGCGGATCGGCGTGGCGCGCAACATGGCCGGCTTCCACCCCGGCGCCGATGCCGCGTTCGAGCGCGGCCTCGAGGCGCTGCGCCGCGCGGGTGCGATCATCGTGGACCCCGCCAACGTGCCGACCGTGGGGAAGTACGACGAGGCCGAGCTCACGGTGCTGCTGTACGAGTTCAAGGCCGGGGTGAACGCCTATCTCGCTGAACGCGGCGGCACGGTGTCGGTGCGCACGATGGACGAGGTGATCGCGTACAATCGCGCCCATGCCGACACCGAGATGCCGTTCTTCGGTCAGGAGCAGATGGAGCGCGCGCAGACGATGGGCTCGCTGGACGAGGCCGCGTACCGTGAGGCGCTCGAGACGTGCCGACGCCTGTCGCGGGACGAGGGGCTGGACGCGATTCTCACGGAGCACTCACTCGACGCCATCGTGGCGCCGTCGAATGGTCCGTCGTGGCCCACCGATCTGCTGAACGGGGATCGCTACACGGGCGGCAACTCCAGCGTGGCCGCCGTGTCGGGGTACCCGAGCATTACCGTGCCGATGGGATTCGTGGGCCCGCTGCCGCTGGGGATGTCGTTCATCGGTCGCGCGTGGAGCGAGGGGCGGCTGATCGGCCTGGCGTACGCCTTCGAGCAGGCGACCACGGCGCGCCGTGCGCCGCAGTTTCTCGCCACCGCGCCGATCCCGGCGCCTGCGCGGGGGTGGTAAATGGCTCCCGAAGCGCCCCGTACGCCGGGGCAGACGCGCGCGCTGGCGCTCGCAGGCATGATTCTGACGATCGGGCTCAGCGTGTGGTCGTGGCAGTTCCTGAACCGTGCGACGACCTCGGGGGTGGAGCGACTCGCGCGCATCGATCGCGTGCGTGCGTTGTGCACGGAGGCGTGGGGGACGGCGCGCACCGAAGTGGACAGCATGCGGGTGGATCGCATGATGCTGCCCGACACCATCGACGCCGGCTCTGAACAGGCCATCGATCGCTGCGGCGATCTGCGTGGCGAGAGCGTGCCGAATTCGTTGCCGAATGCCCGCGAGATGTCCGGTGACCCGATGCCGCGCGGTTTGCGCTGAGGACATGACATGAAGCGGGTGCTGACCGGCGTAGCGGCGGTGGTCGTCGTGGTGGTGGCGGGCTTCTTTACCGTTGGGGCGCGTATCGCCGACTCCGTGATGAACACCGTGGTGAGCACGGCGGTCCCCGCGGTGTCGCCGGCCGGATCGGCGCTGCACCGTCGACTGTTCGTGGCTGATCTGCATGCGGATCAGTTGCTGTGGGGGCGCGATCCGCTGGACCGGAGCACGCGTGGGCACGTGGACGTGCCACGGCTGCAGGAGGCGCACGTGGCGCTGCAGGTGTTCGCGGCGGTCACGAAGTCGCCGCGCGGCATGAACTACGACCACAACACCGGCGAGACCGACAACGTGTTGCTGCTCGCGCTGGCGCAGCGGTGGCCGCGCGCCACGTGGACGAGCCTGCGAGCGCGCGCGGTGTATCAGGCCGAGCGCCTGCGGGATGCGGCGCTGCGCTCGGGGAACACGCTCACGCTGATCACGACGCGTGACGAGCTCGCTGCCTTTGTGGACCGACGGGCGGGCGATCCGGCGCAGGTGTCGGCGCTGCTGGCCATCGAGGGGCTGCACGCGCTCGACGGGTCGCTGGCGAGTGTGGACACGCTATATGCCGCGGGCTTTCGCATGATGGGGCTCACGCACTTCTTCGATAATGAAGTGGCAGCCAGTGCGCATGGCATGACGCACGCCGGGCTCACGCCGCTGGGGCGCCAGGTCGTGGCGCGGATGGAGGCGCTGCAGATCATCGTGGATCTCGCGCACGTCTCGCCGCAGGCGATGCAGGAGGTGCTGGCGATGGCGACGCGCCCCGTGGTGGTGTCGCACACGGGCGTGGCGGCCACGTGCCCGGGGCCGCGCAATCTCACCGACGAGCAGCTGCGCGCCATTGCGGCCAACGGCGGACTGGTCGGCATCGGCTACTGGGACGGCGCGGTGTGCGAGCCAACGGTGGCGAACATCGTGCAGGCGATTCGGCACGCCGTGCAGGTGGCCGGCGTCGCCCACGTGGCGCTGGGGTCCGACTTCGACGGCGCCACGCGTACCCCCTTCGATGCGCGCGGCATGGCGGCGATCACCGACGGGCTGCTCAAGGCGGGCATGGATCAGGACACGATCGCGCGCGTGATGGGTGGCAACCTGCGCGATTTCCTGCTGCAGCAGCTGCCCTCGTCGCCAGCCGTACTGCGGGCCGGGCGGTAACC
>JARIEX010000076.1 GCA_031127095.1 Gemmatimonadota bacterium
TTTGACGCCACGGCGAATCGTCGGTGGCCACGGCGGTCACGTGCAGCCGGTCGCCGGGTTCGAGCCCGCGCCCGTCGAGGGTGATCGAAGCGCCCCCTTCAAAAATCGGGGCCGCGGGCGACGCGACCTCGAGCCGCTCACGCGTCACCGCGCCCGTGCCGTCGGCCCGTTCACGCCACAGCACCAGCGCCACATGCCGCACGCCGTGATCGTCGGCCGCATCGATGTACACCGGCACGAGGCCGGTGGGACCGATCGCCGTGTCCGTGGCCGGCGACACGATGGACACCTCGGGGAGCTTGTCCGGGACGACGGTGAACACCAGCGGGTCGGGAAGCTCAGGGGGGAGCGTTTCCGCACCGGCGCGCGGCGTCGCCGACGCGATCCATTGCCAGCTACCGTCGCGGTCGAGCGGCAGCACGGCCGCCACGGCAACGCCGCCGCCCGTGGCGGCCGGGAAACGCACGGTGTCGCGACCGTCGGTGAGCATCGCATCGCGCGCGCCACCGCGCAGCGTCGCCGTCACGCGCACGCGGGTACCCCGCGGCACCCGCAGCGGCGGCACCGGCTCCATCGATTCGTCGGTCCGCCCCAGATAGGCGGGGTAGTTGTTGAAGAGCGCCACATCACCGATCCAGCCGCGATCGGCCACGGTGATGAGCCCCTGCACTTCGGGCGCCCGTCCGTCATTCACGCGCACCGTGACCGGCGCACCCATGGGACCGAGCGCCAGCGTCGCAATGCCGTCGGCCGGCACGCGGAGCGTGGTGTCGCGCCACGCCTCACCTTCGGCGCGACGCGAGACGGTGATCGTCCGGCGCCCGTCGGCACGCACGCGCAGCGACACCGGCATGCCGCGCGGCACGAGGGTGGGTAACCGGTCGAAGGCGAGGGCCGGGAGCAGCGTCCCGCGCCACGCGCGCACCGGATGCACCGTGGCCGCGAACCCGTCGGGGGCGCGGCGCGCCGACCACGACAGCGCCGCAACCATCACCGCCGCGGTGAGGCCGGCCACCGTGACCGCGCGTCCGATGCGGGCCGCGATGCGCGGCGCCAGTGCGCCGGGGGCGAGCCGGCGGGCCACGTCCTGCGAGGCCCGCGCGCCGAGGACGCCGGTGGCGCCCACTTCGAGCGCTCCGCGCAGCGAGCCGGCCCGCAGCGCCTGTTCGCGTTCCACCGCGCCTGCGAGCGACGTGAGCGTGAGCACCTCGGCGCTGCGCCGGCGCAGCACGGCCGCCAGCGCCGCCGCCAGCGCGGCGGCGGCGATCCACAGCGCCGCCGGCACCGCACGGGGGAGCGTCATCCAACGGCCGTCGGCCATGAGCCACGCGCTGGCGGCCGCGCTCAGTGCCACGACGGCGATGATGGCCAGCACCACGGCCGCCACGGCGCGTGCCCGCAACGTGGACTGCTCACGCGCGAGCCGCGCCTCCAGCGAGTCGGCGACGGTGGCGGTGGCGCGTAACGCCGGTGCGGTCATGGGGTCACCCGGCTGGTCACGGCGTACGTGAAGAGATTGACGCCCATGCGCAGCGCCTGTTCATGCAGCATCGGCGGATCCGGGTAGGTGCCCACGTCTTCCCATCCGTTCCCGAGGTCGGCCGAAAAGGTGTAATAGAGCGCGAGTCGGTTGCCGATGAAAATCCCCATCCCGCGGGCCGGCTTGCCGTCGTGCTCGTGCACCTTCGGCGGTCCGTTCTCGAAGTCGTACACGAGGTGATAGATGGGATGCCCGTGCGGGACGTCCACCAAGGGCCGGTCGGGGAACACGCGCGCGATCTCGCGGCGCACGCTTTCGTCGAGGCCGAAGTTGTCATCCACATGCAGAAAACCGCCGCGCGTGAGATACTCGCGCAGCCGGCGCACTTCAACGTCGGAGAGTTTGATCTCGCCGTGCCCCGTGATGTGCAGGAACGGAAAATCGAACAGCGACGAGTCGGTGAGCCGGACCTTTGCCTCGGCGCGTTCGATCGGGAGCGCGGTGCGCTCGCCGATCGCGCCGATGAGGTTCGTGAGGCTGGACGGATTGGCGTACCAGTCCCCGCCGCCGTCGTACTGCACCCGCGCGATCGCGAGGCGACCGGGGCCGCGGGCCGCCAGGTGGTGGACGCCGGCCGTAAAGGCAAGCGACGTCCCGGCCACGGCCGCGAGCAGAACGATTCGGAGAAAACGCCGGGCCGGAAGCGGCATCAGGTGTCGTGGGCGAGTCGGTAGGCGAGGTTGCGACTGGCGCCGTGTTCGTCCATGAGTCGCTGGACGATCTCGCGGGGCGGAAGGCCATCCCCACGCAGCGCCAACGCCACCGACCGGAGTCCGTCTTCACTCGGGGCGACAACGGAGGCGCCACCCAGAACGATCACGATTTCCCCGCGCGGCGGCGTGCTCTCGTAATACGCGGCGACGTCCTCGAGCGTTCCGCGCCGCACTTCTTCAAAATGCTTCGTGAGCTCGCGGGCCACCGCCACCGGCCGGGAGGCCCCGGCGATGGCCGCCAGATCGCGCAGCGTATCGACCAGACGGTTCGGGGACTCGTAGAGCACGACCGTGTGCGGCAGCCGCGCGGCGAGCGCCAGCTGCTCCTCGCGCTCACGCCCCTTCCGGGCGGGAAAGCCGAGCATGGTGAACGGGTGCGGCGCGAGTCCGGCGCTCACGAGGGCGGCCAGCAGCGCGGAGGCGCCGGGGATGGGCACCACGCGCAGCCCGGCGGCGGCCACGGCTTCCGTGAGGCGCGCGCCCGGATCGGACACGAGCGGGGTGCCGGCGTCGCTGATCAGTGCGATGGGCTCGCCATCACGCAGCCGCGCGACCAGCCGCGGAATGACGCTGGCCTCATTGTGCTCGTGCACCGCGATCGTGGGCGTGTCGATGCCGTAGCGGTTGAGCAGCGTGCGCGCGTGCCGGGTGTCCTCACAGCAGATCACGGCCGCCTGCCGGAGCACGGCGAGCGCGCGCAGTGTGATGTCGCCGAGGTTCCCGATCGGGGTGCTGACCAGATGCAGCGCCCCCGGGATGGCCGCGGTGGGCCAGAGCGTCGCGGCCCGGTCGGCGAGATCGGAGGCGAGACGCTCCGACTCCGCCGAACCGGGGGCGTCGCCCGGGTGGCTCAGGCGTGCTCCTTGAACTTCGCTTCCAGCGCCGGACGCGGCACCGCACCGACCACCTGATCGATCAGCTTGCCGTCCTTGAAAAACAGGATGGTCGGGATCGAGCGCACGTTGAAACGCGCGGCCGTCTTCTGGTTGTGATCGACGTCGAGCTTGGCCACCTTCGCCTTGCCCGCGTACTCGGTGGCCAGCTGCTCGACGATCGGTGCGATCATGCGGCAGGGGGCGCACCACGTGGCCCAGAAATCGACGACGGCGAGCCCGGTGGTCTGCTCGATTTCCGTCGCAAAATTGTCGTCCGATACTTCCACTGCGTTGGCCATCATGTGCTCCGCTGGCGCGGCCCCCGGGGTTCGCCGGTTGCTCTCGCGCCGGTGTGCAGGATTAGAATTCGGAGTTCGCTCACGCCCGCATTGACCAAGCCGATCATGACCGATTCCGTCCGCCGCGGCACGCGCATCGCCCACATCGGGATCGCCGTGCGTGCCCTCGACGAGCTGCTTCCGTTTTACCGTGACATCCTCGGCCTGCCCGAGGTGCCACTCGACGACGCGGACGGTGCCGCCATTGCGGGACTGGCGGCCGGCGAGTCGCTGGTGGAACTCCTCGAAGCGAAGTCCGAGGACTCCCCGATCGGCAAGTACGTCGCCAAGCGGGGTCCCGGTATTCACCACGTGTGCTTTGCCGTGGACGACCTCGACGGCACCTTGCAGCGCTGCCGTGATGCCGGCCTCCGGCTCATCGATGACACACCACGCCTGGGCGCGGAAGGGAAACGCATCGCGTTTCTCCATCCAAGCGCCACCGGCGGGGTCCTGGTCGAACTGTCCGAATACTAGTCGGAGTGTCCAGCGTCACCAGCCCGCCGGGCCGACGGTCAGCGGCAAAACTCCCTGAGCGGCAGGAGGTCGATGTCCTCCAGGAACCAGCGACCACCGGGACCGCTCACCGTGAGAACCGACGTCTTGGCGGAGCGCTGCCCCTGGGTGAGCTCCACCTGGAATGCCTGACGGCCACCGGTCTCCAGCCGGGGACGGTCCTCCAGGTAGATCCATTTGTCATGCGTGAGGGTACACTGCATGATGATCAGTCGCTTCTCGAGATCGTCGCGCTTCATCTGATCGCGCGCCGCACCCTTGGCGGTCCCCCAGATCGCGCTCATGCCTTGCAGATCCTGCGCCTTGGCCGCCCGGAGGAAACTCTCCACGGCGGCCTTCGGCGTGGCGGCCCCGATTGCGTCGGGCGCCTCGGGACGCACGCTCGGCATGGCCGCGCCGGGAATCGACGTCTCGCTACTCTGGATCGTGCGCGTGCAGGCGCCCGCGCCAAGGACCACGGCAACGAGCAGGGCATATCGCACCGACTCGCGTTCCATCGACCGCTTGATACGTACCACGCAGGCCTCCTACCCACGGTGTTGACCAGCTTGACGGATCGGACCGCCGGGGGGCCCACGGGCACCGTGCGGCCGTCCGTCCGTTCGTCGGGGGGAAAGGTACCCCACCCGATCTTCTACCGGATACCCCAGTAATGTCGCTCCGCTACCAGCGTCTGTATGTGAACATCGATCACGTGGCCACCGTCCGTCAGGCGCGCCGCAGTCCGGAGCCCGATCCGGTGGCCGCCGCCCGCCTGTGCGAGCAGGCCGGCGCCGACGGGATCACGGCGCACCTGCGCGAAGACCGCCGGCACATTCAGGACGAGGATATCCGCCGGTTGGCTGCCGCCGTGACCACGGCGCTCAATTTCGAGTGTGCCGCCACCAACGAAATGCTGGCGCTGGCCGAAGCGCTCCGCCCCACGGCCGTGACCCTCGTCCCGGAACGGCGCGAGGAGGTGACCACCGAAGGGGGGCTCGACCTTGAACGGGCCGCCCCCCAGCTGCGCGACGCGATCGCGCGGCTGCAGCGCGCGGGGGTCCGCACCAGTCTCTTCATCGACGCCGATGCCGACGCCGTGCGCCAGGCGCAGGCCCTCGGCGCGGATGCCATCGAGCTGCACACCGGTCCCTACGCCCACGCCCCCGCCGACCCCCGCACCCTCCGGGCGCTGGCGGACGCGGCGGCTCTCGGGGCATCGCTGGGGATGGCGGTCCATGCCGGGCACGGCCTGTCCGTGCAGAATGTGGGCCCCGTGGCCGCGATCGCCGAGATCGAGGAGCTCAACATCGGGCACGCCATCGTGGGGCGTGCCATCTTTGTGGGCATGGTCGAGGCGGTGCGCGAAATCCGTCGGGCCATGGACGACGCGCGCGAAGCCGATCGGTTCTGATATCCCGCTGCTTTCCCATTCGCACGAGCCACCGCGTATGAGCCACCGCGTATGAGCGCTCCGCACGCCCTCATCGAGTTCTTCCAGAAGGAAGCGATGGAGTATCTGGGTCGTCTCGACCAGCTGCTGACCGCGGCCGGTGAACAGGCGCCCGACCCCGCCGCCCTCCTCACGAACGCGCGCGCGCTGCGGGGCAGCGCCACCATGACGCGCCTCGACGGCCTCCCGGAGCTGGCCGCGACGATCGAACGGATCGCGGCCGGCCTGCGCGACCACGAGCTGCGCTGGGATCAGCGGCTCCACTTCGCGGTCAGCGCCGCGCTGGTGGAACTGCGATCGCTCGTGGAACGGGCGGGCGTGTGGAGCGACGTCGAGCAACGCCAGAGCCGGAGCCACTCCGTCGCACTCGCGGCCGTGGCCGCCGGCTATCTGGCCTCCGATACGCCGGCCGTCGCGCCGACGGCGCCGGTGGTGCCGATTGCCCGGTTCTTTCCGAACGACGGCATGCCGGCCCTCGTGCAGCGCAACCCGCAGCCGCCGATCACCCTCGCGCAGCG
This sequence comes from Gemmatimonadota bacterium, assembly GCA_031127095.1. GTDB lineage: Bacteria > Gemmatimonadota > Gemmatimonadetes > Gemmatimonadales > Gemmatimonadaceae > Gemmatimonas. Next base: position 5,933 of record JARIEX010000076.1, read on the forward strand.
TTTCCGGCAGGACATTGCCGCCGCGGCCGATGGGGTGGCGCGGGAATCGGCGGCGCTCGCCACGCACGGGGCCGGGGTCTCCCCGCTCGCGCTCACCGACGGCGTGCGACGCGGGCTCCTCGGGCTTGCCGATGTGGCCGAGAGCTACGGCGCCGCGAGCGTTGCCAATCTGGCCACCCGTATGGCCCGGGCGCCGCTCGCGGCCATCTCCGAGCGCATGGCCGTGCAGAGCTTCGCCCGCCAGCTCATGGACCACGAACTCACCGATCAGCAGCTGGCCCAGCAGGTGAAGCAGGCCAGTCTGGCCTGGTCGGGCACGCCGGTCGTGGAGCCGGCGATTGTCCCGATCGAATCGTTGCTGTACCGCGGGCACTCGGCGCTCACGCAGGCCCGGACCGTGCGCGACGCCCTCAAGTCCCACTGGCAGCGCGGCACGCTGGCAGAGCCGTCCGCCCACGCGCTCTTCGAGGAGTTGTCCGATCTCCTCGATCTGGCGGGCACCACGTGAACCAGCACGCGGGGCACCACCGGTGAAGCTGGACTGGAAGAGCACGCTGGGCTTCGCGTTCAGTGCCCTGCTGCTCTGGTGGACGCTCAAAGGCGTGAATCTGGGCGAGGTGTGGACCGTGCTGCGGACGTCCAACGCGGGGCTCTTCGCCCTCAGCACCGTGGTGGGCACCTGCATCTTCCCCCTGCGGGCGCGACGCTGGCAAACCATCCTCGAGCCGGTGGCCGGGCGCCTCCCCTTCGGGCCGCTCTGGCGGAGCACCGCCATCGGCATGATGATGAACAACGTGTTTCCGCTGCGCGCCGGCGAGTTCGCGCGCGCGTTCTCGCTCACCCGTGAGGCGCCGCGCGTTCCCATCACCACGGCCCTCGGCTCGCTCGCGGTCGATCGGATCTTTGATGCGGTTGTGCTCTTCTCGATGATGTTCGGGGCGATGCTCGACCCGCGCTTCCCCGCCGACGTGAAGCTGGCCGGCCGCACTGTGCCCGAGCTGGCCGGCGCCGGCGTGGTGGCCATGGCCGTGCTGCTCGTGGCCTGCTACGCGATGGTGATGAAAGGGGCGCGTGTGCTGCAGCTGGTGCGCTGGATCGCGCATCGCCTCATCCCCCGGTTCGAGCACGGCGCCGTCAGCTTTGTCGAGAACGCCATGGGCGGACTGGCCGTGCTGCGCGATGCGCGCCGCTTTCTCGCGGTGCTCCTGTGGGCCATCGCCCACTGGGCGGTTCATGCGCTGGCGCTGTATCTCGGCTTTCTCGCCATCGGCATTGACGCGCCGTTCAGCGCCGCGCTGTTCCTGCAGGGCATTCTCGGCATCGGCGTGGCCTTTCCCAGCTCGCCCGGCTTCTTCGGCGTGTTCGAGGCGTCGGCCTCGATCGGTCTCGCGGTGTACGGTGTGCCGGCCAACCTCGCCGTGAGCTGGGCACTGGGGTATCACCTGCTCAGCTTCATCCCGATCACCGTGATGGGGGCCGTGTACTTCGCACGCCTCGGCCTGAGCGTCGGCACGATGAGCGGCACGAGCCCGGATCCGGAGTGACACGCCCGTGAGCGACACCGAACGCACTGAACGCGCCCACGCCAAGATCAACCTGCTGCTGCGTATTCTCGCCCGCGAGGCGGGGGGGTACCACGGCATCGAAACGCTGTTTCAGCGGCTCGCGCTGCACGACCTCGTGCACGTGCGGGTCGGTACGATGGCGCCGTCCCTGTCGTGCACCGGCCCCACGATGCCGGCGCGTGGCCTGGGTCCCGTCGAACAGAATCTCGCGTGGCGCGCCGCCACGGCATACGTGGCGGCCAGCGGATGGGACACGGGCTGGGCCATCGACATCGAGAAACAGATCCCCGTGGGCGGCGGACTGGGCGGCGGCAGCGCCGACGCGGCCGCAGTCCTCCGCGCCTTCGAGGCGATGTGCCCCACGCCGCTCGGTGCGGCGCGCCTGCTCGAGATCGCGGGCGGCCTGGGCGCAGACGTCCCCTTTCTGGTCAGCGACGTCTCACGCGCGTGGGCGTGGGGCCGTGGCGACCGCTTCGTCCCCCTGCCTCCGTTACCAACCGCCACGGTGTGGTTGGCCACGTTCGCCGACGGCGTGAACACCGGCGCGGCGTACGCCGCGTTCGCACGGGCGCGTGACGCGCGTGGGGACACGGTGCGGGCGCTCGCCTATCCCGCGCTGGCGTTCGACTCGTGGGCTTCGATCGCGGCCCTCGCGGCGAATGACTTCGAAGCGGTGGTGAGCACCATGCACGCCGGGGTCGCCACCGTGCTGCCCACGTTACGCACCGCGGCCGCCGCCTTGCGGGACGAACAGGGCGTACCCGCGATCGGCATGATGAGCGGCAGCGGCGCCACCTGCTTTCTGCTGCAGGCGGGCCCCGATGCGACGCTGCCACCATCATCCCTCCCCGCGCGGGTGATCGCGACCCACACGGCCTGAGCGCGTCACGCGCCAGCGGACGCTACTTCTTCGCGCCGATCTCGATCGTCTTGCCCTTGGCCTGCGGCAGCTTGGGCAGCGTGACCGTGAGCACACCCTTCTCGAAGTCCGCCTTCACGCGCTCCACATCAACCGTGCGCGGTAGCGTGAACGACCGCTGGAAGGCGCCGTAGAAGCGTTCCGTCATGTAGTACGCCGTGGTCGGCGGACCGTCCGTCGTCTCCTGCTCCTTCTCGCCGGCGATCGTCAGCACGTTGTTCTCGATGCTGATGCGGATGGCTTTTTCGTCGAGTCCCGGCAGTTCGGCGGTCAGCGTGATCGCGTCATTGGTCTCCGACACTTCCATGGCCGGCGCCCACGACATCGCCGACGTCAGCATGGGCCGGAGGAACGGGTCATCCAGCATCGGCTCATTGAACATGCGGCGGAGCAAGCCGCTGAACTGTGACGGTCCGGCATCGACCGGTGCCCGCTTCGTTAACGAAACCATTGTACTCTCCCGTGCGACTGTGCACGAACGGTAGGTGGGAAGGCGGAAGCGTGCAGTCGCCACCGCCCTCACAGTCTGCCGCATCGCTGCGCGACCACCATCGGGGCAAATGCCGACGGCCTGTCGGACGACTGCCCGACGGGTATCCCGCGGCGAGGCCGACAGCACCGAGGCTGCACCGCCATATTCAGAGAATGTCCGATCCCCGACCGCACCCCGACGTGCCGATGCACTTCGCACCGCGCCCGAACGACCCGTCGCCGCGACGCATCCGGCGCCTCGGGCGCCTCGGCGCCATCGTCGCCGTGGCGGTCATCTTCATCACCATGCTCTGGGTGTTCACCGGCATCCCCACGCCGGTGGCCACGGCCATGAACGATGCCTTGTGGGCCCCCTGCCCGGCCCAGTACGCCGCCGCGCGCACGGCCCAGGACAGCGCGCTGGCCGACGGCTACATCTTGCGCCCGCGCACGCGCTTCGAGCGCGCGATCACCTGTGGCGGTGAGCGCGCCAAGCGGGACACTCAACGCGACACCGCGCGCGCCGCTGGCCGTCCACCGCGCGCGGGTCGATAATACGGGATGACCTCGACCCTCCCCCGCGTACCCACGCTCGACGATATCCGTGCCGCTGCGGCGCGCATCGCGCCGCACGCCGCCGTCACCCCGCTGCTCACCTCACCGGCGCTCGATGCACGCGCCGGCGGCCGGGTGCTGCTTAAGGCCGAGGTGCTGCAGCACACCGGCTCGTTCAAGCTGCGCGGCGCTCTCAACCGGCTGCTGCAGCTCACCGACGACGAGCGCTCGCGCGGCGTGGTCGCGTATTCGTCGGGGAATCACGCGCAGGCGGTGGCGTACAGTGCGTCGCTGCTGGGCATGCGCTCGGTGATCATCATGCCGAAAGACGCGCCGGCGCTCAAAATTGAACGCACGCGCGCGTTCGGTGGTGAGGTGGTGCTGTACGACCGCTACACCGAAGACCGCGTGGCCATCGGCGGCGCGATCGCGCAGGAGCATGGCCTCACGATCGTGCCGCCGTTCGAAGATCCGCACGTGGTGGCCGGCCAGGGCACGCTGGCGCTCGAAGCGCTCCGCCAGGCCGCCGAGATGGGGTACACACCCGACACCTTGCTGGTGTGCTGCGGGGGCGGTGGGCTCACGGCAGGGTGCGCGCTGGCCGCGGAGGGCGTGTCGCCGACCACGGTGGTGCACCCGTGCGAACCGGCTGACTTCGACGACACCACGCGCTCGCTCGCGCTGGGGCACCGCGTGGGGAACGAGCCCGGCAAGCGCTCGATCTGCGATGCGATCGTGACCGAGATTCCCGGCGAGTTCACCTTTTCCATCAACCAGCCGCGCGTGGGTGCCGGGCTCACCGTTACCGACGACGAGGTGCTCGCGGCGATCGCCTTCGCGGTGCGTGAACTCAAGCTGGTGGTCGAACCGGGCGGGGCCGCCGCGCTGGCCGCGCTGCTCGCGGGTCGGGTCGCCACCGCGGGACGCACCACCCTCGTGGTGGTGACCGGTGGCAACATCGACCCCGCCATGCTGGCCCGGGCGATTGGTGCGCCCTGACGCGGCGCCACGCGTCGCGCAGCACGCGGACGTGCCGGCACTCACGGCCCTGATCGACGCCTCCGTGCGCCGCCTCGGCGCGGGGTACTACACCGAGGCCCAGATCGCGTCGTCGCTGGCCTACGTGTTTGGCGTGGACTCCAGTCTCATCGACGACGGCAGCTACTTCGTCTTGGAGCAGCACGGCGTCATCGTGGCGGCCGGCGGCTGGAGCGATCGCGAAACCCTGTTCGGCGGCGATCAAATCGACCACCGCGGCGAGGGACGCCTCGATCCGGCCACGTCACCGGCCCGGATCCGTGCCTTTTACGTGCACCCCGACCACGCCCGCCGTGGTCACGCCACGCGCCTCCTCGGCATCTGCAGCGCTGCCGCCCAACGCGCGGGCTTCTCGAGGTTGTCGCTCATGTCGACGTTGCCGGGCGAGCCGTTATACCGGGCGCTGGGTTTCGTACCCGAAGCCGGCGTGGACTACCCCATGCCCGACGGGACGACGTTGCCGCTGATCCCGATGACCAAGGCGATGGCGTAGGTCGCACGAACGGCAACGACGAAAAGCAACCGCTGGAACACGGAGTAAACGGATTTCACCGATTACACAGATAAGCCAACGGCGCCTTGTCGCTTATCCGTGCCATCTGTGAAATCGATATTGATCCGTGTTCCGGCAGTTACGGAGCTTTCGACGACACCGCCTGTTCCGGAATTAGCACCCGGCCCCTGCCGGAACAGGTCTGTCCAAAGGCGCGCACCCACACGCGTGACCGAATCCGTCGGCGGCGATACATTCCACTCATGACTACTCGTCGCGATTTTCTCGTTACCGGCGGCGCCGCACTCGGCGCGCTGGCGATCGGTCCCAGCGCGCTGCGTGCCCTGCCCGGGTTCAAGCCGCTTCCCGCGCTCTACACCGACGCGGCCACCCGCGAGCTCATGATGGAGGCGCTCGACGCCGCCAAGCGCTACGGCGCCTCATGGGCCGACGTGCGCATCTCGCGCAATCGCAACAACAGCATCCAGACGCGTGAGCGACAAGTCACCGACGTCGTCGACACCGACACCATGGGCTGCGGTGTACGCGTCCTGGTCGACGGCTGCTGGGGGTTCTGCGCCACGCAGGAACTCACCAAGGAAGGCGTCGGCACGGCCGCACAGGAAGCCGTCGCGATCGCCAAGGCCAATCGCATTGCGCGTGATCGCCGTGTCGAACTTGCGCCGTCGCCGGCGCATCCGAACGCCACATGGCGCAGCGCCTATCAGATCGACCCGTTCACCGTGCCGGTGGAAACCAAGGCCGATCTGCTGCTGCGCGCCAACGCCGAAGCGCTGAAAGTGCCCAACGTGCGCTTCGTGAACTCCGGCCTGTCGTTCGTGAAGGAAGAGCGCAACTACGCGAACACCGACGGCTCGGTGATCACGCAGGACTACGTGCGCAGCTGGGTGACCATGAGCTGCACCGCCGTGGCACCTGACCGCTCCGGCACTGCCGTGCGCGGCCCCGAAGTGGTGCAGCCCGCCGGCCGCGGCTGGGAATACGTGCTCGAAGCGGACATCGTGAAGAACGCCACCAAGTGGGGCGAGGAAGCCGCCGAAAAGCTCACCGCCAAGCCGGTGGAGCCGGGCCGCTACGATCTCATTCTGCATCCATCGCAGCTGTTCCTCACGATTCACGAAGCCTTGGCGCATCCCACCGAGCTCGATCGCGCCATGGGATACGAGGCCAACTACGCCGGCACCAGTTTCATGGCGCCGCCGGAGAAGGTGCTCGGCTCGCTCAAGCTCGGCCCGCCGATGATGAACCTGGTGGGGAACCGCGACGAAGTCGGCGCGCTCGCCACCATCGGCTACGACGACGATGGTGTGCAGCCCGACACCTTCCACATTGTGAAGGACGGTATCCTCAACGACTACCAGACCACGCGCGAGCAGGCGCCGTGGCTGGCGTCGTGGTACGCCAAGAACGGCAAGCCGGTGCGCTCGCACGGCTGTTCGTACGCGCAGAGCTGGGCCGACGTGCAGTTCCAGCGCATGCCGAATGTGTCGCTGCAGCCGGGTGAGAAGGATCTGAGCTGGGACGATCTCATCGCCGCCACCGACAAGGGAATCGCGATGATCGGCCGCGCCTCGTACTCCATCGATCAGCAGCGCTACAACGCGCAGTTCGGCGCGCAGCTCTGCTACGAAGTGCGCAAGGGCAAGATCGTGGGCCAAGTCAAGGACGCCGCCTACCAGATGCGCACGCCGGACTTCTGGAACACCCTCGACATGCTCGGCGGCAAGAGCAGCTATGAGCTTGGCGGCACGTTCAACGACGGGAAGGGCCAGCCGGGACAGGCCAACGCCGTGAGCCACGGCTGCCCGCCCACGCGCTTCAAGAACGCGAACATCATCAACACGGGACGCACCGTATGAGCGAGTCCATGCGCGACACCAAGGCCATGGCCGCCATCGGCGTGCTCTCGCGGGAGCAGGCGCAGGCCATCGTTGAACGCGCGGTGAAGCTGTCCAAGGCCGACGCCGTGCGCGTGTCGGTGAACAGCTCGCGCGAAACGAATCTCCGCTTCGCCGACAATCAGATGTCCACGTCGGGCGTGACCACGAACAGCACGATCCGCATTCAAAGTGTGTTCGGCAAACGCAAAGCCAGCGTGGTCACCAACGATCGCAGCGACGACGGACTCCGTCGTGCGGTCGAACAGTCGGAGGCGCTCGCGCGACTGGCACCGGAAGATCCCGAGTATCTCGGCGAACTGCCGCCGCAGACGTACGCGCCGGTAAACGCGTGGTTCGATCGCACCGCCGACCTCTCGGCCGAAGATCGTGCCACGGCCGCCATGACGGCGCTCGCGCCGGCGCGCGCCGCCAAGGATCTCACGGTGGCCGGCTTCATCATCTGCAACGCCAGCGCCAGCGCGATCGGCAACAGCGCCGGACTGTTCGCGTATCACCGCGGCACGAGCGCGAACTACACGCTCACCGCGCGCACCACCGACGGCACCGGCTCGGGGTGGGTGGGGAGCGAAAGCAACGACTGGACCGCCATCGACTTCCAGTCGGTGGCCGACCGCGCCATCGACAAGGCGCGTCGCTCACGCAATCCTGTTGGCATTGAGCCCGGTCGCTACACTGTGATCTTCGAGCCCGAAGCCACGGCCAACCTCGTGAACCTCATGGGCGGTGCTTTCCAAGCCCGTTCCGCCGACGAAGGACGCTCGGCGTTCTCGAAGGCCGGCGGCGGCACGCGCCTCGGTGAGAAGATCGTCGACGAACGCGTCACGCTGCTCACCGATCCCGCCGATCCGCTCATTCTCGGATCCCCGTTCGACGGCGAAGGGATGCCCACGGGCAAGCAGACGTGGGTGCAGAACGGCGTGCTCAATCAGCTCGCGTACAACCGCTTCTGGGCCAACAAGCAAGGCAAGTCGGCCACCGGCGGCGCGCAGTCACTGCGCATGGCGAGTGGCAAAGACACCATCGAGTCGATGATCGCCAGCACCACGCGCGGCGTGCTCGTCACGCGGTTGTGGTATCTGCGTCCGCTCGACGCGCGCACGCTCATGTACACGGGGCTCACGCGCGACGGCACGTTCCTGATCGAGAACGGCAAGATCGCGCGCTCCATCAAGAACTTCCGTTTCAACGACTCACCGCTGTTCATGTTGAACAACCTCGAAGGCGTCGGCACGGCCGTGCGCACCGCCGGCGGTGAAGGTGGCCCCGGCGTCGCGATGCCCCCCATCAAGGTGCGCGACTTCAACTTCTCCAGTTCGTCGGACGCCGTATGATGGCGGCAGGCGGCACGCGCCGCGGTCAACGGTCGGTGCGTGTCTTCCTGCTGCTGTTCGTCCTCTGGTCTTTCTATCGGGCCGGACCGCGGCCGAGCGTGGACTGGAACGAGCCAAGCGCGTATCCGACCGCGATACAGGTGGTTGCGTCGGGGCTGCCCGACAGCCTCGCCGCGTTTCCGGCGTGGTTCACGGCCCAGGAGCGCGCGGCGGGCGTGACAAACCCCGATGTAGCGAAACGCGTCGTCTTCGCCGACAGCGCGAATCCGGCGAAGACCGCGTGGAGTGTGGTGTATATCCACGGCTTCTCCGCGACCCGTCAGGAAACGTCACCGCTCAGTGAAGACGTCGCGCGCGCCCTCGGCGCCAACCTGTACGAAACGCGTCTTCACGGTCACGGCCTCCCCGGCGACTCGCTCGGCAACGTGCAGGCACGCGACTGGATGAGCGACGCCGCCTTCTCGCTCGACGTGGCGTCGCGGCTTGGCGATTCGGTCCTGGTGATCGGGACCAGCACCGGCGGCACACTTGGCGTCTGGCTGGCCAGCTTGCCCAAACCGGTACGCACCCCACTGCAGGCGCTCGTGCTGGTCTCGCCCAACTTCGGCCCCAAGGATCCCGCCGCCGGCCTGCTCACGCTGCCGTGGGCACAGGTCATCCTGCCGCGATTCATGCCACAGCGGGAATGGGTCGCGAAAAACGAGGAGCAGAAGCGATTCTGGACCATGCGGTACCCGTCCACCGCGCTCTTCCCGATGCAGGCGCTGGTCGAGCACGTCCGCGACGCGGCGCTCACCGGCTACGACGTTCCCACACTGGCGTTCTACCACGAGGGGGATCAGGTGGTGGACGCGGCGCGCACGGCCACGTGGCTCGATGCCGTGGACGCCGAGGGGCGCGTGAAGACCGAGCGCGTGACGGTCATCCCCACAGCCGGCGAAGACGGCCACGTGATCGCCGGGCGAATCGTATCGCCGAGCCAGACGGCGGCGTTCCGCGACCGCATCGTGGCCTTCGTGCGGCGTCGGTAACACCGGCGCCGGCGATCGCACCGATCAGCCGTCGCGAAGCCTGATCAACCCTTCCTGCGCCACCGACGCCACCAGCGTGCCG
>JARIEX010000077.1 GCA_031127095.1 Gemmatimonadota bacterium
GGCGACCGTTGAGCGGATTCGTGGTCGCGCCCGGCACGAACTTCGGAAACTTCACACCGGCCGGTGTGGCCGGCAGGGAGCCGCTCCACTCTTCCGGCGTCACCATGCCGGCGTAGTTGTTGAGCGTGAAATCCGACGGATTCCGGCCATCGAGGAAGTTGTCTTCCGTCGACGAGAGGTAGCCGAAGGCGGCCCGGGTAGAGCGCGTCATCGCCTGGCTCGCACGGCCCACGGAGCCGGCGTGCGAGTGGTTGAACGTGATCGTGTCGTCGGCGTTCGGGTGTGCCGGGTTGTAATACGGGTCGGCAGGGTCGCGCGTAAAGCGCTTGTTGCGCACGTCACCGAGGGGCGACTTGAGCCACGTCATCGTCCAGACGCCCGCGTTGAACGCATCGCCGCTCTGACAGCCGCCGAGCGTGGTGTTCAGGTAGCGCTTGGGGTACGACGTGCTGCAATTACCGCTCGTGTTCGCCTTCGACACGAGAATCGTGTTGGTGTTGAAGTCGAAGTACACCGAGCCGTACTGCCCGCCAATACCGCCGAAGAGGAAGCCTGGCGTGGTGCCGAAGTACAGCGAGTCATAGTCGATGCCGGTGCCGTACACCGCCGCCGACTTGTTGACCATCTGTACCTGATAAAACTGCGTGTTACGCGTGGCCGGCGACGCAAACTGGTAGCTGTCCACGCGCAGTTCGAGGCCCAGCGGATAACCGCCATCGAGCGGCGACCCCGAACCACCGGGGACAACGCTGCCGTAGCGGAGCTTCTGCTCGCGGTAGTAGTCGGAGATGAAGCCGTACACGCTCTGGGTGCCGAGGAACTGCGTGGCATCGAGGCGCGAGGCCGGGATGCGCCAGTCGTCCCAGCGGAACGCGCTCTTGTTCGCGTTGAACGTATTAAGCCACACGGAGTCCTGCACCACCAGCTTGCCCTTGAACCCTTCGGAGCCCCACGTATCGGGGCAGTCCTTCTGAGCGAGCAGCGAGAAGCCGGTTTCCGTGTACACGTTGCCGTCGGCGCGGCAGGACGATCCGTCCTGCGCCGTCACGCCGGCAAACGACTTGCCGAACTGCCCGTCGGCCGAGCCCCAGCGGCGATTGGAGCTCACCAGCGTCTCCCAGAGGAGCGCGGTGTAGCCCAGCGAGCCGGACATCGCATTGATGCCGGGATGCACGGCGCGGATTTTCCGGAACTCCGACGGGGGCGCGGCGGCCGCGAAGCCCATCTGGAAGAACATGTGGATGCCGCCGATCGTCGGACTGACCGCGCGGGCACCGAAGGCCGTGGTGCCCTGGTTCTGGGAGACCGGCCCACCCTGGTTGGAGATCGCGGCACGGTACGCCCCCGACATGCGGAGGGTGCCGAACGCGAGATCTTCGGCCGCGAAGAGGTTGAACCCCTTGGCCGGGGCGATCGGGATTTGGCGGATGGTGCCGTCGGGGAGCATCTCGTCGAGATGCGTCACCGGCGGCTGTTCGAGCCGCTGCGCGTGCGCGGCCGAGGACGGGAGCATCGACGCGCCGGCCAGCACGGCAAGCATGGCCGCGGCGCGCGCCCAGGCGCGCCCCCGGACACTCACGCGCGGCTGGCGGGGAATATTGGTAGTGAAACCCATGAGGTGTACGCCGTCCATGCTCAGAAGTTGACCGACAGGCCGGTGGAGATGCTGCGACGAGCGCCGATGTATTCCGGCTGGTCGAACGCCGTCGAGGTGTTGTCGCCGGCGTTGCCGATACGACGGTTGGCAAAGTCGCGCAGCCCCGCGTCGCAGGTGCCGGTGTTGTTGAACACCTGCACGCAGTTCTTGCGGTCGAACAGGTTGTTCACGCGGAGGAACCCCGAGTAGCGCAGGTTGCCGATGCGGAACGCCTTGTCGAGCAGCAGCCCCACGTCCTGCGTGGACGGCTGACGGGCCGAGTTGACTTCACCCTGATTGTTCGTGCCGATGGTCCCGGCCGCACTGCCGCGCAGCGGGGTGTACGGGATACCGGACGTGATGTTGTAGGTCACCGAGCCGCTGAAGTTCTTGAGCGCGCGGCCCAGTCCAAGCGGGAGCTCCGGGACGTCGTTGCCGACGCGGTAGAACAGCTGCACGTTCATGCGCTGCGGCTGATCGATGTCGGTGAGCGTTTCGACGGTCTGCGCACGGAGCGCTTCGTCGGTACGCGCCACTTCGGCCGCGCGATCGGGCGGGCGCGAGTTGGTGGTGGAGCGCGAGAGGCCGTAGTTGATGTCGTAGCCCCAGCGGTTGGACAGGCGCCGACGGAACTGCACCTCGACACCGCGCGACGACAGGAAGTCGCCGTTCACGATGATGTTGTACACCGGCTGCGAACCGGCATACGTGCTGCCGATGTCCTGGTTGGCGCGGCTGCCACGGATACCGGTCAGGCCGGTCTCGGAGCGGCTGAACACGGCCACCTGAATCGAGTAGCCCTTACCGATCTCACCCGAGTAGCCGACTTCGAACTGCTTGGCTTCTTCCAGGCGGAGGCTGGGGTTGCCCACGAACGACGGATTGTCGGGGAGCAGGTTGGGCGTGCACTCGGTGGTGCCCGGCTTCACCTGATTGGCGGCGCAGTAGTTGTCACCGGCGCCAGCCGTGGTGCCGATACCCGTGTTGCGGTAGGTGTTGCCGTACAGCGGGACCATGGTGTAGCGGCCACCGTTGAAGAACACCTGCGACTTCTCGGTGAGCGGGAACGCCACACCCACGCGCGGGCTGAACGCCGTGCGGGCCGGCGACTCGCGGAAGTCGTCGAGCTGGGCGATGGCCGTGGCCGTGTCGAGCAGGCGGGCACGCTGCGTCTTGGGATCAATCGGCGACGACGCGCAGCCGGCCAGTCCGTAGGGCTGTCCGGCGGCATTGAGCAGCTGCTTGCCGCCCACCGAGGCGCCGGTGCACACCTCACGCGCCGTGGTCCCGTTGGACGGGTCGAACGGATTCGTGAGCGCCTGCCCACGGGCGCGGCCGTAGTCGAAGCGGCCACCGAGCTTGATGGTCAGGAAGTCGTACTCGATCACACTCTGGATGTACGCCGCCGCTTCGATGGGCTTGCCGCGGTACACCTGATACACGTTGTTCTTCACGCCCGACGTGGTGCTCGCGTCCTGCTGCACATCGCGGTACACGAAGTCGTGGTTGATGAGCTGCGCGCCGATCTGGATGTTGTTGTGATCGGTGAGCTGCGACTGGAGATCAGCCTTGACGGTGCGCGTGGTGTACTTCTCGCCGCCGTACACGCCCGACGCGAGCCCCTGATAGGGGACGCGGTCACAGCCGGTGAAGCCACCGCAGATCGACAGGAACGACTGGTCGAAGTTGCCGTAGGCGAACGGGCTGGGGATACAGGTGCCCAGGAACACGGGGCACGTGGTGCGCTCGAAGTCCGTCTGCGCCACGCGCACGGTCAGGTTGGACCGGCCGAAGCGCTGCTCGAGCGAGCCGATGACCACCTTGCCTTGATCGCGCACCGACGGCTGCAGCAGGTCGCGCGACTGACGGTTGTCGCCGCCCGTGAGGATGAACAGCGAGTCGGCGCGGTTGTTCACGAGCGCGAGCGGATCGCCGCGGTACGCGAAGAAGAAGCGGCGGTCGTAGCCGCGGTTCTGACGCTCCGAGCCGACGGCGGTGACCTTGATGGTGGTGTTGTCGAACGGCAGGAACGTGAGCTTGCCCACCACCGAGGAGTTCTGCGTGCCGCCGAAGCTCTGGAAGCCGCGCGAGAGATCCTTCGTGGATACGCCCAGAATGTCGTCCAGGATGACCGGTGCGTTGGCCGTGTACGCGTCGTTGTCGAATTCAAGCACGCGCTGGGCCTGGCTCTGCACCTGCCCCGACACCGAATACCGGACCTTGTTGCGCGTCCCCGGGACCGGCCCGGACAGATAGCCGCGCAGCAGGTTCAGGCCGAGCAGCTTGTCGTTGGCGGTATTGAAGATGTTGCCGGGGAGCGTGGAGTTCTGGAAGTCGATCGCGCCCGACACTTCCGAACCGCCTTCACGCACGGCCTGGTTGATGACACCCGCGAGCGCGTTGCCGTACTGCGGCTCCATCGCGCCGCGCTGGAAGTCCACCTGCTGAACGGCCAGGGCGCTCATGCTCACGGCGTCATTGCCGAACAGCGGGTTGTTGATGGCGATGCCGTCGATCATGGAGAGCGTCGCGCCACCGCGGCTGCCGCGCACGCGCAGCTGCGGCGTGGTGCTGCGCTGCTCTTCGGCCAGTGACACCACGGAGGTGTTTTGCGGCACCTCGGTGAAGCCCTGCTGCAGCGCCAGCACGCCGGCGATGCTCGTGACCGGGAGCGACGTGATCTGCTCGGCCGTCACCGTCGTGCGCGAGCCGACCTGACCGCGCTCGACCAGCGGCGCCACATCGGCCTGCACCGTGACCGCCGCCAGCGTCTGGTTGGACGCGCGCAGCTTGAAGTTCTGTTCGCGCGTGGCGTCGATCGAGATCGTGACGTTGGTGGCCGTCACGCTCTGGAAGCCGAGGCGGCGCGCCTGCACGGAGTACGATCCGGGAGGAACCTGAATGATGAAATAGCGGCCGCTGGCGTTCGTGTTCGAACCCAGCGTTGTCCCTTGAATGACCACCGAGACGCCCTCGACGGGCTTGCCTGTTTCCGCATCGGTCACGACGCCGGTGAGTTTACCGGTCTGTGCCTGGGCGGTGGTGATCGGCGCGGCAAGTGCCACACCTAGGACCGTCGCGAAAAACCACATACGACGTCCGAAAGACCTCATCTGCTCCTCCGGGAGGGTAGTGCTACAGGACCACGCTGTGACCGGCAGTGCGCCGACACGACAACGCGTGCAACGCCGTGCCCGGCCGCGCGGCAACCTTTCGGAGGGCCCGAGGGACAGACATGGCACTGGCAAACGCAGGCACAGGAGCGTGCCGGCGGACAACACATTGGGGAGAGTTCGGTCGCAGGGGACGCATCCAGATGTGACCACGCGGTGCGCGGACCCGCGTTTCCCTGTGTGTGAACCGTTGCGGGAAGGTAGCGGAGGGGCTGGGGGTGTCAATCACTGAGGGTGGACATCGTCGCCCGACATCCCGCCGGATGTGTCGCCGGCATCCACGTGTGGCCTCCCGCCGCGCCGGATCCGGTCAGGATGCCCGCATTCGTGCACAAACAGCCGGTGCGCATGATGCGCACCGGCTGCCGACCTCATCCGTGATCGCGGTGACCGGCTAGCGCACTCGGGACCGGTAGGTACGGGACAGGCGCAGCGTCGATCCGTTGCCAAGCATCAGCAGGCCGTCCCCGCCCGGCAACGGCGACATCTCCCGGACCCGGTCCATGTTCACGACCACACGCCGGTGAATACGGACGAACTGCCGCGGATCGAGCGCCGACTCGATCGCCGTAATGGTTCCCCGCGTGCGGTAGCGCTCTCCGGCGGCATGCACGAGGATGTAATTGCCGTCCGCTTCGAACCAGTCGACGTCGGCCAGCGGCACGAAGCGCGTCCGGCGTCCCTCCCGCACGAGCACACGGAGGGGTCGTGCATCGCCGTGCCCCGCCGCGGCACGCCCGCCATCGTCTTGCGTCAGATCGAGGATGGGCTCCTCGGCCTCATCCCGACCGAAACGGGCCAAGGGCGGCTCGCCACCGCGGGGCGCGCGCCACGGGGTGGACGGGATCAACGTGCCGGTCAGCGAGGCCGATCCGGTTCGCTGGCGACGACGCGCGTCGGGACCGTCCAAGCCCGCGGGCCCGCCCGGCGACGCGAGCGCCCCCACCGCGCGCGACACGAGCGCCCCGAGATCGGTGCTGCCCGATGCGCTGGCCTCGCCGATGAGCCGCTGGAGTTCATCGGCCGTGCGCAGCAGCGCCAGTTGCAGCACCTGCTGGCGTGCCCGCGCGAGGGCGTCGCGCAGCCGCGCATCGGCAACCGGCACCGGCACGAAGTCGGTGGCCTGCAGTTCGAAGGCGTGCACCGCGTCTTCTTCACGCGCCGAGGTGAACACCACCGCCGTGGGACGTTCTGACGCAGCGAGCGACTGCACGAAGGCAAAGCCCGCGCCGTCGTCCATCGCGGCGCCGACAATCGCGATATCGGGCACCGGCGTGAGCGCGGCGCGCGCTGACGCCATGTCGGTGTGATACCCGTGCACCGACAGATCGAGGGCCGCCGACAGATGGACCAGTTGCCCGGGCAACGACGCCGGAACCTGGCCGAGGACTACGACACGGAGAGCCATGAGGATTGGTGAGAACGCGAGCCAGTACGCGACGAGCACGACGGCGACGTCGCGTCCTGCCGGTCGGCAGCGGACGTCGCGCACATCCGTTGTGTGTACGGCCCACCCGTTCCGGACGTTGCGCGCACCTCGCGGGCAAGAACGGAACGACCACATGAGCGACCCCTCACGAAAACAAATCGCGCGCCCGTGTCAGGCGCGCGATCTGCGGTATTGCGGAACGACCGGCGGGCTTACGCGGCCGCGATCGCCGTGGCGTGTTCGGTCACGACGCGGACCTGATCGTCGATGATCTGCAGGAAGCCACCCTCGATGCCGAACCGCTTTTCGCCCTCGGCCGTATCGAGACGCAGCGTGCCCTTGCCCAACAGCGTCATGAGCGGCGCGTGCATCGGCAGGATTCCCATCTCGCCGTCGAACGCCGGTGCGATGACGCCCCGCGCGGTGCCCTCGAAAAGCACGCGCTCGGGGGAAATCACCGACACCTTGAGTGAGTCGCTCATGCTATCAGCTCTGGAACTTCTTCGCGTTGGCGACCACGTCGTCCACGCCGCCGGCCATGAAGAACGCCTGCTCCGGCAGGTTGTCGAACTCACCGGCGCAGATGCGTTCGAACGAGGAGATGGTTTCCTCGAGCTTCACATACTTGCCGGGGATGCCCGTGAACTGCTCGGCCACGGCAAACGGCTGCGACATGAAACGCTGCAGACGGCGCGCACGACCCACGATCTTCTTGTCGTCTTCGGACAGTTCGTCCATGCCAAGGATCGCGATGATGTCCTGGAGCTCCTTGTAGCGCTGCAGGATGCGCTGCGTGGTGGTCGCGGCGTTGTAGTGACGCTCCCCGATGTACTGCGCGTCGAGGATGCGCGACGTGGAGTCGAGCGGGTCCACGGCGGGATAAATGCCGAGTTCGGTGATCTTGCGGTTGAGCACGACCGTGGCGTCCAGGTGGGCGAACGCCGTGGCGGGCGCCGGGTCGGTCAAGTCGTCGGCCGGAACGTAGATGGCCTGCACCGACGTGATCGAGCCGTTGCGCGTGGACGTGATGCGCTCCTGCAGTTCGCCCATTTCCGTGGCGAGCGTGGGCTGGTAGCCCACGGCGCTCGGCATGCGGCCCAGCAGGGCGGACACTTCCGAACCGGCCTGCGTGAAGCGGAAGATGTTGTCGACGAACACGAGGACGTCGGCGTTCTCCATGTCACGGAAATACTCGGCGACCGTGAGACCCGCGAGCGCGACGCGGAGACGGGCTCCCGGCGGCTCGTTCATCTGGCCGTAGATCAGGGCGACCTTGTCGAGAATGCCGGCTTCCTGGAATTCCAGATAGAGGTCGTTGCCTTCGCGCGTGCGCTCACCGACGCCGCAGAACACGGACTTCCCACCGTGTCCCTTCGCGACGTTGTTGATGAGCTCCTGAATGATGACGGTCTTGCCGACGCCGGCGCCGCCGAAGAGTCCGATCTTGCCACCCTTCACGAACGGGGCGACGAGGTCCACGACCTTGATGCCCGTCTCGAACACTTCCGTCTTCGGCAGCAGGTCGACGAAGTCGGGACGCTTGCGGTGGATCGGCCAGCGGAGCGCGTCCTTCGGGATCGGGGCGCCTTCGTCCACCGGCTCGCCGAGCACGTTCAGAATGCGGCCCAGCGCCGGCGCACCCACGGGCACGGTGATCGCGCCCCCGGTGTCGATCACGTCCATGCCACGCGTCACGCCGTCGGTGCTCGACATGGCGACCGCGCGGACCTGGTTGCGACCGATGTGCTGCTGCACTTCGGCGGTCACGGAAAGCACCGTGCCATCAGGCGCCGTGCCTTCCACGCGCACCGCGTTGTACAGCTCGGGCAGATGGTCGTTTTCGAAGGCCACGTCGATGACGGGACCGATGACCTGAATGATCTTGCCGACAGTGGTCGGCGCGGCGGAGGTTGCCATGGGAATCGATGTGGAGATAGGGAAATCAGCCCTGCAGTGCCGATGCGCCGCCGACGATTTCGGCGATTTCCTGCGTGATCTGCGCCTGCCGTGCGGAGTTGTACGTGCGCTTCAGCAACTGCAACATCTCGGTGGCGTTGTCGGTGGCGTTCTTCATGGCCGTCCGACGGGCCCCCTGTTCACCGGCGGCCGTTTCCACGAGCGCACGGTACACGGTGTTGCGCACATAGAGCGGCAACAACGCTTCGAGAATCGCATCGGCCGACGGCGCGAGGAGGAAATCTCGCGCCGCCGCCGTGCCCGACGCCGACGGCGCCGCAACCGGCAGCACCTGCTCGGTCGCCGGCGGCGTGGAGAGGGCCGACTTGTACTTCGCGTACGTGACGTACACCGCATCGAGATCGCCCGACGCGAAGCGCGTCATGAGCGTATCGATGATCGACGCAGCGTCCACCGCCGACGGCTTGTCGGACAGGTCGGCGCGCTGACCGGCAAGGTCACGACCGAGATACTTGAAGAAACCGATGCCTTTTTTGCCGATGACGTGGAGTTCGACCGACACGCCCTGCTGCTCGAACTCGGTGAGACGCGCCCGCGCCTCACGCAGCAGGTTGGTGTTGAAGGCACCGCACAGACCGCGGTTGGCCGTGAGCACCACGTGCGCCACGCGGCGCACCTGCGCCGGGCGACGGAGCAGCGGGAAGCGCTCCGCCAGCTCCGGCGTGTACACCTGCGACAGCACCTCGCCCAGCGCCAGCGCGTACGGACGCGCTGACGACACGCGATCCGCTGCGCGCTTCATCTTGGAGGTCGCGACCATTTCCATCGTGCGCGTGATCTTGCGCGTGTTCTCGACGGACTTGATGCGCCCCTTGAGCTCGCGGCCTTTGGCCATCTTACAAGCTCTTGGAGTACTGCTCGATGCCGCGCTTGAGCTCCGCTTCCATGTCCTTCGACAGGGCCTTGCTGGTGCGCACGGTGTCGGCGACCTGCGGGAACTGCGCGCGCATGAACTCCAGGAACCCCTTCTCCCACGCCCGCACCTTGCCGGTCTCGATGGAATCGAGCAGGCCGTTGGTCACGGCGTAGATCACCATCACCTGCTCCTCGAACGGCATGGGCTGATACTGCCCCTGCTTGAGGATTTCGACGGTGCGCGCGCCGCGGTCGAGCTGGCGCTTGGTGGCGGCGTCGAGATCCGACGCGAACGCGGCGAATGCTTCGAGCTCGCGGAACTGCGCCAGGTCGAGGCGGAGACGGCCGGCCACGCTCTTCATGGCCTTCGTCTGCGCGGAACCACCGACGCGCGACACCGAGATACCGACGTTCACGGCCGGGCGGATGCCGGCGTTGAAGAGGTCCGTTTCCAGGAAGATCTGTCCGTCGGTGATCGAGATGACGTTGGTCGGGATGTACGCCGAGACGTCGCCGGCCTGCGTTTCGATGATCGGCAGCGCGGTGAGCGAGCCACCCGGCTTGAGGATCGTCTTGCCATCGACCACGCCGTCGTCTTCGCGCAGCTTGGCCGCGCGCTCGAGGAGACGGCTGTGGAGATAGAACACGTCGCCCGGATAGGCTTCACGGCCCGGCGGACGACGGAGCACGAGCGACAGCTGGCGGTACGCCGCGGCCTGCTTGGACAAGTCGTCATACACGCACAACGTGGGCTTGCCCTCGTTGTACATGAAGTACTCGGCCATCGCGCACCCCGAGTAGGGCGCGATGTAGAGCATCGGCGCCGGATCGGAGGCCGAGGCGGCCACAATGATGGTGTATTCGAGCGCGCCGGCCTGACGGAGACGCTCGACGACGGTGGCGATCGTGGAGGCCTTCTGACCGATCGCGACGTACACGCAGACGACGCCCTGCCCCTTCTGATTGATGATCGTATCGACGGCCACGGCGGTCTTGCCCGTGGACCGGTCGCCGATGATGAGCTCGCGCTGACCACGGCCGATCGGGATCATGGAGTCGATGGCCTTGATGCCCGTCTGCATGGGCTCCTTGACCGGCTGCCGCACGATGATGCCGGGGGCCGGGGACTCGACCTTGCGGAAGGTGGTGCTGCGGATCTCGCCGAGACCGTCGATGGGACGTCCGAGGGGATCGACGACGCGACCGATCAGTTCCGGTCCAACGGGCACTTCCAGCACGCGGGCGGTGCGACGGACTTCATCGCCTTCCTTGAGCTGGAGGTAATCGCCGAGGATGATGGCACCGATGTTGTCCTCTTCGAGGTTCAACGCCATGCCGGTGATGACGGCCTTCGATTGCGAGGCCGTGAACTCGAGCATCTCGCCGGCCATGACCTTGCCCAGGCCGTAGACGCGGGCAATGCCGTCCTTCACTTCGAGAATGGAACCGACTTCCTCGACATTGAGATCGGCGAGGTCGGCCGCTTCGATCTCACGAAGGAGAATGTCTTTGATTTCGCCGGGACGCAGGGCGGTCTGGGTGGCCAT
Organism: Gemmatimonadota bacterium; assembly: GCA_031127095.1. Taxonomy (GTDB): domain Bacteria; phylum Gemmatimonadota; class Gemmatimonadetes; order Gemmatimonadales; family Gemmatimonadaceae; genus Gemmatimonas. Next base: position 10,618 of record JARIEX010000077.1, read on the forward strand.
GAGGCGGGGGCTTTATTGGCGGAGTAACGTTTCGGGAACAGCTTGTGAAAATTATCACAAGGAATGAGGCGGTGCAACCCAGCGGGGCGGGGCGGTTTGGGGGCCGGTCTGGTGCCGGTTTCGGCAACGGCAACGGCAACGGCAACAGGCAACAGCAACGGCCAGAACACGGATCAATGGAAAGCACGGAAACAACACGGATAAGCCCGACTGACGGAGGGACCGGCGTGAGCGACGGGCGTACTTTGGACTTGAACAACGCTGGAGCGGGAGCGATTCGCCCACACGGAGCAGATCCGTGTTGTTACCGTGTGATCCGTTGATCCGTGTTCCGGCTGTTCCTGGTCGCTGATGGCTGGTCGCTGATGGCTGGTCGCGGATGGCCGTGGCCGGTGACACATGCGCCTAGCCGGCGGTCGGATCCCCGAACGCGGCCTGCCCGAAGCGCTCCAGCAGGTCGACCGCCCGGAGGCGGGAGAGACTGGAGGCCCGCGCGCCCACGAGGCGCTGGGTGGTACTGGACAGGTGCGAGGAGCTCGCGAAGCCCAGCACCTGCGCCACATCGCGCACATCGAAGCCGGCGTTCTTGGACAGTTCGGCGGCGGCCAGCACCCGCACCAGGTCGATCACCCGCTTGAGGGTGGGCGCCTGCCCCACGGCAAAACTGCGCGACAGGTGCTCGCGGGAGACGCTGAGTTCCTTGGCCAGCTGATCGGTCCGCACCGGGCGGCCGGCGCGGCGCACGACGCTCTGCCACACCGCGATCTGCAGGGGTGTTTCGAGATGCAGCACGGCTGGCGGGGTGGACAGGGCGCGCTCGAAGCGGCCGGAGAAGGCGCGTCGAAGCACCAGGTCGCGTGCCACGCTATCGTCGACCCCCTCCACCAGCAGCTCCGCCACCCCGGCACTCGCCGCGCGCGCCACCACGGGCGCATCAGCCGGCAGCATCGTCGTGATCAGGACAAACGGCAGGCTCGGGAAATCCTCGGCGCGGGCCAGCAGGCGCTGCGCGTCGTCGCCGGCACCGGCGTCGATGATCACCGCATCGACCAGCTCCGTGATGAGCAACGCTTCGACCTCCGCCGCACTTTTCGCGGTGTGCAGATGCGCCCGGCGGCGGGGAAAGGCCGCGCGCACCAGCGCCCGCGCCCGCTCACGCTTGAGCAGCACCACCAGGCATGGCGCGGTGCCGCCCGCTTCCGTGCCCGGACGCGGCGCGGCCATCAGGGGTGCGGCCGCAGGGAGACGCCCGCACGGGGACGCGGAGCCTGCGCGGGATCGCCCAACGGATCTTCGCCCCGCACCATGGCGTGTGCCCGCGCGAGGACGTCGCGCGCATTCGCGTACGACACGAGCTTCGCCGCCTCGTCGAACGGCGCCCACCGGCACGCCGTGATCCCCTCGGCACGCTGCGGCGTGGTCTCGGACGCGTCGCTCCGCATGAGGTAGAAATGGCAGACCTTGTGCACCAAGCGTCCGCGGAAGCGGAAAAACCAGTCGATGGTGTCGATCGCGCCGTCCATGGTCACGTCTTCGAGCCCGGTCTCTTCGCGGACCTCGCGCAGGGCCGCCACGTCGGGGGCTTCGTCGGTCTCGAGATGCCCCTTGGGAAAGCCCCAATTCGCGTAGCTGTCGCGAATGAGCAGGAACAGCGGCTCGCCGTCGTGCACGCGGTACACCACGCCACCCGCCGATGTCTCGAGCTCGGCGCGCGCGGCGCGTGCCCGTGGATCGCGCGACGCGGTCACGGGCGCCGGTCCGGACGGGCGCGGCGCACGGCCCCCATTATTGGGCGGCCGCCGCGCTGGTGCCGACCAGCGGAGCGCTTCCCTCGAGCGTGGCACGCCCCTCGATGAACTGGCGCACGATGGGATCGGTGCTGTGCTGAATCTCGCTCACGGTGCCGACGGCCCGCACCGTCCCCTCGTAGAGCATCGCGATACGCGAGCCTACGGTGTACGCGCTGCGCATGTCGTGCGTGATCACGATGCCGGTGACGCCGAGTTGCTGGCGCATGCGGACCATCAAGGCGTCGATCGTGGCGGAGGTGACCGGATCGAGGCCGGTGGTGGGTTCGTCGTACAGGATGTACTTGGGGCGGAGCGCGATGGCACGCGCGATGCCGACGCGCTTGCGCATACCGCCCGAGAGCTCGGACGGCATGCGATTGCGCACGTCGGGGAGATCGACCAGGTGCAGCGCCTCATCCACGCGGGTGGTGATTTCGGCCTCGCTGAGCTGCCCCTGCTTGCGCAGCCCCATCGCCACATTCTCGCCAATCGACATGGAGTCGAAGAGGGCGGCAAACTGGAACACGTAGCCGATCCGTCCGCGGAGGGCGTAGAGATCCTTGCGCGAGAGCTGATCGACGCGGAGCCCGTCCACCCAGACTTCGCCTTCATCGGGTTCGAGCAGGCCGACGATGTGCTTGATGGCCACCGACTTGCCGGTACCGGAAAAGCCGATAATGACCATGGTTTCCCCTTCCACCACCTGGAGGGAGAAGCCGCGGAGCACCTCTTTCGGCCCGAAAGCCTTGTGGACGTTCTTGAACTCGATCATGAGATCACGAATATGTCCTCGAACCGCGGATGGGGAAAGAAGCGCGGGGCATGAAAAAAGGGCGCCCCGGAGGGCACCCTTGATTCCTGCGACCGTTTCGGGCTTCGCCGTGTGTTACGCGGCAAAGCTGGAGAGGGCCCGACCGACATCACCTTCGCGGAGGCGCTTGAGGGCGCGGTCGCGCAGCTGACGGACGCGCTCACGGGTGACGCCAAGCATGGAGCCGATCTCTTCCAGGGTGTGCTCGCGGCCGCCTTCGAGGCCGAAGTAGAGCCGGAGCACCTTGGCGTCGCGCGGCGGCAACGTGGAAAGCGCCTGCTCGATTTCGTCGGTGAGGAAGCGGTTCATCGCTTCTTCTTCCGTGTCGGGCATTTCGTCGGCCACGAAGCGCTCGATCAGCGAGCGATCGCCGTCGGGATCCATGGGGGCGTCGAGCCGCACGTCACCCGTGTTGAGGGCGGCGAGTGACTGCACGACGTCGACCGAGAGTCCGGTGACCTGCGCGAGCTCTTCCGGCGACGGCTCACGACGGAGCTTCTGCCGGAGGATTTCGGACGCTTTGATGATGCGCGAGAGGTCGGCGGTGCGGTTGAGCGGCACGCGCACCGTACGCCCCTGCCGCGCGAGCGACGAGAGGATGGCCTGCCGGATCCACCACACGGCGTACGAGATGAACTTCACGCCCTGATCGGGATCGAACTTCCGCGCGGCCGTGAGCAACCCGACGTTGCCTTCACCGATCAGATCGATGAGCGGCAAGCCGCGGTTCTGATATTTCTTGGCGACGGAAATGACGAAGCGGAGGTTGCGCTTGACGAGTTCCTGGAGCGCATCCTGATCGCCGGTACGGATTTTTTTCGCGAGCTCGATCTCTTCGGCCGCCTTGAGGAGCGGATACGTGCTGACTTCGTAGAGATACTGGTCGAGGATGTCGCGCTCGGGTTCACTGGGCGCGATGCCCGCGGGGGCCGCACGACGGCGCTTCCGCTTGACTTCAGTCATGGCGTTCTATGAATCCTCGGGATGAGACATCATCCCTGAAGGGGGAAACGAAAAAGAAAACGGCTGCCCAGTAAACGGCGCCGGCAGCCCCCGGGATCCCGACGCGGCGGGATCGGAGATCGGTGCCCACGAACGAGACTGCTTGCCTTCGGGGGGTAGCCACACAAGATACGCCAACGAGAGTCTTTCGCCAGTGTGATCGTCGGAACTCTGCTTGACGCGGGAGATACACCCGACTAGACTGCGCGTTCCTGCTACCCGTGTCGCCTCGGAACAGTTCGGCGGTGCGGTGGTACGGACAGCGGTCCGGGGGCGTAGCTCAGTTGGGAGAGCGCTTGAATGGCATTCAAGAGGTCAGCGGTTCGATCCCGCTCGTCTCCACTCGGTCGGTTGCAGGTGCAGCATGCAGAAGCAGGGTGCTGGGTAGGTCTGCGGGAATAGCTCAGTTGGTAGAGCACAACCTTGCCAAGGTTGGGGTCGCGGGTTCGAGTCCCGTTTCCCGCTTTGTAGTACACCGATGTCTTGGGTCGTTAGCTCAGTTGGTTAGAGCGCCACGTTGACATCGTGGAGGTCACAAGTTCGAGTCTTGTACGACCCATATGCTGGTCTGCTGGTGGCGTTGTAGGACGACTTGGCGAATGCTCGTCGGTAGCGAGAGCGGGCAGGATTCGCTAAGTTCCGAGACTCTCTGTGAAGAGAGGCTGTGCGTTCGTCGTGGTGCATCGGAGTTTTGCGCCTATAGCTCAATTGGATAGAGCATCTGACTACGGATCAGAAGGTTGGAGGTTCGAGTCCTTCTAGGCGCGTAGTGTGGGACCTTTTGGCAATCCGGGTGGGAATGCGTCACCCGGATTCTGGGAGCAGGACAGTCATCGGGGCGTAGCTTAGCCCGGTAGAGCGCGTGCTTCGGGAGCACGAGGTCGCAGGTTCGAATCCTGTCGCCCCGACTGATATAAGT
>JARIEX010000078.1 GCA_031127095.1 Gemmatimonadota bacterium
ACGGCGCTGGGGATCGTGCAGATCTCGAGCTTCGTCGACCTGCAGATCGCGTCGTTCCTCCCGCGCGGGGCGGCCACCAACATGGCGTATGCCAACACGCTGGCGCTGCTGCCCGTGTCGCTGTTTGGCGTGTCCGTCGCTGCCGCGTCGCTCCCGGAGTTCGCGCGCGAATCCGGCGCTCCGGATTCTGCCGCCCTGCTGGAGCGGCTGCGCGGTGGATGGCAGCGGATCCTGTTTTATATCGTCCCCAGCGCTGTGGTCTTCATCGCCTTTGGCGATTACTGCGTCGGGATTTTGTACCGCGCCGGCCGGTTCGGTGCCGCCGAGCAACAGTCGGTGCACTGGGTCCTGGCGGCGTATGCCGTTGGCCTGGTGAGTTTTGGGTCGGTCAAGCTGCTGGGGTCGGTGTACTACGCGATGCAGGACTACCGTACACCGTTGCGCGCGTCCATCGCGAGCCTGACAGCATCGGTCTTGGTCTCGGTGGCCATTGCGCTGCCTCTGCGCGCGCTACCGATCGCGGCAGCGGGGGTGGCGCTCGGATCGGCTCTCGGCTCGTACGTGAACCTGTCGATGCTGAGTCGCGGTCTGCGTCGGCGCCTCGGCCCCCTGTACACCGCGGCTATGTGGCGTGGCACGCGGCGTATCATGATTGCGGCGACGGTCGCCGGTGTGGTCGGGACGCTCGCTCGCGTTGTGATGCAGTGGTGGGTTCCCGGTGCGCACCCTCGTCTGGCCGGCGTGCCGGTGCTGGCCCTGTTCGGGTTCACGTATCTGGTCGTGGCGTGGCTGATGGGATCCGCCGAGGCGGCGCGGTGGCTCCGCCGTCCGGTGCGCGGTGTGCGGACATGAGTGCGGAGCACGAGCAGCGACTGAGTGACGCGCTACTGCTCCCCGACGACGACTGGACGAGCGCGGCGATTGCCCGCGGCATGCCGGTGAGTATCGCGCAGAAACTGCCACACCTGCCCGAGTCGCCAGGGGTCTACCTCTGGAAGGATGAGGATGGGGCCGTCCTGTACGTTGGCAAGGCGAAGCGCCTGCGCTCGCGGGTCAAGAGCTACTGGGCACAGGATCACCTGAGCAGCCCGAAGACGCGCGGGCTGATGCGCAAGGCGCGCCACCTCGACACGATCGTGGTGCCCAGCGAGTCGCACGCGCTGATTCTCGAAGCCACGCTGATCAAGGAGTACCATCCACGCTTTAACATCGCGCTGCGCGACGATAAGTCGTATCCGTACATCAAGGTCACCGTGCAGGAGCCGTTCCCGCGCGTGATTGTCACGCGTCGGCTGCAGGACGATGGGGCGCGCTATTTCGGCCCGTACACCGACGTGGGAGGCATGCGGCGCGCGCTGAACGTGGTGAAGCGCATTTTCACTGTGCGGTCGTGTCACTACGCACTCCCGCGGGAGACGCCCGATCGGCCGTGCCTCGACTACTTCATCAAGCGCTGTCAGGCGCCGTGTGTGGGATATCAGAGTACGGAGGACTACCGTGCGATGATCGACGAGGTTGTGTGGTTTCTTGACGGGCGCACCAGCGATGTCGTGCGGCGTGTACGAGAGCGGATGATGCAGGCATCGGAGCGTCTCGATTTCGAGCGCGCTGGGGAACTGCGTGACGCGCTGCGCCATCTCGAGAAGATGGAGGAGCCCACGGTCGTGCTCGAGGTAGAGGGCGGCGACCGGGACGTGGTCGGGTATGCGCGCGACGGCGAGGATGCCTGTGTCGTGATCATGCGGATCCGCGGCGGCAAGCTCCTGGCCCGTGATCACCGCTTGGTCGAACACGCCGAGGGTGAGGAAGACGGCACGGTACTCGGCGCCTGTCTGGCACAGTGGTACCGCACGGCCGAGGCGCGCGCCGCCGATCTGCTCGTCCCCTTCGACTTCGAGGATCGCGAGTCGCTGGAGGCTTCGCTCGAGGGGACCCACATCAGGATTCCACAGCGGGGACCGCGCCGGGCGTTGGTGGATCTGGCCGACAAGAACGCGCAGCATTTGCTCGAGGAGTTCAAGCTCGCGGCGCTGGAGGCCGATGAGCGGGCGGCCGACCCGGTCTACGAGCTGCAGCGGGAGTTGGGGCTCGCGCGTTTGCCGCGCTCCCTCGTGTGCTTCGACATCTCGCACGCGCAGGGGACCGACGTGGTGGCCAGCGCCGTGTGGTTCGAGAATGCACGGCCGAAGCGCGCCGAATACCGCAAGTTCAAGATCGCCATTTTCGAGGGCAACGACGATTTTAAGTCGATGCACGAGGTGGTCACCCGCTATTTCACGCGCCGCGTGAGCGAGGGGTTGCCACTGCCCGATCTCGCCGTGATCGACGGCGGCAAGGGCCAGCTGGGCGCGGCACGGGCGGCACTCGACGCACTCGGCATCGTGCAGATCGGCCTGATCAGTCTGGCCAAGCGCGACGAGGAGATTTTCATGCCTGGACGCCCCGATCCGGTCCGCCTTCCGCGCCGGTCGCCGGCGTTGCGGATGCTGCAGCAGGCCCGGGACGAGGCGCACCGGTTTGCCGTGACGTTTCAGCGGCAGAAGCGCGCCGCGCGTACGATCACGTCGGAGTTGCTGACGATCCCGGGCGTCGGTCCCGCCAAGCGCCGCGCGCTGCTCACCGCATTCGGTAGTGTGCAGGGGGTGCGTGACGCCAGTCCTGAGCAGATCGCGTTGGTCCCGGGCTTCAGTTCGGCGTCGGCCCAGCGCCTGCTCGCGGCCTTGGGAGTTCCGGATCGAGCCGTCCCGACGGAGATTCCTGACGACGCATCTATACCCTCTGTCTCCCCTCCTCTTCTCATCGACCCGCCTGCCGAATGACCGCTGCGACCTGGACCCTGCGCTGCTCCGCGTGCGACACTGCCGCTGATCGCGATCGTGCCTCTGTCTGTTCCGCGTGCGGGCAGCCGCTGTTTGCGCACTACGCACCGGTGCCCAAGGGCACCCCGTTGCTCGACCGCTGGGACGCGTGGCGCTACGCCCCGTTCATGCCGCTCGAAGCCGGGGAAGCCCCGGTCTCCCTGGGCGAAGGGCTGACGCCGATGCTGGAATCGCCGTCTCTTGCGGAGGCGATGGGGGTCCGTCGTCTCTGGATTAAGGACGAATCGCAAAACCCCACCGTGTCGTTCAAGGCACGTGGCATGAGTGCCGCCGTCACGCGTGCCAAGGCGCAAGGGTTCCCGGGGCTCGTGGTCCCCACGGCCGGGAACGCCGGTGCGGCGTTGGCGGCGTACGGCGCTGCGGCGGGGATGCCGGTCCGTGTGTTCGCGCCACGCACCACGCCGCGGCCGATTCTCGACACGATCGAGGCAATGGGCGCCACGTTGATCCGCATCGAAGGCCACATCGGCGACGCCGGCAAACTGGCGATCGCGTACGCGGCGGAGTCCGGCTATTTCAATGTGTCGACGCTGCGCGAGCCGTACCGCGTTGAGGGGATGAAGACGATGGGCTTCGAGATGGCCGAGCAGCTGGGCTGGCGGGTCCCCGATGCCCTCGTGTACCCCACGGGCGGGGGCGAGGGCACGATCGGTATCTGGAAAGCCATCAACGAATTGCTGGCCGGCGGCTGGCTGCCTGAAGGGGCGCGGCAGCCGCGGTATGTGGTGGCGCAGGCCGAGGGATGCGCGCCGATTGCCCGCGCCTTCGCCGCGAACGAGGAGCGCGCCACGCCATGGGTCGACCCGGTCACGTACGCCAGCGGCTTGCGGGTCCCGTCGCCGCTGGGCGACCGGCTGCTGCTGCGTGTACTTCGCGAAACGCATGGCCTCGCGGGGACGGCGTCGGAGGATGCCATTCGCGAATGGACGTTGCGGCTGGCGACGGCAACCGGAATCGACGCGGCGCCCGAGGGTGGGTGTGCCTTGTCGGTGCTGCGCGATGCGGTGATGGCAGGTACGCTCTCGGCGGATGCTGAGGTGGTGGTGTTCAATACCGGCAGCGGTGCATCGTACCGGGCATAGGGTGAATCGGCCGGATCGCGGCGCGGTGCCTTTGTGGGCACCGCGGGGTACCAGCACCCGGCATCTAATACGGCATTCATGGGGAGAGCGGGCATGAAGGTTTCGATGTGGGCGGCAGTAATCGGGGCAATCGCCCTGAGCGGCGGCGTGAGCTCGGTATCCCTCGCGCAGGGCGCTTGCGAGATCAACGAAAGCAGTCCGTTTCAGGTGAACGGTGCGAAGCAGTACATCATCGCGGCCGCCAATTCCCGGCGCGACGATGAAGTGCCGAAACACCTGCAAAATGCGATCCGCGTGCTCACCGACGACCCGTCGAAGATCAAGAACGACGCGGGCCGCCAGTGGATGCTGATCCGCGCGTATGCACAGTGGTTGCAGCGAGACGGGGCGACCTACGTGATGAAGCGCGGCGACGTGGGCTTCACGCAGAATCCGGGTGGGTCGCAAAATCTGCTCTTGGCGATCGACTCGGCGGCCACGGCACTCGAGTCCATGCTGCCGCAGTGCACGGAGCGGGTGCGCCCGTACCGTGCCCAGTTTTTTGGCGACATCCTGAACAAGTCGATCGCGGCCATGGCGGCCGAGCAGAACGATTCGGCCACGTACTTTGCCAACCTGTCACTTCAGATCGCCGGGTCGGATCCGCGCCCCTGGAACGTGCTGTCGGCCGTGTACCAGAAAGCGAACAAGACGGACAGCGCGATGCTGGCGATGGAGAAGGTCATTGCCTTGTCCGGGACGGACACGTTGTTCGCGAAGGTCAAGCAGCAGAGTCGCTATAACCTGGCGGTCATAACGCTCACGCGTGCCGAGAACGAGTCGGCCGGTGAGCGGAAGGATGCAGGGATCAAGGCGGCGCGCACCCTGCTGGAGGCCTACCTCAAGGACACACCGGGCGATGCGAACGCGGCGCAGGCGCTGGGACGGGCCGTTCGGCTGTCGGGAGATACGGCCGCCGTCACGGCGATCTTCGCCGACATGATGACCGCGCCGGACAAGTTCACGGCCGATCAGTTGTTCGAAGGCGCGTCGAACGCGGCGGCCACCGGTCATGACGCCGATGCGGCGAAGCTCTTCGAGAACGGATTGAAGAAGAACCCATATCATCGCTTGGCGCTGCTGAACTTCGCGAACGTGCTCTTCACGCTCAAGGACACCGAACGCATGGCACCGGTTGTCACACGGCTGGTAAGTGTGGACCCCAATTTCGACCGGGGGTACCGCCTGATGGCGGGGCTCTGGCAGTTGCGCGCGCGGTCCGAAAGCGATGCGGCCCGGAAGCGGGTGGCCAACGACTCGGTGCTGTTCTATCTGGACCGTCAGACGAAGACCAACCCGCGGGTCGATATCACGCTGGCGCAGCAGGCCGGCAGCTCGTTCGTGGTGCAAGGCACCGTGAACAACGAAGGGACGGCGTCCGCATCGTGGACCATGGCCCTCGAGTTGCTGGATGCCGCCGGCACGGTGGTGGCCACGAAAGCCGTGGCGATCGGCCCGGTGGACGGTGGGGGGAATACCACTTTTGCGGTGAAACTCGAGGCCCCGAAGGCGGTGGCATTTCGGTATGCGCCGCTCAAGTAAGTCCATGTTCTGAATTGACTTCGGACCTCACAGTTCGTATATTTTCTCAAGTGGGCGGCAGCGCTACGGTTGCCGCCCCTTGTCATACGGGGGAAGGCCATCCGGCCTGGTCCCCCGTTTCCGTCCCGGGTCATGGTTCGCGTCACACGTGTGCAGCCGGGGAGCATTGCCGATGAAATCGGCATCGTTCCCGGCACAGAACTCCTCGCCGTGAATGAACGGCCGTTGGAAGACTTCCTTGATTGGGAGTTCCTGACGGCCGACGAGGCGTTTGTGGTCACGGCGCGGATGCCGGACGGTTCGGACGTCGAGTACGACATCGAGCGCGACGGTGGCGAGCCCATGGGGCTCGAGCTCGCGCCGCCCACGATCCGGCGCTGCGCGAACCGGTGCGAGTTCTGCTTCATCGAGGGGCTGCCCAAGGGGTTGCGGAAGTCGTTGTACATCCGCGACGACGACTACCGGCTCTCGTTCGCGTACGGGAATTTTGCGACGCTGTCGAATGTCAAGGAAAAGGACATCGCGCGGATTCTGGAATACCGTCTGTCGCCGCTCTACGTGTCGGTCCACGCCACCCCGTGGGAAGCGCGCAAGGTGCTGCTGAACAACCCGCGTGTTCCCAACATCATCGAGCAGCTCACGCGGCTGGCCGACGGGGGTATCCAGTTCCACGGGCAGATGGTGATCGTGCCCGGGATCAACGATGGCGAGGTACTCGAGCAATCGCTGTCGGACCTGTGGGCGCTCGGCGATGCCATGATGTCGGTGGCACTCGTTCCCGTTGGCGTCACACAGTTCTCGCACTTGTACACCGGTCAGTCGATGGACGCGGCCAACGCGCGTCGCCTGCTCGACACCGTGCAACGCTGGGCCGATCGTGGACTCGCCGAGCGCAGCGATCGCTGGGTGTTCGGGTCGGACGAGCTGTACCTGCTGGCCGACGAGCCGCTCCCGGGAGTGGAGCACTACGGTGATTTCTCCCAGATCGAGAACGGCGTCGGTGCGGTCACGTCGTTGCGCACCCGCCTGCGTGCGGGGCTCTCGCAGCTCCCGCGACTCGACGGGCGCCGCATTGGCGTCGTCACTGGTGTGTCCATGACACCGTTGATGCCCGAACTGCTGGACTTGTTGCGTGAGGCAACCGGTGCCGAGTTCGAGTTGATCACGATGGAAAACTCACTCTTTGGCCCGACCACGACGACCGCCGGTCTGCTGGTCGGGGCCGACATCCGCAAGGCGCTCGCCGGCCGGCACGATCTCGATCTCGCACTCATCCCCGCCGAATGCATCAACGACGACGGGCTTTTTCTCGACGAAGAGTCGTTCGTGGCGGTGCGTGAATCGCTGCCGATGCCGGTCTATCCTTCGTACGATTTCATAGACGCGCTGGTCCCGGAAGGTGACGCGGCGTTCCAACCCGCCGCATGAGTCTTCCTGTCATAGCTATCGTCGGACGTCCCAATGTCGGGAAGTCCCATCTGTTCAATCGTCTCGTCGGCGAGGCCACGGCCATCGTGAGCGACGAAGCCGGCACCACGCGTGACCGGCATTTCGGTCAGGCCGACTGGGCCGGTCATCATTTCTGGCTGGTCGACACCGGCGGGCTCGTGGAAGATTCCAACGAGCCGATGGACGTCGCCATCCGCAAGCAGGTCATGCAGGCGATCGACGAAGCCGATCTGCTGATGCTCGTCGTGGATGCCAAGGTCGGTGTGCATCCCAGTGATGCGCGCCTGGTGGACATCCTGCGTCATGCCAAGAAGCCGTGGGTGCTGGTCGCGAACAAGGTCGACGATCCGAACAGCGCTGACTTCTACGATTTCTACCGTCTCGGTGTCACCGACGTGTATCCGGTCTCCGCCGCCAACGGGAAGGGCTCGGGCGACCTGCTCGACGCCGTGGTGGCGGCGATCCCGGAGACGAACGAAGAGCCGGTGGAGGCCGTGCGCATTGCCGTGATCGGCCGTCCGAACGTGGGCAAGTCGTCGTTCGTGAACAAGCTGCTCGGTGAAGAGCGTCTCGTCGTCAACGACGAATCGGGTACCACGCGTGACTCGATCGACGCCCCGATGCGGTATCACGACCGCGACATCATTTTCGTCGATACGGCCGGTCTGCGCCGCCAGTCGAAGATCGATGATGGCATTGAGTTTTACTCGGCGCTGCGCACCCGGCGCGCCATCGACTCATCGGATGTCTGCATCCTGATGGTGGATGCCACCGAAGGACTGCAAAATCAGGATCTCAAGATTGCCACGCTGGCGTGGGAAGCGGGGCGCGGGTTGGTCATGGTGATCAACAAGTGGGATCTGTACGCCGACAAGACGGACAAGAGTTCGGCGAAGTTCAAGAAAGATGCCGTGGAAAAGGTGCCGTATCTGGGCTTCGTGCCGTTCTTGTTCACGTCGGCGCTCACGGGGCAGCGCGTGAACAAGGTGCTCGACATCGCCCTCGAGGCGCAGGAACAGCGCATGCGCCGGATTCCGACGTCGCAGGTGAACGACGCCCTGCAGGAGATCATTGCCCGCCTGCAGCCGCCGCAGGCGGCGGGGCGTGAAGTGAAGCTGAATTACGCCACACAGGTGGAGACGTCACCGCCGACCTTTGCCTTCTTCGGCAATCATCCCGATTTGATCCCGGAGAACTACATCCGGTTCATTCACAATCAGCTGCGCGAGAAGTGGGGTTTCCTCGGCTCGCCGATGCGGATCATCATGCGGAGCAAGCGCGAGCCGTGAGCCCCGTAGCTGCCCTGGCTGCCGCTCTCGTTGCGGCGTACATCATTGGCTCGTTTCCCACGGCCCATCTCGTGGGGCGAGCGAACGGAATCGATCTGCGCACGGTGGGGTCGGGCAACCTCGGTGCGACGAACGTCTTCCGCACGCTGGGCTGGCAGTGGGGACTGCTCGTGTACGTCGTCGACGGCCTGAAGGGCGCGTTGCCGGTGCTGTGGCTCCCCGGGGTCTTCGGCGTTGGGCCGGGATGGCCATGGGGCGTGTTGTGCGGGCTGGCGGCCATCATGGGCCATGTGCGCCCCGTGTTTCTGCTGGGCAAAGGGGGCGGGAAGGGGGTCGCGACGGCGAGTGGCGTGTTCGTGGCGTTGGCACCGGTGCCCGCGCTGTGCGCCGTGGCCGCGTTCGTGATTGTGGTGGCATTCACGCGGTATGTGTCCCTTGGTTCGTTGGTCGGTGCGGTGGTGCTCCCGGTGGCCTTGCTGGTCCAGCATCGGGCCATCACGCCCCTCGTGATGGTCAGCGTGGCCGTCGGCGGGTTCGTGTTCTGGACGCATCGCGACAACATTGGCCGGCTGCGGCGTGGAGAAGAGCGGCGCGTCGGCGGGCGGGCATCATGACCGGCCCACTCACGTGCACTGTCGTGGGCGGTGGGGCATGGGGCACGGCGATTGCGGATCGCCTTGTGCGCAACGGCCATGCGGTGACCCTGTGGGCGCGTGAAGACGACGTGGTGCACGCCGTCAATACGCGACACGAGAACCCGCGGTTCCTTCCGGATATTCCGCTCGCCCCTGGGCTGACGGCGAGCAGCGACATCGTGGCAGCATTGCACGGTGCCCGGCTGGTCGTGTACGCGGCCCCGTCGCACGTGCTGCGCGCGGTGGTGGCCTCGTGTGCCGGTGCCATCGCCGAGGGGGCCGTGTTATCGGTGGCCACCAAGGGCATTGAGCGCGACACGCTGGCCCTCATGACGGATGTGGTCGCGCAGGAGGCGCCCAGCCACGCGGTGGTCGCCGTAAGCGGCCCAAGCTTCGCCGCCGAGGTCGCGACGGGCCAACCGACAGCCGTCGTCGCCGCCTCCGCGTCGCGCGACGCGGCCGCCACGGTACAGCGCGCCATGAGCGCCGCGGCGTTCCGCGTGTATACCAGTGACGACGTCACGGGTGTGGAGCTTGGCGGAGCACTGAAGAATGTGATGGCCGTCGCCACCGGGATTCTTGATGGGCTGGGGATGGGCTACAATCCACGCGCCGCTCTCATGACCCGCGGCCTCGCGGAGATGACCCGGTTGGGTGTTGCGCTTGGCGCGCGCCCCGAAACCTTTGCCGGACTGGCCGGACTCGGTGATCTGGTGCTCACGTGCACGGGGGCCCTTTCGCGTAACCGGGCGGTTGGTGTGGCGATCGGGCAGGGGCAGACCTTGGCCGACTTTCTCGCGGGCAAGGACAGTGTTGCCGAGGGCGTGTTGAACGCGCATAGCGCGAAGGCGCTCGCCGACCGCGCCGGCGTCGAAATGCCGATCATCGACGCCACCTATCGCATTCTGTTTGAGGGGCAGGCGCCGCGCGAGGCGGTGGCGGAGCTCATGGCGCGCGAGCTGCGCGCGGAGCGTGACTGAGTGGCGGCCCCGCGCGAGGAACCGATTCAGGAGTTTTACTCCATCGGCGACGTATGCGCGCTCACCGACCTCAAGCCGCACGTGCTGCGCTACTGGGAAAGCCAGTTCAAACCGCTCAATCCGGCGAAAAACAGGAGCGGGAACCGGGTGTATGCGCGGCGCGAAGTCGAGCTGATCCTCATGGTCAAGCATCTGCTGTATACCGAGAAGTACACCATCGACGGTGCCCGGCAGAAACTCGACGAACACCGGAAGGGCGGTTCGCTGAAAACGGCGGCGCGCGCGGCGCTCGAGGTCGAGGCGCTGGCCAGTATCGAACGTGATCTGGCTGAGTTGCAGGCCCTTCTCGACGACCGTCCGGCTCCGCGCCCGCGCTGAGCGGTCCGCGCGCCCCTCTCTTTCCGTACTCCTCCCCATCCCATGCGCATTCTTCTCAGCAACGACGACGGTATTCTGGCCAAGGGACTCGGGGTGCTGGAGCAAGCATGCCAGCCGCTCGGTGATCTCAGCGTGGTCGCGCCCGATCGTGAGCAGAGTGCGACCAGCCACTCCCTCACGCTCCACCATCCGTTACGCCCCGTGCGTCTGGGGGAGCGCCGTTGGCAGGTGGACGGGACGCCTACCGACTGTGTGATGCTGGCGTGCGAGGCGCTGTTGGACGAGCGGCCGGACTATGTGATCAGCGGGATCAACCATGGCCCGAACATGGGTGAAGACGTGCTCTACAGCGGCACGGTGGCGGCCGCCATGGAAGGGCTGGCCCTCGGCATCCCCTCGATCGCCGTGTCGTTCGCGGGGAGCGTGATGCGCGCCGAGTCGCTGCTCGACACGCAGGTCACCATCCTGCGCGACCTGCTGAAGCACCTCATGGCGCTGCCGGCGTTCCCACCGGAGACCTTGCTCAACGTCAACCTCCCGAACGTCGCCGGCGATGAGATCAAGGGCGTACGCCTTACCCGTCTGGGCCGGCGCGTGTTCAGCGATTCCATCACCAAGATGAAGGATCCGTGGGGGCGTGAGATTCTGTGGATCGGGGGTGGTAGTGTGGCGTGGAGTGGCCCGGATGACTCCGATTTCCGCGCCGTGCACGATGGCTACATCTCGGTGACCCCGCTCCATCTCGATCTCACGCACCGCGATGTGCTTGAAACGGCGACGGATTGGTGGCGTCCTCTGTAGAGCCGGAGTTCCGCGGCGCGCGGCGCCGACTGGTCGAGGCCCTGCAGGACAAGGGGATCCGCGATCTGGCGGTCCTGCGCGCCTTCGATCAGGTGCCGCGGCATCTGTTCGTCCCGCCGACCGTGCGCCACCGGGCGTACGAAGATTCGGCGTTGCCGATCGGCAGCGGGCAGACGATCTCGCAGCCGTATGTGCATGCGCGCGCCCTCGAGCAGCTCATGCTGACCGGCCGGGAAAAAGTGCTCGAGATCGGCACCGGGTCGGCCTACCAGACGGCGCTGTTGGCCGAGTTGGCGGCGCAGGTGTTCTCGATCGAGCGTTATGCGGCGCTGCTGGACAAAGCGCGACCGATTCTGCAACAGGCCAGTGTGCGTAACGTGTCGCTGCTGCTCGGAGACGGCACGCTCGGGTGGCGTGAATACGGGCCATACGACGGCATCGTGGTCAGCGCCGGGGCACCGCACGTGCCGGCGGCGCTCGAGGAGCAATTGGCCGAAGGGGGGCGCATGCTGATTCCGCTTGGTGACCGGGAGGAGCAGATGCTCACCCTCCTCATCAAACGCCACGGGTCGCTGGAAAGCCGTGACATCGTTCCGGTCCGCTTCGTCCCCCTGATAGGAGCCGGTGGTTGGCCGGCTTGACGGTTCGGGACGGCGCGTCCGTTTGCGTTCGCCCGCCCGCCCGCGCATCTTCGACCACCACGGGCTGGTAACGCCATGTCTACTTCAGACTTCACCGCACGCCGCAGCGCCGAGGTGCCCGTCATGGTCGCTCCCTATGCGTCTCCGCTGAGCACCGATGCCCGCAGTGCCCGGGACGGAACGGGCGTGTCGGGCAAAACGGGGCCGTACATCCCGGCACCGTGGCGCGGGCGGCCGTCGCTCGACCGTCAGGTGGCCCCGCCGCTCGTGGACCGAGCCGACGCGGAGTTTCGCAGCCCCCCCGATCTCGCGCTTGGGCGTGCTGACTTCGAGACCGCCAGACCTCAGGGCATACCGGTGGCACCGGCCATGCCGTGGATCGATGCCTTTCTGGCGTCGACGCCGGCGATGCCGATGCGGGCCATTGCGTCGCCGACGCCCTTGGCGGAGCCGACGATCGCTCCCTCGGTGACATCGGCGTTGTCAGATACCGGTTTCGCTGAGCCCCTCGCCACGACATGGGCGACGCCGCTGTCGATCGCGGCCGCGGAGTTTCCGGCAGACGACTGGCCGCTGGATGATGCCGCGCAGGAGTTGGAGGCGTTGGCGCATGACCTGTATGCTCACGAGGCCACCGCGCGACGTGGACTTGAGCCAGACGGGCTGTTCGAGACAGCGGGGCCGCCGGAGTTCCTGCCGGCATGGAGCGATGACGATCTCATCGACATCATGCCGAGGGCGTCGGCCCGCGCGTCCGGCGAGGCTTCGCCCCTTCAGACGGGGCACTCGGCCGCTTCGCTTGCCCCCGAGTCCTCCGCGCGTCGGACGGACATCGAACCGTGGGCGGATCGGGCACGACGGTCTGGTGACGAGGGGGCTGAAGCCGCCGCACGCGCGCTCGAGCTGTTGGCGCGCCGGGTCCGCGACGGCGAATTGTCGCTGACCGGATATGAACCCCGTCTCGGGGATGCCGCGGTTCTGGCGGCCGCGTTGGCCGCCCTCTTGGGTGCTCGGCCCTCGTGAGTTTGACGTGACCGCGCCGGACTGATGGGCCTCGCGGTCCGGCGCTATCGCGTGGAGGGTGCGGTACAGGGGGTCGGCTTCCGCTGGTTCGTCCGCGAGCAGGCTCGCGCCCTCGAATTGGCGGGCCTCGTCCGGAACGAGCCGGACGGTGCCGTCGTGGTGATCGCGGAGGGAGACGCCGCCGCGCTCGATGCGCTCGAGGCGCACCTTCGCGTTGGCCCCAGCGCGTCGCGGGTCACCGACGTGGTGCGTCGGGAGATCACGAGGTTGGATGCCGGTTGGCTGCCCCGACCCTTTGCGATCGAACGCTGACCACTCCTCGTGGCCACGTGGTGCAGCTCCGGTGCACCGCTCGCCGCCACGCATCGAAGGCAGCGAAATTGACGCGGTCTGCCTAGCTTAAATCCATGGACGCCTCACTTCCTGACCGACTCCGCGCCACCCTGCGCGATGTCCCTGATTTCCCATCGCCCGGCATTCTGTTCAAGGACATCACGCCTGTCCTTGCCAACCCGGCCCTGATGCGCGACGTCATCACGGCCATGGTCGCTCCATTTATCGGGTCTGGCGTGACGCGCGTGGTGGGCGTGGAGAGTCGTGGCTTCCTGTTCGGCGTGCCGATGGCGCTGGCGCTCGACGTGCCGTTCGCCCCGGCCCGTAAGCCAGGCAAGCTCCCGTGGCGCACCGAACGTGAAGCGTACGCGCTCGAGTACCGGAGCGACGTGCTGGAAATGCATACCGACGCTGTCGGGGCAGGGGATCGGGTGCTCGTCGTGGATGACGTGCTGGCGACCGGCGGTACGGCTGCGGCCACCTGCCGCCTCGTGGAGCGACTCGGGGCCGACGTCGTTGGCGTCTCCGTGCTCGTCGAATTGGGCTTTCTCGACGGCCGCGCGCTACTGCCTGAGCGGGCGGTGCATGCCGTCGCGGCCTTTTGACGGGGGCAGATGCTCAAGCCGAAGCGGTGTCTCCCTTGAGCCGCGCGCGGTATTCGGCGAGATTCGCCTGAGCCGTGCGTGGCTCGTTGGTGCGCGGTCATCGGCGGCCAACGATGCGGTGTGCTGGATGTTTGTCCTCGTAGCTCAGCTGGATAGAGCAGCCGCCTCCTAAGCGGCAGGTCGACGGTTCGAATCCGCCCGGGGACGCTCGGAAGTGTGCGACCCGACCCGCTGCTGCGGGGTCGGGGGAATCTCGCGGCCCCCGTCCCGAAGGGATTGGGTTGCCGCTATGTTACAGCTGAATATGCCCGTCACGGGCTCGCTGCGGTGGTTGGTCACGCCGGCGGGTCCATTCCACGACCCTCATCGCTGGTCTCCCGCATGGCCCAGGCGTCTCGCTCCACCACGACCTCCTCGCACGTGTCCGACGATCCGATGGAGAAGCTCGGCTATTGGATCCAGTCGAACAGCCGCCCGATCGGCATGATCGCGGGGGGCGTTGCCCTCGCCGCTGCTGCCATCTTCGGCTACCGCGCCATCTCGGCCAGCCAAGCGGCCAAGGCCTCCGCCGCGCTGTATACGGCGCAGGGTCCGATGGCGGACGGCAAGCTGGACGAGGCCGCCAAGGCACTCGAAAAGGTGAGCACCAACTACGGTTCGACGGCCGCCGGCCAGCAGGCGGCGCTGTTGCTCGCTCAAGTGCAGTTCGACCAGAAGAAGTATGCCGAGGGGATTGCGGGTCTCGAGAAGGCGGCTGGTGGTGCGACCGCGGACTTCAAGGCATCGATGGAGGCGCTGATCGCGACCGGCTACGAGCTGCAGGGGAAGATGGCGGATGCCGCCGACCATTACGGCAAGGCGGCTTCAGCGGCGAAATTCGAGAACGACAAGTTCAGCTATAAGGCCTCGCAGGCCCGCAGCTTGATGTCCGCCGGCAAGAACGCTGAGGCGAAGGCGCTGTGGGAAGATCTCGCGAAGTCCGAGAGTCAGACGTCGCAGGAAGCCAACGTGCGCCTGGGTGAACTGGCGGGCGCCGGCAAGAGCTGAGCT
>JARIEX010000079.1 GCA_031127095.1 Gemmatimonadota bacterium
CCGTGGGGCGCATCGACGCACGCGACGACCACGCCCGTATTGTGCAGTCGGCCGAGCAGAGTCTGGCCGCGGAGATGATTGCGCGGTTGCCGGGGCAGTACGAGCAGCCCATCGGCAAGCGCTTCTCCACGGGCGTCGAGTTATCCGGCGGCGAATGGCAGAAGCTGGCGATCGCCCGCGCATACATGCGCGACGCGCAGCTGCTGGTGCTCGACGAACCCACGGCGGCGCTGGACGCGCGGGCGGAGTTCGAGGTATTTCAGCGCTTCAAGGCGTTGAGCGCGGGGCGCACGAGCATGCTGATCTCGCACCGGTTCTCGAGCGTGCGCATGGCTGATCGCATTCTCGTGCTCAACGAGGGCGCGGTGGATTCGATGGGCACGCACGAGGAGCTGCTGGCGCGGAAGGGGCGCTACGCGGAGCTGTTCGAGCTTCAGGCGCAGGGGTATCGGTAGCACAACCGGCCACTTGCCCAACGTGCGTGAGCACTCACGACCCCGAACTTGGACTCATAACCCACCACTCACGTGAGTCTAGAGTGTTGAGTCAAAGTTTGGGGTTTTGAGTCAAAGTCTAGAGTGTTGAGTCAAAGTTTGGGGTTCTGAGTCAACGTTTGGGGTTCCGAGTCACTCCGCCAACGCCCGTCGGATCGCTGGTTCCAGCGACAGCGGTCCGATCGGTCCCATCACGCGGTGGCGCACGCGGCCGTCGCGCCCGATGAGAATCGACGTGGGATAGCCGACCACGCCGCCGAGTTCGCGGATCACGTCGGGGCCCACGATGGCGATGGGATAGCTGATGCCGCGCTCGCTGACGAAATCGCGCACGGTCTGCGGATCGCCCTGATCCACCGATGCGCCCAACACCACGAGCCCAGCTGCGCGGTGACGTTCCCACGTGGCCTCCAGCAGCGGCATCTCCACGCGGCAGGGTGCGCACCACGTGGCCCACACGTTCACCAGCACCACGCGCCCACGCAGCGATGCCGATGTGATCGCGGAGTCGGCCAGCGTGCGCACCGTGAATGTGGGCGTGCTCTGGTCGCGCGCGGTGACGTTCACCAGGGCGCCCACGTGTGGCAGCAGGCGCGGCATGGCCCAGATTCCGAGGGCCAGCAGGAGCCACGTGGTCCAGTGGAATCGGCTGAGCAGCTTTGCGAGCCGAGGCGGAAGGGAGAGGCGAAGTGCCATGAGGCGGAAGCTAGCGCGATGCGCTGCTGGCGGACGTATCGCGGAACCGATCACGCAGAGAGGCAGAGGGCGCAGAGCTCGCAGAGAACAACATGAACATTGAGCACTGCCAATGCGCGTGGACGTCCTCGCGCGCGCCTCTGCGAGCTCTGCGCCCTCTTGTCCTCTGCGTGGTCGGTTCTCCACGCCCACAAAGGAGTCCGCTACGACGCCCGCGCCAGCACCGGCTTCGCCAGCGACGCCAATAACCGGCGTCGGTCCACGAGTGCCCGCACGTGATCGCGCTGGAGCAGGTACATCCAGCCGCCGAACAGCGCCGAGGCCACGGTGAACAGCCAGAGCAACACGCTGGCCCCGGCGTCCGGATGCCACCCGCGCGCGGCCTGCAGCGCCAGTGAGATCCCACCCGCCCACCATGCCACGCGTGGCGCGGCGTCGCGCAGGCCACGCGCGTCGCGGCCGTTTACCTCGGCGATCATGTACCCGATCAGCGTGAAGGCCGCCACGTGTTCGAGCAGGCGGTACATCCCCGGCTGCGTGGGCTCGATCTGCAGCGGGGTGAGCGCAACGCCCCACTGCCACGCCGGGGTCGGCGCGCTGAGCGGCCAGAGCGCCGAGAGGGCCACGTACACGGCGAACAGCGGCAGCACCAACTGCAGCGTGGGCACCTCGAAGCGGCGGTTCGCGTGCGCGGCCAGACCACGGCGGGTGGTGATGCTGCGCACCAGCGCGATCCCCACCGTGAGCAGCGCCCCGGCGCAAATGAGGTCGAGGTCGCCCAGCGCACCGGGCACCACGGCCACGATCACCCACCCCAGCGCCATCGCCACCAGCCACCGGCGGCTCTGATGGCGCTCGGGGGCGAGATACGCGGCGTGCACGGTCCCCAGAATGGCCCCGGCGCAGGCGGCGATGGGGAGCACGAAGATCCGGCGCGCCCCGCCCTCACTGCCCAGTCCGATCAGCCAGCACAGGGGAATGAGCTGATACACGAGCCCCATGAGCGGCAGCTCGAGGGCCAGCGACTGCACGGCGGTGTCGTCTTCCAGGCGCCGTGCCACGCGGGCAAAGAGCCACGCGCCGAGCGCCGCGCCGGCGGTGTTCGTGGCCAGATCGAGCAGCGAGGTGTAGCGCGTGGGGGAGAAGAGCTGCAGCGTCTCGATGGTGCCGCTGAGCATGGCGCCGAGCACGACGACCCGCGGCCAGTCGGGGGGCGCACCGCGGGGGCGCGTGAGCTGGTACACGAAGCCGAAGGGGACGAACATCAGCACGTTCATCACGAGATCCGACCAGTTCCAGACGCCGCTCACGCCGTGCGCCGGCGTCCACTGGAGACGGAACGGGGCCATCGTAATGATGGACGTGATGAGCGCGAGATAGCCGAGAACCGCCCGTCCGAGTCGGAGGGCGGTGAAATCGGCGGTACGCCGGAAGCGGAAACGAGTGGACGCCATGCTCCGGGAAGTATCGGCAGGTGATAGCTTTTCCGGGTCCCTCTTCCACTCCTGCCAGGCGTTTTCTATGCGTTTCGCTCCTCTCCTCACGCCGCTCGCCTGCGGCGTCCTGTTCCAGCTGGTGGCCGGTCCGTCGTCGGCCGGTGCACAGGCCGCCAAGGGCCCTGCCAAGGGCGCTGCCAAAGGCGGCGCCTCGGTCGCGGCCGGCGGCGTCCCGGTGCTCGACTCGACCACGTTGGCGTCGCTGTCGTGGCGCAATATCGGCCCGTTCCGCGGTGGCCGGTCGGTGGCCGCCGTTGGGCTGCCGTCGCAGCCGCTGACCTACTTCGCCGGGTACACCGGCGGCGGGTTGTGGCGCACCGACGACGCCGGCAACAGCTGGCGTAATATCTCCGACGGCTTCTTCAAGACGGGGTCGGTGGGTGCGATCGCGGTGGCGCCGAGCGACGAGAACGTGATCTACGTGGGCATGGGTGAGCACGCGATCCGCGGCCAGTCGTCGACGTACGGCGATGGCATGTACAAGAGCACCGATCAGGGACGCACGTGGACCCACATCGGCCTCGCCACTTCGCGGCAGATCTCGGCGGTGCGCGTGCACCCGAGCAACCCCGACGTGGTGTACGTGGCGGTGCAGGGTGATCGCTGGAAGGGGACGAGTGACCGCGGCATCTACCGCACGACCGACGGCGGCAAGACGTGGACGCAGCTCCTGAAGGGGGAGAACGCCTTCAGCGGCGCGAGCGACCTGTCGATGGACGCCACCAACCCGCGCATTCTGTACGCGGCGATGTGGGATCATCAGCGCACGCCGTGGATGGTGCGCAGCGGCGGTGCTGGCAGTGGCATCTGGAAGTCGGTGGACGGCGGCGACACGTGGAAGCGTGCGCAGGAAGGACTGCCGAAGCTGGTGGGCAAGATCGGTGTGTCGGTGTCGCCGGCCAATCCCGATCGCGTGTTTGCCATCGTGGAAGCGGAAAACGGTGGACTGTTCCGCAGCGACGACGCCGGCAAGACGTGGCGGCAGATGTCGGGCGACCGTCTGATCCAGACGCGCTCGTGGTACTACATGAACATCACGGCCGATCCGAAGAACGCCGACGTGGTGTGGGTGAGCAACGCGCCGCTGCTCAAGAGCATCGACGGTGGCCGCACCTTCGCCAACGTCCCGGCCACGCACGGTGACAACCACGGCCTGTGGATCAGCCCGACGAATCCGAACTATCTGATCAACGCGAACGACGGCGGTGCGTCGGTCTCACTCGATGGCGGCAAGAGCTGGAGCACGCAGGACAACCAGCCCACCTCGCAGTTCTATCATGTGGCGGTCGACGACGGCTTTCCGTACAAGCTGTACGGTGGCCAGCAGGACAACAGCTCGGTGATCATCCAGTCGCAGAGCGACGGCGGCAGCATCGGCATCCGCGAGTGGAACGAAGGCCCCGGCTGCGAGAGCGCCAACATGGGCGTGAGTGCGAAGAATCCGCGGTACATCTATGGCGGCTGCTATCAGGGGCTGATCGACGAGATGGACGCGACCAACGGCCTGATGCGCACCATCATGCCGTGGCCCGAGATGAATCTCACGGAGCCAACCGACAAGACGAAGTACCGCTTCAACTGGACGGCGCCGATCGAAGTGTCGATGCACGACGACAAGGTCGTGTATCACGGCGGCAACGTGCTCTTCAAGACCACGACGCGCGGACAGAGTTGGACGCCGATCTCGCCCGACCTCACGCGGAACGACAAGACGCGTCAGGGGTGGGGCGGCGGACCGATCACCAACGAAGGCGCGGGCGGCGAAGTGTACGCCACGATCGTGGTGATCGAAGAGTCGCCGCATGATGCGAACACGATGTACGTGGGCACCGACGACGGCCTGATTCAGCGGACGCGTGATGGCGGCAAGTCGTGGACGAATGTCACGCCGGCCGCGTGGGGCGACGGGCTGGTGAACGAGATCGCGATCTCGCCGCATGACGCGGGCACGATCTACGTGTCGTTCCGCAAGGATCGCGTGGGTGACCCCACGCCGCACATTTTCGTATCGAAGGATTACGGCGCCACGTTCACGCGCATCGTGAACGGCTTGCGCGATGGTGAGCCGGTGCGCGTGGTGCGTGAGGACACGGAGCGGAAAGGGCTGCTGTACGCCGGTACGGAAACGGGCGTGTACGTGTCGTACGATGCCGGGGCGCAGTGGTTGCCGTTCCGCGGCAACTTCCCGGTGGTGCCGGTGACGGATCTGCAGGTGAAGCACGGCGATCTGATCGCGGCCACCGAAGGGCGCGCCTTCTGGATTCTCGACGATCTCTCGGTGCTGCGTCAGCGCGCCGATGCGATCGAGAAAGCGGCGGTGCATCTCTATGCGCCGCGCGCTGCGGTGCTGGCCGGCAGCGGCGGCGGCTTCGGGTCGCCGCGCAACGCCGGGAAGAACCCACCCTTCGGCGCGGTGATCAACTTCCGCCTGGCGGCGGCACCCGATACGGCCACGACGCTGCTGCTCGAGTTCGTGGATGCCAAGAACACCGTGGTGCGTTCGTTCGCCACGAAGGGTGACACGGTGAACAAACTCACGGTGAAGCCGGGGCTCAACGCGTTCAACTGGAACCTGCGGCGTGCCGCGCCGGCGCGGCTCGCGGGCGTACTGCTGTTCGGTGCGCCGGGCGATGGTGGCGCGCGTGTGGTGCCGGGCACGTACACGGTGCGTCTCACGATGGGCACCACGGTGCTCACGCAGAAGCTCGACGTGAAGCAGGACCCGCGGCTCGACGTGCCGGCGCGTGTGGTGGCGGAGCGCGATTCGGTGGCGAACCTGCTCTCGAACCGCATCAACGAGATTCACGAAGCCGTGCTGCGGGTGCGTGATCTGAAAAGCCAAGTGCAGGGTTTCGTGACGCGCGCCAAGGAAACCAGCGCGCCGGATACGATCGCCAAGGCTGGCCGCACGCTCACGACCAAGCTGGGTGCGCTCGATCCGAAGATGACCACCAAGGCCGGTAACGGGCAGGACATCATCAACTACGCCAACGGCATCAACGGCCAGTACGGCTTCCTGCTGGGTCAGGTGGAAGGGAACAGCGAGCTCACGCAGCCGGTGAAGGATCGATTGGTGGAGCTCGAGAAGCTGTGGCAGACGCTCAAGGCCGAAGTGGAGCAGGTGGAAACGGTGGACGTGAACGCCTTCAACGCCCTGCTGCAGAAGTACAACGTGCCGGGTGTGATCGGCGGCGCGAAGAAGAAGGGGCCGATTGCATGAAAGCAGTTCTGAGTGTTGGGTTTCGAGTTTTGAGTGTGACGGCGCTGGTGGTGGCCGTGGCAGGTTGCCATCCGCCGCGCGCCCTGACCACGCCATTGCTGCCCCCGACGCCGTAAGTTTGACCGTAGCTTGCCGTTCCCCCTCATCCGGATTCACCATGCGCAGTTCCATGCGTCGCGTCACGCGTTCGCTCGTCATGACCATCGCCGCCGGCGGATCCCTGCTGGCCGGCTGCACGGCCCGTGAAAAGGTCACCTCATTCGAGCAGCTCGAGGGCCGGCAGTTCGGCATTCCCACCGGCACGGTGGTCGATCAGCTGGTGCTCTCGAAGCTGCCGAAGGCCACGTTTCTGTACTTCACCACCGTGCTCGACGCGGCGATGGCGGTGAAGGCCGGCAAGGTGGATGTCGCCGCCTACGACGAGCCGATTCTGCGCAACATCGCGGCCAAGAACCCGGGGCTGGTGGTGCTCCCGCAGAAGATCACCACCGACGACTACGGGTTTGCCATGCGGCTCGGCGACGTCGAGATCAAGAACGCCGTGGACTCCGTGATCCGTGCAACGAAGGCGAACGGCGAATACGAGCAGATGATCGCGCGCTGGCTCCCCGCGAATGGCGCGCCGCAGCCGATGCCCGCGATCGCGACCGGCACCAACGGCGTGCTCCG
This sequence comes from Gemmatimonadota bacterium, assembly GCA_031127095.1. Lineage (GTDB taxonomy): Bacteria > Gemmatimonadota > Gemmatimonadetes > Gemmatimonadales > Gemmatimonadaceae > Gemmatimonas. Next base: position 6,576 of record JARIEX010000079.1, read on the forward strand.
CTTCGGGACCGCCGCCGTCACGGAGCCGTTCTCGTTCGTGGACGCGTCGCGGCAGGTGGTGGGCATGGACGTGGAGTTCGCCGCCCGCACCGCAGCCTTGCTCGGACGGCGGCTCGAGATCGTGAACATGGACTTCGGTGCGATGATCCCGGCGCTGATGGCGGGCAAGGTGGATATGATCGGGGCGTGCATCACCATTACCGCCGAACGCCGGAAGTCGGTGCTCTTTTCCGACACGTACTACGTGGGTGGGATTTCTGCGCTCGTCCGGCAGTAGCACGGTGCCCGCGGGTTCCCATCCGGCGTCGATGATCTTCCGCAGATGAGCGCACACTTCGGACCGGCGGCGCTGTTCTTTATCGCCGGTGTCATGCACTTCGTCAGCCCGGCGTTCTTCGACCGCATCGTGCCGCCGTGGGTGCCCGATGCACGGCTCGCCACGTATGTGAGCGGCATCTTCGAAATCGCCGGGGCGATTGGATTGCTCGTGCCGGCCACGCGTGTTGCCGCCGCGTGGGGGTTGATCGCGCTGTTGGCCGCCGTACTGCCGGCCAATATCCACATGCTCAATCAGGCGCGCGCCGCTGATGCGTCGGCTGGTTTTATCGTCGGCTTATGGATTCGCCTGCCGTTGCAGCCGCTGCTGATGTGGTGGGTGTGGCGGGCGGCGGTTCGTCGGTGAACGATCCGCACGCTGTTGCGTGATCCGGTGGATCGCGAACCGCCAGAACACGGATCACGCCGATTGCACGGAAAAAACACGGATCTGCTCCGTTTGGGCGAAGCACGGCGTCGGCGCTGTTTGCGTATCCGTGTCGTTACCGTGTCATCCGCGCTATCCGTGTTCTGGCAGTTCGCGAGCCACCGGATCACGACATGCCAGCAGCAACGATCGAGTCTCTGACCGTCGGCCTTCGGATTGGCACGATAGGCTCGACAGCTTCCGTGCATGACGTGCAGATTTCTTCATAATGAGAATCGCTGCGCCTTCGCCTCCGACCGATCGTGCGTGTACGGGAGGCTTCCGCCTGAGTGCGCGGTCGCTGCTGGCCGGTGTCGCAGCCGTGGTTGCCACACAGCGACTGCCGGCACAGCCCGCACGCGGCGTACCGGACGCTGGTCGCATGGTGCGCGACGTAACGCTCGAGGCGGATACCGCGGGCGTGGCTGTTGCCGAGCAACGCTGGCGACCGCAGGTACGTGGTGACAAGGCGCTGACCGCGCTCCTGGAGGGAACGCTGGCGCGGCTGCGCTATCACAGCGAGGAAGCGGCTCGTCACTTTGCCGTCGCGCAAACCGACTCGCTCGGGCGCGCGGGTGCGCACGCGACGATTGGACTCGCCGCGCTCAGCGGACAGCGGTCGCAGTACACGGAGGCCCTCGCCTTGTATCGGCGTGCCACCGCGCGCATGGCGCAGCGTGGTGATTCGGCCGGGCAGGTCGAGGCCATGCTCGGTGAAGCGATGACGGTGTTGCGTACGGCGGGGATCGTACCCACCACGCAACGGTTTCGCGATGCGGCGCTGCTCCTGCCCAGACAGGATGCCTGGTTGCAGGCCCGATACAGCTGTCTGCAACTCCAAGTGCGCGTGCGAGCCAGCGAGGTGATCGCCGACAGTAGTTGGCAACGCGTGCTTGCTCAGGCGGGGTCGCAAGGTCCCCGGGTGCGCTCCGACTGCCTCTTTGCGCAAGCGCAGTTCCTCGACGCGCGCGGCAAGCCCGAAGCGCTCTTCGTGGTGCTGGATACACTCGAGGTGCTCCAGCGAACGGCGGGGTTGCTGCCCGGCTTGGCCGCCACGCTCCAGTGGCGCGGCAACGCGTTGATCGGGGGCGGCAGCTACTACGGTGCGCGGCGCAAATTGCGCGAATCGCTCGACGTAGCGCGACGGAGTGAGAGCCGCGGCGGCGAAGCATGGGCCCTGCTCAACCTCGGGCAGATTGCCGAGCGCACTGGTGCCGCGGGTGATGCCGGCCGATTACTGACCGACGCGCGTGCGATCCTGCTCGAGATCGGGGATCGTACTGGACTCGCGTTCGCCGATCGGGCGATCGCCGAAGGCATGCTGTTGCGCCGCGACTTGGCGCTCGCCGATTCCGCGTTCCGCGCGATTGCTTCGGCGAGCGACGCCCTCGCGCCTTCGGTTGCCGTGAACCTGCTCGACGCGCGTGTCGACATTGCCCGACAACAAGGACGGCTCGAGGCCAGCCGGTTGCTGCTCGATCAATCAGACTCGCTCGCGAAGGCGCGCAACTACACGGGGAACGCCACGAATCGCGCCTATCAGCGCGGGCTACTGGCGCTCGAGAGCGGCGACGCAGCCACCGCCTTGTCGGTGTGGCGGTCGTTGCTGGGCCTCAGAGGAATGGTCGGCCCCTCGCGATTTGAAGTACTGAGCCGGATTGCCGAAGCCGAGGCATCAACCGGCGCGCTCGATGCCGCGTGGCGCGATATCAGGACGGCCCAGAAGACGATCGACGCGTGGCGTGCCAGCCGATCGCGCCGTGAAGATCAGCTGGCGGCGCTGGCGGATCGTCATTTCGACTGGGATCTCGATCTGGGACTCGCTACGCTGGTATCGCGCTTCGCGGTGGCGCATCGTGACGCGGAAGCGCTCTCCATCGCCGAGTGGCGTCGCGTGCGGAGCCGCGAGCAGCAGGCGTTGCAGCGCGGTGTGCTCGCGGTTGATGCTTCGCGCGCGGTCGGCATCACGGCGCGCCCCTTTGACTCGCTCACCGTCGATCCGTCGCGCGTGCCCGCCCTGGCCCGCGCCCGGTTGTCTCCGACGCACGCGGTCGTGAGTTACATCGTGGGACGCGGTGGGGAACCGACGACGGCGTTCGTGCTCACGCGCGATACGCTCATCAGTGTCCGCGTGGCGCCGATCGATTCGCTCGCCTCGCGCATTGAGCGGTTCAGTGCGTTCCTGCAAGCAGGACGCGTGATGGCGCCACTCGCGCGGGAACTGGCGGCGCAGGTGATCGATCCGGTGATCGCGGCACTCCCGTCTGGTATCACGCGACTTGTGCTGGTGCCGGATGGGGCGCTCCATCGGTTGCCCTTTGCCGCGCTCACCGACGAGCAGGGTGGCGCCCTGCTCACGCACTACGAGATCACGGTGGCCCCGTCGGTCGAAGATGCCCTCGGCGCGGCCATCGGCGTATCGCGTCGTCGGAACGGCACCACCGACGATCGCGCGCTGGTGATCGGTGCGCCGGCCGCCATGCCGACGATGCCGGGATCGACTGACCGATGGGGTGTACTGCCCGGCGCGCGGGCTGAAGCCCGCAGTGTGGCGGGCATGCTGCGCGGAGGCGCGCTAATGGACGGACGCGATGCGACGCGGGACCGGATCGTCCAGCGGCTCAGCGAAGGTGGTCAGGTGCTACACATCGCAACGCATGCGGTAGCCGATCCTGCCTCGTACGACGGCAGTGGGATCGTGGTGCAGTCCACGGCCACGCACGACGGGCTGTTCGATCTGGGCGACTTCTCAGCGCAGGCGTTGCCCTTCGATTTGGTGGTGTTGTCCGCCTGTGCAAGCGGCGATGGTGTGTTGCTGAGTGGGCAGGCGCTCCACGGATTGGTGAGCACGGCGCTGGACGCTGGCGCGCGCGGGGTGCTTGCGACGCGATGGCGCGTAGAAGACGCGGCCATCGTGCCGCACATGGAGGCGTTCTATCGCGCGCAAATCGCCGGCAACGACGTGGTCACCGCGCTGCACACTGTTCGTTTGGCCGCGATGCGCGCCGGTGCGTCGCCAGCGGTGTGGGCCAATCTTGAATACTTCGGTGATCCGACGCTACGGGTGGCGCTACACGAACGGCCCGTGTCGACATGGACGCGATGGACCGCATCGGTGCGGCGCTGGTTTCGGCGCGGGACGTAACGCGCGAGTGACTAGCGCACGCGGGTAAGCCGCAGCTCACTGCGCACGCGATGGCCATCGCGCGTGGTGGCTGTCACCCACCAGCCGGTTGTGCGCGCACGATCCGCGTCGGTGATCGCCGCCGCGAGCGCCACGGCCGTGTCCTTCGTGACCACCTCCGCGACCGTGCCGCCATTCGCATCGAGCAACTCGAGCGTGTAGCGGGTGGCACCGGGGACCGCGCTCCACACGAAGCGCTGGTCGGCCACGAGTACGGCGCCGTTCGCCGGGGTGATCAGCCGAGCGGTGGCGGCGTTTGCGCCAGCCCGAAAACGGATCGGTTCGGCGTTGTCGGGCGCACGGATGGCGATTGGAACGCCCACGGCGAGCACCAACGCCGCCGCCGCCGCGACCGGCCACCAACGCCGCGTGGTCGTCGGGGCGGTGCTGGGTGATTCCACGCGGGATGCCATGCCCGCGGCAACCTGTACGGATTGGAGCATCGCGAGTTCGGCCGACGCGCCTGATGCCAGTGCCTGGTCGAGCACCGTCTCGCGTTCTGCGTCCGACAGCTCGCCATCCAGCGCCTGACGCATCGTTTCGGCACTGGGCCGCTCCGACACCGGCCGCCGCGCGCGCTCGTGACGGAGCGCCGCGTAGCTGCGGCGTAATTCGTCATCATTCATGGCGTACCCTCTCCGTCGGCGCGCAGCAAGGCGCGCAGGTCGTCGAGACCACGATAGAGCAGGTTGCGCACTTTGGCCTCCGTCCATCCGGTCATGCTGGAAATCTCATGGCGTTCGTAGCCTTCGAGGTGCAGTTGCACCACGAGCCGCCGGTTCTGCACCATGCCGCCCAGCGCGACTTCGAGACGATGCGCGAGCTCCGTGGACGCGCTGGCGTCGACGGGCGCGACCTGCAGTGACTCTGGCAGGGCATCCTGTGCGGACACCCGGTCGAGTGACTCTTCGTGACGCGCGGTACGCCGGCGAATGAAGTCGATCACCGCGGACATCGCGACCTTGTGAAGATAAGACGCACCGAGGGCGTCCAGATTCTCATCACTGGCGCGGGTTTTCCATAACCGGATGCGAATATCCTGCAGGACCTCGTCGATATCCTGTTCGACCAGGCCACGCGCCTGCGCCGCTCGCCGCATCAGTCCGCCAAAGCGGAGCAGCACGCGATCGATCGCGCTACTGTCGATCGTGCTGTCGCCGATCGATCCCACCACGCCTGACGACTCCACAAACGCCTCCCCCTGACGGCGCGACGGACTCGTCGGCTGCTCGGCGGTAGGAGACGTATCGTGGGACATGGCGGTCGGAAGAGGGTCGAGGCGCGAGATACCCCGGGATGGAACGGGCGTCGCTGAAGGAACGACCGGAAATCTACGCCGTCACCTGTTGCGTCGGAGCCACAGAATTTGCTGAAGTGAGAATGCCCGGCGGACGACCGCGTCTTATGGAAGACAGCCAACGGTACGCCGCCGATGGCCATTCCTTCGCCCGAGCCTTCCATGCTTCATCGCCGGACCTTTGCGATTGCCGCCGGTATCGCGTCGCTCATTGCTGCCTCAACCTCGCAGGCCCAAACCGTCTACTCTACGCGCGGTACCGAGTTTCTGACACAGGGCATCGCCGACGCTGCGTCGATCGGTCGAGAACTGAACGGCACGCGCGTAACGGCCACCCTGAGCGACGGCCGCACCTTCACCTCGACCTGGGGTGATGTCGGCGTCGACGGCGAGGGGTATCTCCGGTCGGGCGTGGTGAGCGACTGGGGGAGTCTGTCGGGATACTCGGACTATACCACCGACAATAACTACATGAAGGTGAGTGTAACACTGCCGACGTCGGTGTCGCTCAGGAAGCTGGTGCTGAACGGTGGGCTCAGCGGCACCATGTTTGACTGCCGCTTCGACGGCGTGACCTGCAATCGCAGTGGAACGCAAGTAGAAGGGACGCCTGGCTCTCGCCCTGCTGGGTTCTCATTCGTTGTCAACTTCGAGGACACGGAAGCCGCCAACAACTACTCCCCGTCGAGCGTGATCGTGGAGTACGCGAACGCCATCGGATTGAACGGGATTCCGCCGGTCGGCGATCTCTATGAACAGCTCACGATCTTTTTCGGCGAGCAGGGGGCCGCAGGGCTTTCGTCGGCGAATTCGAATTTCTACTACATCGCAGACACCGACAACATTCCGGTGACGGCGACCCTCGCCCCCAAGACCTCGGTTCCCGAGCCCTCCACCTACGCCCTGATGGCCGCCGGTCTGGCCGGCATGCTGGTCATGGCGCGTCGTCGCCGGAGCGCGTAACGCGCTCGTAATGACTGGAATGTGTGTATGGCAGTAATCGAGAGGCGCCAGTCGAGGAATCCTCGGCTGGCGCCTCTCTGTGTTCCGTGCGTCTACAGCGCAATCACGTCGCGGTCGGCGATCACGAACAGCGTATCCTGCGCCGACTGCTCGTACATGCCGGTGCCGGTGAAGCTGGAGAAGGCCGGCAGCACACCGACGCGTGGGCCGAACACGAAGGCGGTGAGTCGTACGTGCTGTCGACCACGGCCGCGTACCGACACGCAGGGGTGCAGATGTCCCGCCAGCACGTAACCGTCGGGATGTTCTTGTGGCTCGTGCACGCCGATGATCGGGCCAATGGCGTAGGGGGCATCTACGCAGGTGATGCGTAGGGACGCCGGCGGATCGCCGGCGTGGGCATCGTGATTGCCGCGCACCAACGTGATCTCGAGCTCGCTGTGTGCGTCGCGCCACGCACCAATCTCGGCCAAGGTATCGACGTGTCGGCCAGCACGCGCATGCAGGAGGTCGCCGAGCACCACGAGCGACGTGGCCGCGGTATCGTGCAGCACGCGGGTGAGGCGCGCGAGGTCGCTCGTGGTGGTGCCGGTAGGTACCGGCACGAACGCGGCCCGAAACGCGGCGGCTTTACCCCAGTGGAGATCCGCCACGATCACCATGCGGCGCTCGGGAATCCAGATGGCACGGTCGGGTAGGAGCACCAGGAGCTCGCCCGCCACGGTGTGCGTCACGGCCCCGGCGGGAATCGCAGGTTCGGTCACTTCACTACCCTGGTGGCACGCCCTTCGTGCGCACGGAACGTCATCGAGGTGCCCGAGCGCGTCGACTTCTCGGCCGACACCGTCATGCGACGCACGCGATCGGCCAGCTTCTCCGAGCTCACGCGCGACCGCGTGGAGTCGACCAGCAGCGGAAAGGCGAGCGGTGTCGGGCGCTCCACGTCGACCAGCCGGACCAGACTCCCGGACAGTCGCGCCAGCACGCGCCCCAAGCGACTCGATTCGAGCTGCCGTTCGAGCACTTCGCGTCGGGCCTGATGCAGGAGCAGGTTGTCCGGATCGTAGTTCACGAACACATCGTACAGCAATCCGCTCGACGCCTGCAGCTGTTTCACCGATTTCGACTGACCCGGATACCCTCCGAAAATCAGACCGGCCACGCGAGCGATCTCGCGGAACTGACGGCGGGCGAGCTCGGCGGCATTGAGGCTGTGCGTGATATCGTGCAGCAGGTGATCGGTGGTCAGCAGTCCCGACGCCAGTGCCTCCTCCAACGGCGCCGGATCAGGGCTGAGCAGCTCGAAGCCGTAGTCGTTGCACGAGAACGAAAACGAGATCGGCGCCAGCTGTGCGATCCGGTACGCAAAGAGTGCGGCGAGCCCCTCGTGCACCAAGCGTCCTTCGAACGGATACACGAACAGATGATGGCCGTCGCGCGTCTCGCACCGCTCGATCAGCAGTTCATCCGGCCGCGGAATGATGCTCCGCTCGGCCTGCATGGTCAGCACCGGCTTCACCGCCAGCATCTCCGCACTGCGGTAGAGCCCCTGCCGCGCCTCTTCGAGCTTCATGCGGACGGCGTGCGAGAGTTCGGTGCTGAGCGGCATGCGCGCCCCCTGCCAACGTGGAATCGCACCGGACACGCCCTTGGCTCGGCGCACCCATGCCGTGAGATCACGCAGCCGCACGAACTCCAGCGGCGTGCCGGCGAA
>JARIEX010000080.1 GCA_031127095.1 Gemmatimonadota bacterium
CGTGCCGGCGACAGCGTGCGCGTGGCGCCCGAGCGCGGCAGTCCGTTCACCATGCCCATCAGCGCCATCACCACGCTCGACATGTCGCGGGGGAAGAGCCGCGCGGAAGGGGCCAAGGTGGGGGCCCTCTGGAGCGCCGGGTTCTACACGCTCTTCGCGATCGCACTCACCGACCGCTGCGTGGAGGGGACGAGCTGCCAACGCACCAAAAACGCGACGGCCGGCGACGTCGCACTCTACGCCGTGGCAGGCACGATCCCCGGCGCGATCATCGGCGCGGTGATCCGCCGGGAGAAGTGGGAGCGGGTGTCGCTCGCAACGCGCTGAACGCGGCGTACTGGTCGGTGGCCACGAAGTCCACACCCGCCGTGATGGCCGCCCGCCAGCGCGACGCGGCGGCCTCGGGTGATCCGAAATTGTACGACGCCGTGAAACCGCGGTCGTCGGCGGCGGCGAACCCGTCGAGCGTGTAGAAGCGGATCCAGAAACCGCGCGCGTGCGCGCGTTGGACGAAGGCTGTCAGGCGCGCTGCATCGCTACCCGTCCACGCGCCCGCCTGTTGCTGCCCGCCGGCTTCGATCACGGACCAGGGAAAATTCACCCAGCGTGCATAATTATCGACCGCCCGATCGATGTGCTGCGCGGGGGTCATCCGCATGGCGCGCCGCGCGCGCTGCGCCTTCGTGTCGCCCGGCACCGGCACGGGACGCATGGCCCCGAACACACGCAGCGAGGCCCCCACGGGCACGTCATCGTGGAAACGGCGGCGCTGCGCCGTGTCGGAGCCGGTCAGCACCAACAGCGGTCCCACGCGGAACGGGGCGGGATCGGCCGGTGTCGCGGTGCGCGGTGCGGTGGTGAGCCACGCGTCGTAGCGGCTCAGCACCTCCCACACGTAGTCCAGATGCGCCGGGGTGTTGTCCTTGAAATCGAGATTGAGCGTGATGAGCGGCCACGTCTCGCGCCGGTTCTCGGCGAGTGCGCGCTCCATCACGGGACGGATCGTCGCGAAGAAATGCGCCTCCAGCGTGGGAGCCCCATCCAGCGCATCATCGTCGTGCGCCACCACGGACACCGGCCCCGCTGCACCGGCGGTCTGCCAGTGCAGATCCTGTTCGATCGCGAGGGGCAGTCCGGTAGAGAGCGCGTCGTGGATGCGGGTGCTCCACTGGCCCCGCTCGGGGTACGCATTGTGCGCATCCAGCAACACGCGGGTGCCGGGGCCGAAGCCGTCGCCGGACTGCGCCACCATGAACGTGAGCGCCAACAGGGCAGCATACCGGAGGTGCGCGCGTGACATGTGGAAGGAGAAACGGGGAGGTAGCCGAAGCGGGGGACTGCACACAAGTTACCCATCTCCCTTAGCCACGACAGCGTGAGGCAGCGTGACTCCATCCCCGCGATTCCGTCCGTCGATCCGTGCCGCGCTGTGGACACTCGCGCTGCTGCTGATCGCCGCGCCGATCGCCTGGTCACAGCGGCAGCGCATCCGGATCGAACCGAACGTCCCCTACGACGGCCGCTTCACCTTCGTGCGGCTGCGCTACACGCAGGGATACCGACTGGCGTGGAACGCGGACTATCCGCAGATGGAGCGCAACTTCATGACGATCCTCGGCGATCTGTCGTCGCTGCGACTGCACCAGAAGGGGAGCAACGTGCACGTGCTCGACGACCCTGCGCTGGCCCACTATCCCATCGCGTATCTCACCGAGCCGGGCTACTGGTATCCCACGGCGCTGGAAGCCGAGGCGCTGCGCCGGTGGATTCAGAAAGGCGGCTTCCTGATCGTGGATGACTTCTACTTCGACCGCCAGTGGGACGTGTTCGAGCAGGCAATGATGGCGGTACTGCCGACCGCGCGCATTGTGCCGATGGACGTCTCGCATCCCGTGTTCAACACGTTCTTTCACATCAAGACGCTCGACGGGATGACGCATCCGGCCACGCCGCTGGCCAAGGCGGAGTACCTCGGCATCTACGAGGACAACGACCCCACCAAGCGGCTGCAGGTGATCATCAACTACAACAACGACATCGGCGACTACATGGAGTGGTCAGGAGAAGGCTGGTATCCCGTGAACTTCTCCAACGAGGCGTACAAGTTCGCCACCAACTACGTGGTGTACGGACTCACGCACTAGCGCTGAATGAAAAAGCGGTTGTTCACCGGGCGGTGGGCAGGCGTACCACCTCAACAGGATCGTGCATGAGTAATCCTGACGCCGGTTTCTCGACGAGCACTGGACTCCACAGAGCCCTTGAACTGCTGCACTCGCACAGCGGTGATGCCATCGATCTTCCGCGTTCGCTGCCTGAGTCCGGGTTCGGCGAGATACGAACACTGGACCTGCTCTCGGGTCACGTCCTCGGCCGAGCCGCGTCGCTCGGCGCATCGACGTCAATGGCTCACATGGATCCGCCGACGCCGTGGATCACGTGGGCGATGGCGCTCTGGAACGCCAGTCTCAACCAGAACATGCTGCATGAGATGACCTCGCCGTTTGCCACTCAGGCGGAGGCCGTCGTCGTGTCCTGGCTTGCGCCGTACTTCGGCATGCAGGGCGGGCATTTCTGCGCGGGGTCAACGATCGCGAATCTGACGGGAATCTGGGCCGCACGTGACGCCGGCGGAGTGAAGAAGGTGGTCACGTCCCAAGCGGCGCATCTGAGCGTCCAGAAGGCGTGTCGCCTCCTGGGGCTCGAACTCGTGGTGGTTCCCGTTGACGCGCGGGGGCGACTGGACAGCAGCCAACTCCCGACCCTCGATGACGCGTGCCTTGTGCTCACCGCAGGAACCACGGCGACTGGTTCTGTTGACCCGTTGGAGCTGGCCGGCGCGGCGAAGTGGACGCACATCGACGCCGCGTGGGCTGGTCCTCTCAGGCTGAGCCCGACGCATTCGGCCATTCTCGACGGGATCGAGGCGGCGGACTCGGTGGCTGTGTCCGCCCATAAGTGGCTCTTTCAACCCAAGGACTCGGCGCTGGTGCTGTTCCGAGATGTGGGTACCGCGAATGCGGCGATCAGCTTCGGCGGCGGCTACCTCGTGAGGCCGAACGTCGGTGTTCAGGGCTCTCGGTCCGCTGCGGCCATTCCGCTATTGGCGACCCTCCTCGCCTGGGGGCGTGAGGGGGTGGTACAACGGCTGGATTACCTCATGGGGGTGGCTGATGCCGTGGCAAATGCGATCGCGAAGAGCGACCGCCTGACCCTCTGGAGTCAACCGCAGACCGGGATCAACGTGTTCCGCCCGGTGGACTCCACCGCCGCGGCGTTCGTGCAGGCGGTACCTGACGGAATGTTGTCAACATGCGTGCTCGGTGGCGAAACGTGGGTCCGTTCGGTGGCGGCCAACCCGTCGGTGGATGTTGACCTCGTTGTCGACCTCATCCTGGCTGCCAGTCGCAAAGACACCTAACCGCGTTATCGACCGCGACCGCGCAGAGACCACCTCCCCACTCACCGGCCGACAGCGCGGCGCCACGCGACGAAGTCGGGCTTGGTCGCGGTCAGAATCTCCAGGATCGCCGTCCGGTCGGCGGGCTGCAGATGCGCGAACTCCGAGGGCGTGTGGGTCGCGCCGAGCACGTCGTCGAGTTGCCGGTACACTTCCCCCTTCGCCAGTGCGGGGAGGGCATCGAAGCTGTCCGAATAAATCAGAAAGCTGAGCGGGTACGTGAACAGCCGCCGCGCGAGATCGAGATCGCGCAGCGAACGCCCCTGCGCATCGCGCGGGCCCGCCTGCGGAAAGTTGGTGGCGAAGGTGGTGGTGCCGCGCACCGGCCCATCGAACGGCGCTTCCCCCACGAACAGCATCGCGCGCACCAGACGCTCCACGTCGCGGCGCAACCGCGCGGCGGGGTCACCGCCGGGGTGACCGCCCGCCGTGGTATCGCGCCCGCGGGCCCGTGCCATGGAATCCGCGAACACCGCATCGGGAGCCGATTCGTGCACCGCGGTGATGAGGTTGTGCACGGTGGTCTGATGCACCAGCACCATCAGCGCCACGAGATCGCTGTGCGCCGACAGGTAGGGCGTGGCATCGAACGCGCCCGCGAGGTCGTCGCGCGCCCGCGCGGTGCGCACGTCGAACTGCGCACGATACGCCGACTTGTCGGTGATTTCGTGTGCCAACCGCGGTGAATACACGTTGCCCGCGTGACCCGCCGCGCCGGCGGAGCCGGTGACATACCAGCCGCCGAACCGCTGCCGCAGCGGCGTGGCGTCGGTGGTGCTCCCCTCATGCATGCCCACCACGGGATAGCCGTAGCGGTCGGTCAGCGTGGAGATCACCATGAACCCCGGGACGCCTCCGGTGGCCGGGCGCGACTGGTGGCACATCAGACACGTGGTGGTCTCGCGTGAAAACACCGGACGTGCGCGCGGCTCCTGACTGAGCGTATAGAACACCGCCCCCCGCACCGGATCGACCGCCGCGATCTCGAGAAACGTGCTCTCCTGCACGTAGCCGATGTACACGTCGTCGCTGAAGTAGATCGCGCGCGGGGACCACGGCGTGATCTTGTCGGTCTGCAGACTGGTGCGCGAGAACACGAGCCCCTGCGACGACACGGGGATGTGCAGTGCCGTGAGCACGGCCGGCAGGTAGCCCAGCACCGAATCGTGCGCCAGCACGACCTCGCCGGCATCGAGCTGCGCTTGCAACTGCACAATGGGATCGCCGATGGTCGGCACATCCCCGTGTGAGGTGCGGCGCGCGGCGGGTGACGACCCGCGCACCCAGCCGGCGCCGACCGCCAGCACGGCGGTGGCGAACAGCAGCCCCAGCAGGGCCCGCGATCGTCTGATGGTCATGCGCCCAACGATGCCCGTCGGGCGCGTGGGCGTAAGCGGGATTTCCCTGACGGCCCTGCCGCCGCGCTCAGCGGTGGAAGCCGGCCGCCTGCCCCAACACTACCGGATGAAGCCCTGCCAGCGCCTGCTGCACCGCCGCGTCGGGCGCCCCGTACACCGTGCAGCGCGTCGGCGTCAGCAACGCGGAGCACTCCTACGCGAGCGTCCCGGTTGCACGTCCATCTCCAGCATCCAACTCACGGGTCCGGACATCGGTCCTCCACACGAAGTGATCACCCGACGACAACCGGCGTGTCAGGACATCCAACTCCAGGTCAACGCACCGAGGCAGGCCAGCACCAGCACGAGGCTCCCCCACCCCGCCAGCTGCGACGCCGGCGACGAGCGGGCCGCGCCCATGATGTCAGCGTTCCCCGCCAGCAGCAGGAGCGCCACGATATGAAACGGCAGCACGACGGCGTTGAGCACCTGACTGCTGTAGATCAACGGAATGAGCGGCAACCCGGGCAGCGCGACGACACTGACTCCGGCCACCGTCAGCCCCACGAACGCCGCGTAGAACCACTGGAAGTGCCTGGCGTCGAGATCGAGCGAGGCCGGCTCGCCCACCGCTTCCGCGATCGAATACGCCGTGGCGATGGGCACGATGGCCGCCGCCAGTAGCGACGCCCCCAGCAGCCCCGCACCGAACAGCACGGTCGCGAACGCACCGGCCAGCGGGCGCAACGCCGCCGCCGCATCGCCGGCGTTTTCGATGTGCACACCAGCCTGATGCAGCGTAGCGGCGCACGCCACCGCGATCGCGAGCCCCACCACGCCGGTGAGAAGCGAACCGAACACCACGTCCACGCGCGCCCAGCGCAGCGTGTCGAGCGTGATCTTTTTGTCCACGGCGTACGATTGGATGAACGCGAGCCCCCACGGCGCAAGCGTGGTGCCCAGCGACGCCGCCAGCGCGATCCACCCGGCGCGCTCGAGCGGCATGCGCGGCACGACGGCGCCGTACCACACCGCCGACCACACAGGACCGGCCATGATCCCGTCCACGATGTACAGCGCCAGCGTGGACGAAATCACCAGCAGCACACGCTCCACGTGGTGGAACGAACCCAGCACGACGACGAGCGAAATCACAATGCCCGCCAGCACCGCGCTCAGCCACGCCGGCATCCCCACCAGCGATCCCGCCGCCGCGACGCCCGCGTACTCAGCGCAGATGGTCCCGAAGTTGGCGAACAGCAACCCCAGCACCGCGAGATACCCGGCGGTGCGTCCCCATCGCTCGCGGATGATCGCCACGAACCCCTTGCCGGTGGCGGCGCCGATCCGCACCGCGATGAGATGGAACTGCACCAGCAGCACCGTCGACGCCGGAATGATCCAGAGCAGGCGATACCCGTGCTCGGTGCCGAGGATCGAGTAGGTGGTGATCCCGGCCGGATCGTCGTCCGACAGCCCCGCCAGCAACCCGGGGCCCAGCACCGCCAGCACCGCCGTCAGCGCCCCCGCACCCGCCAGCCGCATCTGTACGAAGCGCAGCGCGATCCCCCGCCGATGATGGGCAATGGCGGCGGACAGCGCGCGCTTCGGTCGATGGGTCACTACTTGATGGCGGCGTTGGGTGAGCGGTTGTCGGGCACGAACTTGTCACGGGCCGGCATACGCACGGCGCGCAAGGTGGCGGCGTCGAGCGTGGCGGTATCCGCAATCACCTTGTTGGCGGCGAGCAGATAGGCCGTCACCGCATACACCTGATCATCCGTCATCGATCCCGGTGCCGCGAGCGGCATCGCGCGCTTGATGTAATCGAATACGGTGGTGGCGTGCGGCCAGTAGTTGCCGATGGTTTTCGTTTTGGCCGACGTGGCGAACTGAAACTCCGGCGCGGCGGCCGAGGCCGCCGAGTCGCGTCCCACCAACCGCGGGAAGCTGGGCAGTCCCTCACCCTTCGCGCCGTGACACGCGGCGCACTGCGCCGCATACACCACCGCACCTTCGGCCACGCTGCCGTGTCCGGCCGGCAGTTCGAGGCCATCCGGTCCGACATCGATGTTCATGGCGGCCACGGCCGAGTCGTCGGCCGCACGCCCGAGCGCGAAGTGCTGCGTCGCACCGGGGCCGCCGGGCACGGCACCGGCATCGTAGCCGGCGAACGACGCGTTCGTCGCATCCTTCGGCGCGTTACCGCCGCCACAGGCCGCAAGCGCAACGACCGCGCCGCCCCACATCATGGTTCCGATTCCCACGGATCGCATGCGCATGCTCAGGTCTCCCCGTGGAACGTGACGGCACCACTACGATCGACCTTCCACCCGATGATCTGATTGTAGTGATAGTCGGTGTACTCGCCGCGCTCGGCGATCATCGCCGTGCGCGTGGGCTGCACGTAGCCGGCATCGTCGGAGGCACGGCTCAGCAAGACGGCGTCCTCACCCTGCCAGTTCCACATGTACTGAAAACGCACCGTCGATTTCGGCTGCGGCGTGTTCAGCAGCTCGGCGTCGTGCCACGTGCTGCCGCCATCAAGACTCACCTCGACCCGCGTGATCCGCCCGCGTCCGCTCCACGCCAGTCCGTTCACGCTGCGCCATCCCTTCGCCGCGATGGTCTGCGGATAGCAGGGCGACGTGATCACCGACTTCGCATCGATCTCGAAGGTGAAGATGCGCGCCGTGCCGTCGGGCAGCGGGTCGGTGTACTTCGATGTCTCCCAGCGCGTCATCCACGGCTTCGTGCCCAGCTCGAGACGACGCAGCCACTTCACGTTGCTGTTCCCCTCGAAGCCGGGGAGCAGCAGGCGCATGGGATATCCCTGACCGGGGCGCAGTGGCTCACCGTTCTGCCCCCACACGATCATGGCGTCGTCCCACGCCTTCGCGATCGGAATCGAACGCGCCAGCTTGCAGGCGTCGCCCCCCTCGGCGAGAAACCACGTGGCGTCGGGCTTGACGCCGACTTCACGGAACAGCGTGGCCAGCGGGACGCCGGTCCACTCCGACGTGCTGAACAGTCCCGCCAACGGCTGCGGCGTGGTGTCCGGCTTCGGGTCGCGATAGCCTGCGCCGCCGTTCCCCGAGCACTCGATGAAGTACGTGCGCGTGATCTGCGGGAAGCGCTTGATGTCCTCGACGGTGAAACTCATCGGGCGATCCACGAGGCCGTGAATCGTGAGCGTGTGCCGCTCGGGGTCGAGCATCGGCACGCCCGCGTGGTGGCGCTCGAAGTGCAGATCCGACGGCGTGATCGTGCCGGTAAGATCCTGCAGCGGCGTGCGCGAACTGCCCACCGGCGTCCCCACGGGAATGCGCCCGGGCGCGTAGTACGCCGAGCGCTCACCCAGCGCCGACGTGGGCGCACCGGGCATCGTGGTGGCGTCGAGCGGGGCCACGGGGCGCGGGGGCGGCTCCACGGGCGGCGTGGCGGCGGCGGCTCGCTGTCCTTCGACCGCGAGCGGGAGTCCAGCGAGGGCGGCGCCACCGATGAATCCGGCGGCACCGGCGATCAGGTCACGGCGGGAGAGGTCGGTCATCGGGCTAAAGTACCACGCAAACCGCATTCCGGCTGCGTCATGCGGGGAAACCCGGCGTGGGACGACCGGACACGGGCTCTGGACGGACCACCACGCCTGGGGCGACGCCACCGTGCCGCGCAGCATCCCGTATCACGCGCTGAGTGGCGCGGGTGCCCGGCGTGGCGCACCTTGGGGCATGCGCCCCTTTCTTCCCCTCCGCGTGCTGTCACGCGCCGCCATCCTGTGCGGTGCCGTCATGCTCCTGAGCAGTTGCCGGTCGTCGTCACGCGCCGAGCGCCGCACCGACACGGTAGCCCGTACGAATGCGCCCGTCCCCCCCAACATCGTCGTCCTCCTTGCCGACGATCTCGGCATCGGGGAAGTCGGTGCGTGGGGGCAGCAGGACATCACCACGCCGCACATCGACCGCCTCGCGCGCGACGGGATGCGCTTCACCGAGTTCCGCTCCAGCGCAGCGGTGTGCGGGCCGGCACGATGCTCGCTCATGATGGGGCTGCACAACGGCACCTGCCGGCTGGATGACAATGACAACGATTACCTGCGCACCGCCGACATCACGCTCCCCGAGCGCCTGCACGACGCCGGCTATGTCACGGGGCTGTTCGGGAAGTGGGGACTGAGCTGGGACAGCGAGCCCGAGAGCTGGCCGAATGCCCAGGGCTTCGACGAGTTTTTCGGATACCGCGATCAGGTGCACGCGCACAACTTTTACCCGGAGTGGCTGCTGAGCGGCACCGACTCCGTGCGCACCCGCAACGTGGTGCCGAATGCCGGACGCATGGGCGCCGGCCGCGCCACCACACGCCTCGACTACGCACCCACGCTCATCCGCGATCGCGCCTTCCGCTTCGTGCGCACGCATCGCGACCGCCCGTTCTTCCTGTACTGGGCCACCAATCTCCCGCACATCAACAACGAAGGGAGCAAGGGCGAGGCCGACGGTGGCTACGAGATTCCCTCGCTTGGCGCGTACGCCGCCAAGCCGTGGCCCGTGGCCAAGCAGAGCTACGCCGCGCAGGTGTCGCGGCTCGACGAAGACCTTGGCGGATTACGGTCGCTGCTGGATTCGCTCGGCATCGCCGAGCGCACATTGATCGTATTCCTCTCGGACAACGGCGCCACGTTTCTGCGACGCACCAACGATGGCACCACCGACATCGTTGGCCGCTGGTTCAACGGCACCCTGGGGTATCGTGGCTTCAAGGGCGACCTGTACGAGGGCGGACTCCGCGTCCCCGGGATCGCGTACTGGCCCGGCCGCACCACGCCAGGCAGCGCATCAGCGGTCCGCGTGGACTTCACCGATCTGCACGCCACGCTCGTGGAGGCGGCAGGACAGACGCCGCCGCGTGACATCAGCGGCCGTTCGTTCCTCCCCGCGGTGACCGGCACGGGTACGCTGTCGCTGCGGCCGTATCAGGTGTGGTACTCCCCCGACCGCACGCAGTCGGCGGTGCTGGAGGGCGCATGGAAAGCCGTGTGGATGCGCGACACCATGCAATTGTTCAATCTTCAAGCAGATCCGGGCGAACGCACCGATCGCGTGTCGAGCGAGCCCGCCGTGGCCGCCCGCCTCGATGCGATCCGGCGCACCGAAGACCGACGGCGCACACACCCCCCACTGCGGCCGTAACCCTCCGCTGCCAACCCGCTCCGATGCCAACCCCGCCCACGATCTGCGCGCACATGCCACACGACGTACGCCACCGCGTGCGATCGGCGATGCGCCGCGTGATCGGCGGCGTCCCCGTGGCCATGCTCGCCGCCGTCACCAGCGCCTGTGCACCGAAGGGCGGGTCCTCCGCGCCGGCACCGGCGGCGGCGTTCAGCGCCGTCGATGTACGCGTCGGCACGGGTCCCGAAGCGCGGAACGGACGCTGCGTGTTCACGCACTACACCGGCGCACTCCCTGACGGCGCCATCTTCGAAGCGTCGCGCGACTCGACGGGGGCCGGGACGCCGGTTGTGCCCGTCAGCTTTCCCCTGGGCGTAGGGCGCGTGATTGCGGGCTGGGATCGTGGCTTTACCGGGATGCGCGCGGGTGGCACGCGACGGCTCGTGGTGCCGGCGGCCTTGGCGTACGGTGCCACGGGACGACCGCCCATGATCCCGCCCAACACCACCCTCCACTTCGAGGTGGAGTTGCTGCTGGTCACCGATACGCTCCCGCACGACCGCCGCGCGGCGCGCGGGGATAACCCGACACCAGCCTGCCCGCCGTGGAGCCGCGTACGACCGCTGCGGTGAACGGGGAATAGGCAGGAACGCGCACGGCATCCACGTGACCACCGCAGCGGCAGGCGCAATGCAGGACGCCGCTGTCAGGGAATGCCTCTCACCGCGGCATGCAGCGGCCCGTGACATTCACGGCTGAATGCATCGCCCCGGGAGACAACATGTTGCAGTGGTTCGAGGACATTACGCGCGGCGACGTCGCACGCGTCGGTGGCAAGAACGCCTCGCTGGGCGAGATGATCCGCCATCTCGCCGGCGAGGGGATCCGTGTGCCGGGCGGGTTTGCCATCTCGGCCGATGCGTTCCGCCATTTCCTCGCCCACAACGCGCTCGAGCCGCTCATGCGCGAGCAGTTGGCGCGACTGCAGGCCGGCGCCCCGCTGGCCGAGGTGGGGCTCGCCATCCGCACGGCCATTGGCGGTGGCGCGCTGCCCGACGATCTCGCGGCCGCGATTCGCGAGGCGTACGGCACGTTGAGCGAGCGCAGTGGACTGGCCGCCGCACCGGTGGCCGTGCGCAGTTCGGCCACCGCGGAAGACCTGCCGGAAGCGAGCTTTGCCGGACAGCAGGAGACATTCCTCAACGTGATGGGCGCCGACCCGTTGCTCGAGGCCGTGCGAAAATGTTTCGCGTCGCTGTACACCGACCGCGCGATCACGTATCGCGTGCATCACGGCTTCCCGCATCTCAAGGTCGCGCTGTCCGTCGGCGTCCAGCGGATGGTCCGCTCTGACATCGGCGCTGCCGGCGTGGCCTTCACGCTCGATACCGAAACGGGGTTCCGCAATCTCGTCGTCATCGACGGCGCGTGGGGACTGGGCGAGAACATCGTGAAGGGCACGATCACGCCCGATGAATGGCGCGTCTTCAAGCCGCTGCTCGGCGATGCCACCTGCGCCCCGATCCTCGACCGCACCATCGGCCCGAAGCACCTCAAGATGGTGCTCGATGCGCACGGGACACCGACGAATGTGGAGACCACCGCCGACGAGCAGACGCGGGCGGTGCTCGACGACGCACAGGTGCTGGCGCTCGCGCGCTGGTGCGCACGCATCGAGCAGCACTACGACATGCCGATGGACATCGAGTGGGCGCTCGACGGCGAAACGCACGAGATGTTCATCGTGCAGGCGCGCCCCGAAACGGTGCGCGCGCGTGAACAGGCTTCCACGCTCACCACCTTTACGCTGGTGGGCACCGGCGCGGTGCTGGTGCACGGCGTCGCTGTGGGGCAGCGCATCGCCAGTGGCCGCGTGTTCCGCCTGGAGAGCATGGCCGAGGCTGCGCGGTTTGAGGACGGCGGGATTCTGGTGGCCCGCATGACCGACCCCGACTGGGTGCCGCTCATGAAGCGCGCCGCGGCGATCGTGACCGACGCCGGGGGACGCACCAGCCACGCCGCCATCGTGAGCCGCGAACTCGGCATCGCCGCCATCGTGGGCGCCGGCAACGCCATGCAGGAACTGGTGGACGGGACCACCGTGACCGTGAGCTGCGCCGAAGGCCCGGTGGGTTCGGTGTACGCCGGCGCAGTCCCGTGGCGCGAAACCAAGGTGGATCTCTCGGCCATCCGTGAAACGCGCACCCAGATCATGCTCAACGTGGCCGACCCGGAAACCGCGATGCGCTGGTGGCGCCTCCCCACCCGTGGCGTGGGACTCGCGCGCATCGAGTTCGTGATCGAACACATGGTGAAGGCGCACCCCATGGCGCTGTTGCATCCGGAGCAAGTGGACGCCGCAGACCGCGCACAGATCGCCGCGCTCACCGCCGGATACGCTGACCCCGCCGAGTATTTCGTGGACCGCATGGCCGCCGGCGTGGCGGTGATTGCGGCCTCGCAGTGGCCGCATCCGGTGATCGTGCGCTTCAGCGACTTCAAGACCAACGAGTATGCCGGTCTGCTGGGCGGGCGGACGTTCGAGCCCACTGAGGAGAATCCGATGCTCGGCTTCCGCGGCGCGTCCCGCTACTACAGCGATCGCTACCGCGAAGGATTCGGCCTCGAGTGCCGGGCCATCCGCCGCGTCCGCGAACAGATCGGCCTGCGCAACGTGGTCGTGATGATCCCCTTCTGCCGCACGCTCGACGAGGCCGATCTGGTGCTCGCCGAACTCGCCACGCACGGACTCGTCCGCGGGCTGCGCGAACTGGAAGTGTACGTGATGGCAGAAATCCCCAGCAACGTGATCCTGGCACGGGAGTTCGGCGCGCGCTTCGACGGCTTCAGCATCGGCAGCAATGATCTCACGCAGCTCACGCTGGGTGTGGACCGCGACAACGCGCTGCTCACCGCACTGTTCGACGAGCGGAATCCCGCCGTGATGCGCTCGATCGAGCATCTCATCCGCGAGGCGCACGCGGTGGGGTGCAAGGTCGGCATCTGCGGGCAGGCGCCCAGCGACCATCCGGAATTCGCCGAGTTTCTCGTGCGCGCCGGCATCGATTCGATCTCACTCAACCCCGACAGCGTGGTACCGGTGCTGACCCGTGTGGCGGCGCTGGAAGCCACGCTGTAACGACCCACCTTCACCGGAGCACCTCATGGGCGTCCTGCAGAACAAAGTCGCGATCGTCACCGGCGCGGCCAATGGAATCGGCAAGGCTATTGCGCAGCGATTTGCCGCCGAGGGCGCCCGCGTGGTGGTGTCCGATCTCGATGCGGCGCACGGCGAAGCACTCGTGCAGGCCATCACCGCCGGTGGCGGACACGCGATTTTTGTGCGGACCGATGTGTCGCTCGAGAGCGCCGTCCGGACGTTGTTCGCGCGGACCATCGAGACGTACGGTGGCGTGCACATCCTGGTCAACAACGCCGGGATCGAGGGGGACAGCGCCCCCATCGGCGAGTACGACCTCGCACAGTTTGATCACGTGCTGGGCGTGAACGTGCGCGGGGTGTTCCTGGGTATGCGCGCGGCACTCGCGCACATGGTGCCGGCGGGCGGCGGCGTGATTCTCAACATGGCCTCGGTGGCCGGCCTGAAGGGCTTTACCAATCTGGCCCCGTACACGGCGTCGAAGCACGCCGTGGTGGGCCTCACCAGGTGCGCGGCCCTCGAGTACGCCACGCAGCACATTCGCGTGAACGCGATCTGCCCCGGCGCGGTGGTCACCGACATGATCCATCGCATCGCGAAGTACGATCCTGCCGCCGAAGAGGGCTTTGCCAAGCTGCAGCCCATCGGCCGCATGGGCACGCCGGAGGAGATTGCCGAGGTGGCGCTGTTCTTGTGTTCTGACGCGGCCAGCTTTCTCACCGGTGTCGCGCTCCCCGCCGACGGCGGGATTATGGCCGGATAGCGCCGCGCGCGGCGAGATACGCCAGCAGGCCGTCCAGCGTGGTCACCTGCGCGTAGTCGCGCTCCGGAATGTCCACGCCGGTGGCGTGCTGCAGCGCAATCAGGAAGTGCAGGTAGTCCACCGAATCGATGTCCACCTGCGCGCGCAGCGGGCGATCGCCAGCCAGCGTGGCGCCGTCCACCTCCGGTGCCACGGTGGCCAGCGCAGCGAGCACGTGCGTGCGCCACAGCGTCGGTGCGCTGCCGGTGGGTAGTGCGACTGGGTGCGGCTCGTTCACAGCGCCTCCGGATGTTGCAGCAGGTCGCGAATCGTGCTCAAAAACAGGCCACCGCGGTGCCCGTCGCTCACGCGGTGATCGGCCGCCAGCGTGATCGTGACCACCGGCCGCACATCCAGCATCCCCTGCACCGCCCACGGCCGGTCAGTGATCGTGCCGAGGCCGATGATGGCCACCTGTGGCGGGTAGATCACGCCGTACACCGTGCCCACGCCGCGGTCGCCGAGGCTGGTCACACTGATCGTCGCGTCGGTGAGTTCCGAGGCGCGCACGCCGCCGGTGCGGGCGCGATGCACCACATCGAG
>JARIEX010000081.1 GCA_031127095.1 Gemmatimonadota bacterium
CGTGTCAGTCGTACGACGCCGCCCTGCCCGATGCTCGCGCCGTCGGCTACCGCGCGATATACTCGCGGCGATCTCCCCCTCCCGAACCCGCGCGATGACCACGTATCCCAGCATCTTCAACGACGTCATCGGCCCCGTGATGCGGGGTCCCTCCAGCTCGCACTGCGCCGCCTCGCTGCGCATCGGCCGGATCTGCCGCGACCTCATGGACGGCGAGATCACGAGCGCCGCCGTCGAATACGACCCCAACGGCTCCCTCGCCACCACGCACAAGGGACAGGGCTCCGACATGGGGCTCTTCGGCGGCTTCCTCGGCTGGGAGGCCGACGACGAGCGCCTCCCCGGCTACCTGCAGGGACTCGCCGAGGCCGGGCTCACCACCACGATCGACATTCGTCCGATCGGCGCCACGCACCCCAACACCTACCAGCTCACGCTGCACAACGCGCGGGAGACGCGCACGCTGACCGCCATCTCCACCGGCGGCGGCATGATCGAGGTGCTCCAGATCGACGGCGCGGCCGTGTCCATGGCCGGCGACTTCTACGAGACGCTGGTGTACGTGCGGTCGCCCGGTGACCTCCCCGACCTGATCGCCCGCGCCATGCCCTGCGACGGGATCGACGTGCGACAGGGCACGTCCACCTTCATCGAAGTCCGCGCGTCCCGCTTTCTCCCCGACGACGTGTGCGCCGCGCTCGCGGCCCGCGACGACGTGCTGGCCATCCGCAAGATCCACCCGGTGTTGCCGGTCCTCTCGCGACACGATCTCGCCGTGCCCTTCATCACGTGCGCCGAGATGCTCGAGTACAACGCAGGGCGGAATCTCCGGCTCTGGGAGCTGGCCGTGGCGTACGAGAGCGCGCGCGGGGCGATCTCGGGCGACGCCGTCGTGGAACGGATGCGGACGATCGTGCGCATCATGCAGCGGGCGATCGCGCTCGGGCTGCAGGGCACCACGTACGCCGACCGGATCCTCGGGCCGCAGTCGCTTGGCTTCCAGCAGCAGATGCAGAAGGGCGCGCTGCTGGCGGGCGACCTCCTCAATCAGGTCGTCCTGCAGACCTCGGCCATGATGGAGGTCAAGAGCTCGATGGGTGTGATCGTGGCCGCGCCCACGGCGGGCTCGTGCGGCGCGCTCCCCGGCGCGGTTCTCGGCGCCGGCACCACGCTGGGGCTGTCGGAGGACGAGATGGTGCAGGCGATGCTGGCCGCGGGCCTCATCGGCGTGTTCATCGCCGCCCACGCCACCTTTGCGGCGGAAGTGGGCGGGTGCATGGCCGAGTGCGGCTCGGGCTCCGGCATGGCTGCCGCGGCGCTGGTGGAGCTCAAGCAGGGCACGCTCGAGCAGTCGCTCACGGCGGCGTCGCTGGCGCTGCAATCGTCGCTGGGCCTGATCTGCGACATGATCGCCGATCGGGTAGAAGCCCCCTGCCTCAATCGAAACGTGATGGCCGCCTCGACCGCCATCTCCTGCGCGAACATGGCGCTCTCCGGCTACGACGGCCTCATCCCGCTCGACGAAGTGATCGAGACGATGAAGCGCGTAGGTGACGCCATCCCGAACACGCTGCGCTGCACCGGACTGGGCGGGCTCGCGATCACGCCGTCGGCCAAGCGCATCGAGGCCGCCCTCGCGCGGGGCGACGGCGAACGCACCCACTCTGGCTTCAAGGTCTGCTAATCCAATGATCGCCTTCATCTGGGTATCGATCGCGCTGCTGGCCACGTGGTTCGTCGCTGTGCTCGCGCGCGACCTCCGGCGCCACCGGCACGACCTCACCGCCGGCCGCTGGCTCTCCACCGGCGTGATCGGCTTCGTCACGAACTTCTTCGACGTGCTCGGCATCGGCTGTTTTGCGCCGCAGACGGCGCTGCTCCGGTTCATGGGCCAGACCGACGACCGGAAGATTCCCGGCACGCTGAACGTGGCCAATACGCCGGCGGTGCTGCTGCAGGCGCTCATCTTCATCACCATCATCGAGGTCGATCCGCTCACGTTGGTGCTGCTGCTGCTCGCGGCCGGCGTGGGCGCGGTGGTCGGGGCCGGCGTGGTGGCGCGGCTCGACGAGCGGCGCATCCGGATGACGATGGGCTTCGCGCTGCTCATCACCGCCGGGTTCATGGTGGCGCGGAGCCTCAATTGGATTCAGGGCGGTGGCGACGCGATCGGCCTGGCAGGCGCGGCGCTCGTGATCGCCGTTGTGGTGAACGCGCTACTCGGCGCGCTGATGACGGCCGGCGTGGGCCTCTACGCACCGTGCATGGCCCTCGTCTTCGCGCTGGGCATGTCACCACGGGTCGCCTTTCCCATCATGATGGGCTCGTGCGCGTTTCTGATGCCGCCCGCCTCGGTGCGCTTCATCGCCGCGGGGGCGTATGACCGGAAGGTCAGCCTCATCATCGCGATTGCCGGACTCGCCGCCGTGCCGATCGCCGCGTTCGTGGTGAAGGAGCTGCCGCTGGACCTGCTGCGGTGGGTCGTGATCGCCGTCATCGTGTACACGTCGGCGGTGATGCTGCGCGCCGCCTTCAAGAAATAGCGCCATGGACCTGCTGCTGTTGAACCGGGACGAGGTGGACGCGCTGCTCGACCCGGACGCGCTGCTCACAGCGCTTGCCGACGGATTCATCGCGCTCAGCGCCGGACAGGTGCAGGCGCCGACCCGCAGCGAGCTGGGCGCCGCGGGCACCGGGCACCTGCTCGTGAAGCCGGCGTGGATCGACGGCCAGCCGATGGCGGTGAAACTCGTCTCGACCTTTCCCGGCAATCGTGACCGTGGGATCCCGACGATTCAGGCGGTGATCGCGCTGGTGGATGCGACGACGGGGACGCCGCTGGCGATCATGGACGGCTCGCACATCACCGCGATGCGCACCGCCGGCGGCGCCGCGCTCTCCGCCCGCTGCCTCGCGCGCGCGGACGCCCGCTGCCTCGCGATCGTCGGCGCGGGGGTGCAGGGACTCGCGCATCTGCAACTGCTGCCGCGCGTGCGCGGGATCACCGAGATCCGCATCGTGTCCCGCCGCCATGCGGACGCCGAGGCGCTGGCCGCCACCGACGCGCGGGCGCACGCCGTCACGTCGGTCCGCGAGGCCGTGCGCGACGCCGACATCGTCTGCCTGTGCACCACGTCGGACACGCCGGTGATCGAGGCGGAGTGGCTGGCGCCCGGAGCCCACGTGACGTCGGTGGGCTACGCGCCTCCCGGTGGCGAGTTGCCGCCCGAGGTCGTGCAGCGGGCCACGCTCGCCGTCGAGTCCCGCGTCTCGTTCAATCCGCCACCGGGCGGGTGCGCCGAACTGGCGGGGCTCAATCCCGCACTGGGCACCGAGCTGGGGGAGCTGCTCGCGGGGCGCGCGCCGGGGCGCACATCACCCACGGAGCTCACGGCGTACAAGTCGATGGGGCACGCGATGGAGGATCTGGTGGTCGCCGCGCTCGTGTACCGGCGGGCGCGCGAGCAGGGCGTGGGGCAGAGGGTGCGGTTGTAGGGGGCGGTGGGGATCCGCACGCACCGCTCCTGCGGACATTGACACGATCAGCGCCAGGGATTGGCCAACGTCGTGTTGGTGACAAAGGCGGAGTCCGTGAGCGCCTGAAGAAAGGCCAGGAGGTCTGCCTTGTCCCCCGGTGGAAGGGCAAAGGCGCGCAGGCGGGAATCCTTGTACGGGTTGTCGCGGCCATCACCGGCATTCGGGCCCGCCTGTACCACTCGTCCGCCCCGCGCGTAATGCTCGAGCAGGGCGTCCAGTGAGCCGACGCTGCCGTCGTGACCATACGGAAAGGTGAGCGCCACGTTGCGGAGCGAGGGGATCTTCATCCGTCCCATGTCCGTCGCGCTCCCGGTGATTTCCATCAGCCCGCGATTACGCGCGGGGTACGTTCCCGTCCCGCCAATGTTGTACAAGCCGGTATTGGCGAAGGCCTCGGCGGCCCTCCCCGGAACCGTGGCCAGGGTGAAGTCCGCCCCCGCGTGACATTGCGTGCACCCGCGGCTTTCGAACAACGCCATCCCGCGCACGGCCGCCGCCGACAGTGCCGCGGCGTCTCCTCGCCGATAGCGATCGATCGGGGCATGGAAGGACAGCATCGTGCGCTGAAACGCCGCGATGCTGCGCACGATGTTCTCGACGCGGATTGGTGATGGCTCGCCCGCGTAGGCCACAGCGAAGAGCTGCCGGTAGAGGGCGACCCCCTGCAGGTCGCTCACGAGCTGCGACTCCCGGCCCTTGAGCCCCATCTCGATGGGGGCATCGCCGAACATCGGTATCAGGGCATGGAGCTCGAAGCTGCTCGTCGCCGGGGCAGCCCAACCGAAGGACAGCTGATAGGCCGCATTGCTCAGGCCGATCGAGTTGCGCGGATGCACCTCACCGGTCGCACCCACCGACAGATTCTTGGCATCGGCGAACGCGAACTCCTGACGATGGCAGGACGCGCAGGAGAACGCGCCATTGACCGACAGCCGGGTGTCGTAGAACAGCCGACGTCCGAGCTCCACCTTGGCATCCGACATCGCATTGTCGCGCGGGACCACGGGCGCCGAGACGCCCGCCGGCAGGTTCCAGCGGAACGCGGCCGGATCACCCGACCATGGCGTGACATCGTCCGGGTCGGTCGGTGCCGCGCCATCGCGACCACAGGCGCTCAACAGGCACACCACGGCAAGGCGCGCCACCACCGGGATCAATCGCGGCCACTGGATCATCGGTCGGCTACCGCACACCAACGAGTCCACGTGCCGCATCGCGCAACCGCTTGGCGTCAAAACCGACGCCGGCGCGGAACACGGTGACCACGCGATAGAGATCCTGCGGATTGACCGCCGGATTCCCCTCCACCAACACCAGATCGGCCCGACGTCCGGGGGTGATCGCACCAATCTCCTGCGCACGACCGAGAATCCGTGCGCCGTTGAGCGTCAGAATGCGGATCGCCGCCTCGGCCGAGAATCCCGCTTCACGCAGCATCTCGAAGTTGCGGAGATTGCCGAAGCCGGGGAGAAAGCCGGTGCCCCATGGGTCGGAGCCGGCACCGAGCAGGCCGCCGGCCTGCACGAAGTCGTACTCCCAGCGCATCATGTTCGTGAGCAGCGCGGGACTCACGGTGAGGCCACCATCCGTCCCAAGGGCGGCATGGTTCGCCTCCACCTCGCGACGGACGTCCGGATCGAGCATAGCCATCGCGGCCGTGTCCAGACGGAACCGTTCGCGCGAAAAGCTCTCATACACGGCGAGCGTGGACACCACGGGCGTGCCGCTCTTCGCCAGACGACGAATGGACGCCTGCACCGCGGGCGACCCGGCATCGATCGTACTCTGAATGCGCATGTTCTCCGGCGGACAGACGTCCGGTTGCTTCCCCGGCACATAGTCGCTCGCCGTGATGAACCCATGTTGAAGCGCATCGATCCCCGCGTCGGCCGCTTCGGCGAAGGTGACCGAGCAGAGATGCCCCGTGACCTTGAGTCCTCGCGCGTGCGCGGCCTGAATCACCTCGCGCAGCATCGCCCGCGAGATGCGCCCCTGCACCTTGACCCACGTGGCCCCCTCGGCCGCCCAGTAGGCAATCACGCGCCGGGCTTCCGCGGCCGAGGTGAGCGGCCGCGCATTGATGCTGACCGTGGCGGCGCCATCGAGATACGGGCCGGTGATCAGATAATCCGGGCCGGGGAGACGACCGGCGTCGATGGCCTGCTTCATGGCCCGCTCCTGATAGGGGAGCATGCTTCCGGCGCTCATGGCGGTAGTGACACCGTGCGCGAGGTACAGCAGGGGGCCGCTGGTACTCATCTGCGTGATGCGTTTGACGCCGCCGAAGTACGAGTGCTCATGCAGCCCGACGAGTCCGGGAATCAGCGTGTGCCCTGGACGCTCCAGGCGCAGCGCGCGCGGGGGAACGGCGACAACACCGACTGGTCCCACCGCGACGATACGACCATCGCGCACGAGGACCGTCTGGTGGGCCGCCGACGGCGCGCCGGTGCCATCGATCACCGTCACGTCAATGAGGGCCACGAGTGGCGCATCGACGGACACAAACGGGCGCATGGCGTCGGTGACCGGCAGACGCCTGGTCGCGGCGGGCTGTGCCCGCAGTGCGTCATACGCACCGGCGCTCGCCGAAAGCCATGCCGCGGTACACGCGAGGACTCGACGCAGACGGACGATCATCACAAGGGGCCTCCGAAAAGGAATGCCGTCGATATACGGTGGCGTGGGCCACGCTGTCCAGCGGGCAGAGGTTCAGTTCGGCGCCAAATCTCTGCTTGACAAGTCACCCTGCGCGCTGAACGATAGGCGCGCTGGCAATTCGAGATCGATTGTTTTCGCCCCCTCCCCAGGAGCTCCATTGCTTCCCTTCCCTCCTTTCGGTCGACGCGGGCCGAGGACATGGCTGCTGGCAGCCGCCATGACGTTCGGCCCCGCCCTGCTCACGGCTCAAGCCACCGGTGTCCTTACCGGTCGAGTGACGGATCGTGCGTCAGGCCAACCCATCAACGGGGCACGAGTCGCGCTCCTCGGGGACGCCACGATCGGGGCCAACACGGATGCCGACGGACGCTATTTCGTGCGCGGCGTGCCAGCGGGTAGCCAGACCGTCCGCGCGCTGCGCATCGGCTACCGTCCCGAGTCGATGCCGATCACCGTGAAAGGCAACGACACACTACGGGTGAACCTGTCGTTGTCGGTGTCAGCGGTCGATCTGGCACAGGTGGTCGTCACCGGCACGGGCGGCGCGGTCGAGAAGCGCAAGATCGGCGCGTCGATTGGCACCATGGACGTATCGGCGCAGCAGGAGCTGATGCCGGTGAACAACTTCACCTCGGTGCTGGCCGGCAAGATGACCGGCGTACGCTCGGTGGGCGTGGGCGGCGGTGTCGGCGGTGCGCAGGATCTGCGCGTCCGCGGTATCGCGTCGTTCTCGCTCAACCAGCGGCCGGTGGTCTACATCGACGGCGTACGCGTGGACTCCCGCGGCACGGAGTGGACAACCTCGACGGGTATGGCGGCCACCGCCTGCTGCTCGTTCTCCGGCGGTACGTCTGCGGATCGCCTGAGCGACCTCAATCCGAACGATATCGAGCGGGTGGAGGTGCTCAAGGGCGCTGCCGCCGCGACGCTGTACGGCTCCGAAGCCACGAACGGCGTGATCCAGGTCTTCACCAAGAAGGGGCGTGGAGAAGGGCCAATTCAATGGAACCTCGGTCTCGGCAGTGGCTTCAACCGCATGCGAGAGAATCTGCCGACGAAGTTGTTCCCGCGATTCAAGGGGCCGGACGGCTTTCAGGCGCTCGATGCGAACGGTCTGATTGAGAACGGGCCGTTCAACGCCGTGGACATCAGCGCGCAGGGCGGAACGGCCAAGTCGACGTTCTTCGTGTCCGCGCTCGGCAGCAAGGAGGTCGGTTCAATCCAGCCGAACGATCAGGTCAAGGGCAACTTGCGCGCCAACATCACGTTCGTCCCGAATTCAAAGTGGACGGTGGACGTGAAGACGGCCTATACGCGCAACGTCGTGAACGAGCTGCAGGCCGGCAACAACTGGACGGCGCTGCTCGGCAATGCGATGAACGGCAATCCGCGGAGTGCAACGGCGGCACGGCCGTACGGTGAGGCCTGGGTTCCGGTCGCCGACATCGCCACCATGGAGACAAAGAGCGACGCCGACCGCTGGACTGGCGGCCTCACCCTCGCCTATGCCATGCGGTCGAACTTCACGCACCGGATGATCTTCGGCACGGATGTGGTGAATGAGCAAAAGTCCCGCTTTTTCCCCTACGCCGGCGCCTTCGGTCCGGCCGGTGTCACCAACGGCCAGCGCAACATCGGCCTTCGGAATTACCGCACGACGACGGTCGATTACCTGAGCACGTTGAACTACAACCTGCCCTTCGGGATCACCAGCGTGCTCTCCTTCGGTGGGCAGGGCTTCTGGGAAAGCCAGCGCCTCAACATTGCCGTCGGCAACAACTTCCCGGGTCCCGGTGTCTCCACCGTGGCGGCCGGTGCCGTCACGAACGGTGGTGAGGCGTTCACGGAAACGATCAACATCGGCCTGCTCGCGCAGAACCGCTTTGCGTGGAATGATCGCCTCTTCGTGACCGTGGGCGCCCGCATGGACGGCAACTCGGCGTTCGGTAAGGATTTCGGCTTCCAGCAGTACCCGAAGGTGGACGCCTCGTACGACCTCTCGAAGCACAAGCGGTTCATACCGGACGTCGTCACTGCGTTACGGATCCGCAGTGCGATGGGGCGTGCCGGCAAGATGCCGGGGCCGTTCGATTCATTCCAGAGCTATTCGGCGACTCCGGTTTTCAAGGACGTGCCGGGCATTGTCCCCCTGAATCCCGGCAACGTGGGCTTGCGTCCCGAAGTCACGACGGAGAAGGAGCTCGGCTTCGAGATCGGCCTCTTCAGCGATCGCCTTGGCATCGAAGCCTCGCGGTACTACTCGGAGACGCGCGACGCCATCGTCAGTCGCCCGTTTGCACCGTCGCAGGGCTTCAATCAGGCGCAGCGCGTGAACATCGGCGCGCTCGAGAATCGCGGGTGGGAAGCCACGATCAAGTACCTGCTCATCAGCACGCCCACCTTCGATTGGAGCACCAACTTCAATCTGGACGGCAACAAGAACTTGGTCACGGATCTCGGCGGCGTCACGCTGGCCGGTACGGCCGTGAGGGTCGGCTATCCGGTCCAGGGTGTCTGGGGCCAAAAACCGAACGGCTACAGTGTCGTGTCGACAGGGACGACCTGCGCCGGTCAGCCGATCCAGAGTTGGGGGTGCCCGACGACGACCCGCTCAGCGACTCCGGAATATTTTGGTTCGCCGCTGCCTGCCTTCAACGGCTCGTACTCGCAGACGCTGCGCTACAAGTCGCTCACGCTCTACGGCTTGGTGAGCATGGAGCGGGGGGCATGGTTCAACAATGGTGATCGCCCCTATCGCATCCGGCAGGGGGGAGCAGACGAGTATCTCGCCGCTCTCGGCCCGAATGGCGAGCGGACCTTCCAGGCGGATTCGATCAATCAATGGTCGAGCATCCTCACGCATTTCGATAAGCGAGACAATGTCCGTCTGCGCGAAGTGTCCCTCACCTGGCAGGTGCCGGAGGGGCTGAGCAAGCTGTTCGGCACCCAACGGACCACGATGTCGCTCGCAGGCCAGAATCTCATGTGGTGGGACGGCTGCAACTGCGTCGATCCGAACATGAATTGGGCCGGAGCCGACTCGTTCACGATCAATAGTGGCTTTCTCGCGCAACCCGCTGCGCGTCAATTTCGTCTCCAGATTCGCACGAGGTTCTGATCTCATGACCCGTATCTCACGACATGCAGTACGCGGGGTGCTGATCGCTGCTTCCCTGATCGTCACCGGCTGCTCCGGCATCCTCGAAGTCGAGGATCCGCAGGCGTTCGGTGATGCCGATCTGAATTCCCCCGTCATCATCAAGAATGTCTCGGATGGCGCCGAGGGCAGCCTGCACCAGGCCTTCGATGACGTGGTCGTCGTCACCGCGTTGCAAGGGGA
Organism: Gemmatimonadota bacterium; assembly: GCA_031127095.1. Taxonomy (GTDB): domain Bacteria; phylum Gemmatimonadota; class Gemmatimonadetes; order Gemmatimonadales; family Gemmatimonadaceae; genus Gemmatimonas. The sequence goes on from JARIEX010000081.1 coordinate 9,539, forward strand.
CGAAATCGAGTCCACGTCCACCTGGATCGACTGGGAAGACATCTCCGAAGGCCGCCTGCGCGGCGATTGGGCCACCACCGGCTCCTTCTCCGGCCCACTCGATGCCGTACTTCGCGCTCGCTATGCCGCACAAAGCGCAGCGGATCGCATCAAGACGGTGCTGGGCGCGACTGCCAACGCCAGTCCCCTGCTCACGCAGGTGACGTGGGTGGATGGCTTTTCCGATCTGCTGATCGGATCGAGCTTTTGCGAAGGTCCCCTCACGCAGGGCGGGGCCCGGGAGCCCAACACCAAGTTCTTCCCGCAGGCGGTGACCAAGTTCACCGCCGCGTTGAATCTGGTGAACAGCATTCCGGCGGCCGATCAGGTGAGGTGGCGCTCCGTCCTGCTGGCCTCACGTGCCCGTGCCAATCTGTTCGCGGGTAACTACGACGCAGCCCTCGCTGACGCCCTCGCGGTGCCGGTCGGCTTCCTCAAAGAGGCGGTCTACGCCGAAGGTGCGGCCAACCAGCAGAGTACCACCGGCAATCAGCTCCATCAGAACCGCAACCGGTCTGGCGGGCTGCGCCGGATGTATCACGCTCGCGTGCTGGGAAGCTTTACCGCGACCGGCTACACCAACGGGACCTTGGCCGACTGGTTCGACGCCACGAAGCCGGATCCACGCATGGCGGTGACCCGCAAGCTGAACGAAAAAGGGGTTAACAACCGATTCGACTATTTCGGCATTGCGAAATATTCAGATCGGGCCGCCAATCAGGTGTTGATCAGCTCGCGGGAGATGGCGCTGGTGGCCGCCGAGGTCTACATGCGGAAGGGTGACTTTGCCAACATGGCAACGAAGCTCAACGAAAACCGCACGGCGGTCGGGCTCGCGCCCATCCCGGCACCCGCCAATGCGGCGGCCGCGCAAACGGCGCTGCTCAACGAGCGGATGGCGGTGCTCTTCGTCGAAGGGCAGCGCATGTATGACTTGCATCGGTTCAACCTGGTGCGCAGCACGCTCGGCGGTGACCGGTCGACCATGCTGCCGCTTTCGCGCTCCGAGATTCTCGCCAACCCGAACATGAAAGAGGGGCAGGCCACCTGTCCGAAGCTGAGCTGACGACCGACGGGCAGAGCGAAACCGGGAGCGGACAGCCGTCCGCTCCCGGTTTGTCGTCGCGCCGGGACTTTTTCTGGGTGGCGGGTGTGACCGTCGTCAGCCTCGGGGCGATGCTCACCGGCTGCAGCAGTGACGGGGGCACCAGCCCGACCGCGCCGCTGCTGTCGACCAAGGGGAGTCTGGATGGGCTGCTGGTCAACGTGCAGGGGACGCCGCAAGGCAACTTCGGCTCGCTGATCCTGATGTATCCGAGCGGCCAGCATGTGGGGATGACCATCGCCCCCGACGCCAACGGGAAGTTTCGCTTTGCGGATCTCCCCGCGGGTGAATATCAGCTCCGCTTTCAAGCGTCTGGGCAGGCGATCGTCCCGGAACCCTATCAGCACCCGATCAAGTTCACGATCGACGCCGGTAAGACCACGCAGCTCACCGTGCGGATTCAGCGGGGATCGTTCGCACAGAATCAGGTCGAGATCTACTGCGGCGACGATTTCTTCCAGGCCCAGCCCGACGGCACGGAGAACGGTGAGACGATTGTGCCGGTCGGCACCGTCGTCTGCTGGTACAACGTGGGACGCAAGGTGCACACGGTGACCGGCGGCCCCTGGGACGATTCCGGCGATTTGCAACGAACGCAGTCCTATATCTGGGTGGCCACCGTCCCCGGTGTGCACGCCTATCGATGCACGTACAACCAGCCGGGGATGCGCGCCACGCTTCGCGTGGTCGGCCGCTGATTCCCGTCCTTCTTTCCCTCACGCGGAGTTAGGGATATGCACGCCCGTCCATGGCATCTGGTGGCCGCCGTCGGCCTCTCGGTGCTCACACTGCCGCTCGCCGCCGATGCGCAGGTCAGCTATGCGCGCGCCGAGCAGTTGCTCAGCTGGAATACCGATCGGTTGGTGAGTGGCGACGTCGTGCAGCCGGAATGGCTGAAAGATGGCAATCGCTTCTGGTACCGGAACAAGCTGGCCGACGGATCGGAGTTCGTCCTCGTCGATCCCGTGACGAACAGCCGGCGTGCCTTGTTCGATCATGTCCGTCTCGCACGGGCGATGACGCTGGCCAGCGACACGGCCTTCGATGCGAAGAAGTTGCCGTTCCAGACGTTTCGCTTCGGCCGTGATGCCACCGACGAAAACGAGATCGAGTTCACGGCCGTACGGAAACGATTCGTCTGCAACATCACCACGTACGCCTGTGCCGTCGGCGACACCCTTCCCAGTGACGTGCCCTACGTCGCCTCGCCGGACAAGAAGCTCGAAGCGTTCGTGCACCGGAACAACCTGTGGGTGCGGAGCCGGGAGACAAAAAAGGATTCCGTGCAGCTGACCACCGATGGCGTCGACTACAACGCCTATGGCATCACGATGCCGCGGCCGAGCCAGCTGCAGCGTCCGATGCCGGTACGGCCGACGCTGCGGTGGTCGCCGGACAGTCGCCGCATCGCGGTGCTCCGTCAGGACGAGCGGTACGTCGAGCAGATGCACTACATCTCGTACACGTTCCAGCGTCCGCGCCACTATACGCAGCCCTATGCGCTGCCGGGTGACACGGCGGTCCCGTATCCCCGCGTGCATGTCATCGAGGTGGCGAGCAAGGCCAACGTGGAGGTCAAACTCCCCGTCCGCCCCGGCATGCTCTCCCTAGGCGGCTCGGTGCGCGACTCGGCGTGGGCGGACAATTCCCAGAAGCTGCATCTCTCCTGGCTGATGCGCGGCTCCAAGGCGGTCTATCTGGCGGAGATCGACGCGGCCACGGGCACGTCACGCATCGTGGCGCGTGACACCGGCAAGACCTACGTGGAGATCGCGAACCCGCAGGATCCGGCGTCGTTCTACGTCACGAAGGATCTCAAGGATGCCTTCTGGTGGTCGGAGCGTGACGGGTGGGGGCACCTGTATCGCTTCGACGGCGCGGGCGTTGCGAACATCACCGCCGACCCCAAGAAAATGAGCTTGGCGCCGGAGCCCAAGGCGCAGCTGACCAACGGGGCCTGGCAGGTGGGGCAAATCAGCTACGTCGACGAAACGCTGCGGCAGGTCTATTTCACCGGACGGGGGCGTGATGGGTTCCTGTACTATCCCAAGCTCTACCGGGTGAACTACGACGGCACGGGGCTCACGCTCCTGACACCGGAGGATGGCCATCATATCATCACCTTCAGCCCGAGTGGGAAGTACTTCGTTGACAGCTATTCGCGTGTGGAGAGCCCGCCGGTCACCGTCCTTCGTAGCAGTGCCACTGGCGCCATCATCCGGAAGCTGGAAGAGGCGGATATCTCACGGCTGAAGGCGGTGGGGTGGCACGCGGCACAGGTCTTCAGCGTGAAGGCCCGTGACGGCATCACGGACATCTATGGGGTGATCTATCTGCCCCCCAACCTCGACAGCACGAAGAAGTATCCGATCATCTCCCACATCTACCCGGGACCACAGGTGGGCTCGGTGGGCGCGTGGAACTTCAAGAACGGCGGCGAGCCGTTCTCCCTCGCCGCGCTCGGTTTCGTGGTGATTCAGCTGGATCACCTCGGCACGCCGCTGCGGTCGAAGGTCTTCCACGACAACTACTACGGATTCTTCGGCGACAACGGCTTGCCCGACCACGTGGCGGCCATCAAGCAGCTCGGCGCCAAGCATGGATTCATCGATACCGACCGCGTCGGCATCTTCGGGCATTCCGGCGGCGGCTTCGCCTCCACGGATGCCATGCTGCGCTATCCCGACTTCTTCAAGGTGGCAGTCAGCGGTGCGGGGAATCACGACAACCGCAGCTACAACATCTACTGGGCCGAGAAGTACCAGGGACTGATGGAGAAGGACACGACGCGCAAGACGGACAACTTCGAGTCATCGGCCAACAAGATGATGGCGAAGAATTTGCGCGGCAAACTCATGCTGACGCATGGGGACATGGACGACAACGTCCATCCGGCAATGACGGTGCAGCTGATCGACGAACTGATCAAGGCGAACAAGTCGTTCGACATGGTGTGGGCGCCGAATCGCAACCATGGATTGAACGAGCCGTATTTCATTCGCGTCCGGTGGGATTACTTCGTCCAGCATCTGCTCGGCGCCACGCCGCCGGTGAATTACGAGATCAAGCAGCCGGCGGATGGCGGTGCGCGCCCCTTCTTGCCCGGATGGGAGTCGCCGGACGAGGGCTTCCCCTATTGGCGGGCGTTTCAGCCCCCTTGGTGAGCGCGTGGTGACGGTACGGTGATGGTGCGGTGATGAAGGGTTCGGGGCACGGTGGCCAATCTCGGCGCCGTGCCCCGTTGCCATTCGGGGGGCTGTCAACGCTGATGGCCATTGCACACGACTGTGCACTCTCCAATTGGCACGGACAACCAGTCAATGGGGCACGCGATGGACGACCTGTGGTGGTCGCCGCGCTCGTGTACCGGGTGGAGCGCCACCGCAGCGGGCTACGGAAAGCGCATCGACACAGACTGGGTGCGACGTCCCGGCGTCAGATCGATCAGCTCAACAATGCTGTCCGCCACCGTTGGACGTCGCGCCACCACTCGCACACAGATGTCCCCGTACTCCTTTCCCGTGATGGCAAA
>JARIEX010000082.1 GCA_031127095.1 Gemmatimonadota bacterium
GCGAAACACACGGTTCGCCACCAAACAACAACGACCGATGATCGAAACGGTGCGGCAGGGGTATACATTGCCCGCGCCTCGACCTCATCCATCGGTTTCCACGGAGCTCACATGATCGCACCCGTGTCACGCTATTCCACGCGCTCATTCGCCGGCACCGCCGCCTTTGTCGTTGCCGCACTCGGTGCCACAGGGGTCGGTGCCACGGCCTTCGCCGCCACGGCTTCCGCACAAACGCCCACGCCACCACCGATACCACAGATCATCGTGAGCGCGCGGGGTGAAGTGCAGGTCGCTCCCGATCGGGCGCGCGTACAGGTCGGTGTCGAAACGCAAGCCAAGACCGCCCTGCTGGCCTCCCAGGAAAACAACCGAAAGCAGGCGGCGATTCTCACCGCCGTCCGCGCACTCGGGATTCCTGCCGCGCAGATCCAGACGCTCAACTACAGCGTGATGCCGATTCAGCGGTACGACGAGAAGACACAGCGCACCCTGATCGACGGATACCGCGTGAGCAACATCGTGCAGGTCGAGACCGACAAGATCGAACAGGCTGGACCGATCATCGATGCCGGCCTCACCAGCGGCGCCAATCGTGTGGCCGGACTCGACTTTCTGGTCAAGGACCGCACGAAGGCGCAGGAACTCGCACTGACCAAAGCCGTGGAGCAGGCACGCCGTCAGGCGGAGGTCGCCGCAAAAGCGGCAGGAGGGCAGGTGGTCGAACTCCTTGAGCTGACCATCAATGACTTCGAGCGTCAGGAGCCCCGTATGGTCATGGCAATGGCGAAGATGGAGATGGCGGACGCCTCCACCCCCACGCCGGTCAGCGAAGGAATGAGCACCATCGCCGTGAGCATCACGACGCGCTGGCGCTTCTCGCGGTAGCGACCACGGTAGCCACCGCGGTAGCCACCGCGGAATCGGCACGAACCAGAGCGGGAGTCCTCACATCAGGGCTCCCGCTTTTTGTCGCACGAAAGGGCCACACACAGGGTATCTGGGAAACTGTTCCACGTGAAACGGCGTGATCCCCGCACTCGGCGAGCGCCCACACCCGATCACGTTGCTGGCTCAGGCCATCGCTCCACACACGTTTCACGTGAAACGCGCCACCAGCGGCGCCACCAGCGGCACATTCACTCGGCGATCACCCGGCACCCCCGCCAAGATCCGCCCAACATTCCTCAGAATCAGCGCATTTCCCCCGCATTGGTCTGCTCCCACAATAGTCCGAGACGAAACCGCCCCCTATACTTCCGCTCCCCGCGCACCCTCCTCGAAGACGACCCTTGGCACGCATCCTCGCTATCGCCAACCAAAAAGGTGGAGTCGGTAAGACCACCACCGCGGTCAATCTCGCCGCATCCCTCGCCGTTGCCGAACAGCGCACGCTGCTCATCGACGCCGACCCCCAAGGCAATGCCACCAGCGGTTGTGGCATCTCCCGCGACGATTTCACCGTGCACTGCTATGACGTCCTCCTCGGCGAAGCATCCGTCGATCAGGCCCTCATACGCGGCGTCCAGTTCCGGCACCTCGACGTCCTCCCGACCACCCCGGACCTCGCCGGCGCGGAAGTCGAACTCGTGGATGCAGACGATCGCGGAGTCCGGATGCGTCATGCATTGGCCCCGATTCGCGACCGCTACGACTTCATCCTGATCGACTGCCCCCCCTCCCTCGGGCTGATCACGCTGAACATGCTCGCCGCCGCCGATGCCATTCTCATCCCCCTCCAGTGCGAGTACTACGCCCTGGAAGGTCTCTCACAGCTGCTCGGCACCGTCCAACGCGTCCAAGACACGCTCAACCCGGCGCTCGACGTCGATAGCGTCCTCCTCACCATGTACGACGCCAGGCTCAACCTCTCCCGACAGGTCGCCGCCGATGCGCGCGCCCACTTCGGCGACAAAGTGTTCGAGACGGTCGTGCCCAGAAACATTCGGCTCGCCGAAGCGCCAAGCTTCGGAAAACCGATCGTCGTGTACGACGTGGCATCCGTTGGAGCACAAGCCTACATGTCGGTCGCACGAGAATTAATCGACCGCACGGCACGTGCGGCAGATAGCACGCAACCGTAATACCCCCAAGTACTTATGACGCCAGAACCACCGCGCCGACTCGGCCGAGGCCTCGACGCCCTGCTCGCGCGCAAAGACGCGAGCAAGAGCGCCCCCGCCGCCGACAGCAGCGCAGCGCAGGCAGCCGGCACCGCCTCCACGCGTGATGGCACCGAACCCGCGCGCGAGGAGTCCCCGCTGCGCACGATTCGCCTCTCGCAGATCCGCGCCAATCCATACCAGCCGCGTCAGGAGTTCCGGCCGGAGGATCTGGCCGATCTCGAGGCGAGTCTCCGGGTCAGCGGGCTGCTCCAACCCATCACCGTTCGGCCCGCACCGAACGGCACCGGTTATGAGCTCATCGCGGGAGAGCGCCGCTTCCGAGCCGCCTCACGCCTCGGATGGACGGAGATCCCCGCGCTCGTCAAACCGGTCGACGATAAAACGCTGCTCGTCCTCGCCATGATCGAGAACCTGCAACGCGCCGACCTCGATCCGATTGAAGAAGCCGACGGCTACCAGCGCCTCGTTGACGAGTTCCAGCTCTCCAACCAGGAAGTCGCCGACGTCGTGGGCAAGGACCGATCGACTGTCGCCAACGCCCTCCGACTGCGCCAACTCCCGGCCTCCGTGCGACGCATGCTGCAGGACAAGCAGCTCACCGCCGGCCACGCCCGCGCCATCCTTCCGCTGGCCACCGAACGTGCCATCGTCGACATGGCCCGCGACATCGTGAGCGGTGGTCTCTCGGTGCGAGAGGTCGAACGGCGCGTGCAGGCGGGACGCACCAAGCCACCGGCCGCCGGAAAGAAGCAAGCCGGCACAAGCGATGCCGTGCCCCACGGCGCATCGGCCGCCACCGTCCGACAGATCGAAGAACGCCTCCGCCGGAAACTCCAGACGGGCGTGTCCATTCACCTCACAGAGAAGGACAAAGGCGAACTGCGCATCGCCTTCTTTTCCAACGATGATCTGGAACGCGTACTCAACATGATCGGCGTCACGCTCGACTAAGCACCGTGAGTGTCGACGATCAGAATAGCGCCACATTGACGCCAGCATTAAACCGCCAACATTTACGATTCGTGACCCCATGACCAGCAGCCGAATACTCGCCACCATCGCCGCTGTATCGGCCCTCGCATGGACCGCAGCCTGCGGCGGCGACAAGAGCCGCACCGCCGCGGACAGCACTGGTGTCAAGACACTCCGGGTGGCGCTGCTCACACCGGGACCCATCTCGGATAAGTCCTTTAACGGCATCGCCCACGAAGGGCTGCTCGCCATCCGCGATTCACTGGGCGCCGAAACATCGCACATCCAGACCAAGACGCCCGCGGAGTTCGAGGAGAACTTCCGACAGTACGGGGCGCAGGGGTATGACCTCGTGATCGGCAACGGCTTCGAATATCAGGAAGCCGCCCTTCGCGTGGCACCGAGCTATCCGAACACCAGCTATGCGATCACATCCGGACGGGCGACCGCGCCGAACGTCGCCGGCCTCGCCTTCCCGTTCGAGGAAGGGTCGTATCAGGCGGGCATGATTGCCGGCGCGATGACCAAAACCAACAAGATCGGGCTGATCGCCGGAACCGAGTTACCGCCCGTAAAGACCAGCTTCCTCGCCTTCGAGCGTGGGGCAAAATCGATCAACCCGAAAGTCAGCGTGCTCACGTCCTACATCGGTAACTGGGAAGACGTGAGCGCCGGCAAGGAACAGGCACTGGCCCAGATCGCGCAGGGAGCCGATATCATTTTTCAGAACGCCGATGCCGCCGGACTGGGCGTGTTTCAGGCCGCGCGCGAAAAGAAGATTCTGGCCTTCGGCACCAACGCCGACCAGAACAACGTGGCGCCCGATGTCATCATCGCCAGCGTGGTCATCGACTTGCCCAAAGCATTTCTCAAGATCGCCCGCGAAGTGCAGGCCGGCACCTTCCGGGGGCGTGTAATCGACCTCGGCGTCAAGGACGACGTCGTGCGGCTCGTGCTGAATCCCACCATGCGTGATCGCATCCCAACGGCGGTAGTCGCGGCGAGTGATTCCGTGGGCGCCCAACTCAAAGCCGGGACGTTCACCGGCCTTGTCGATTTGCTGCGCGGATCGGACAGCGCGAAAATCGCGCCGCCAGCAGCCAAGTAACCACCGCATGACGCCGCCATCGAGCGACCGCATCCTCGCCGCCGCCAGCGGCAACGGCACATCGCTGCCACCGGTCGCCCTGGGCGACATCGTCGCCATGCTCGACGGAGAACTGCGCACCGCTGAAATCCCCGACTACCCGGGCGCCGTGAACGGGCTGCAGGTGGCCAACGGCGGTAAGGTGCATCGCGTGGCGGTCGCCGTTGACGCATCGCACGCCGCCATCGGGGAGGCCGTGATCTCCGGCGCGGACCTGCTCATCGTGCACCACGGACTGTTCTGGGGTGGGGCGCAACCCATCGTCGGCGTGACCTACGACAAGTACCGGTCGCTCCTCGCGAACAACGTGGCCGTGTACGCGTCGCACCTGCCGCTGGATCTGCACGCCGTGCACGGCAACAACGTGCGGCTGGCCGAGTCGGTAGGGCTCACGCCAGACGGCGGCTTTGCGCGGTTCAAGACGGTAGACATCGGCGTCACCGGTGCGGCCGACGAACCGACCGACGACCTCGTGCGCCGCGTGCAGGGATTGGTAGCGCGCTACGGCGGCTCGGTGCGCACGTCGGTGCCGGCGGCTGGCCGACGCACACGCCGCTGGGCGATCTGCACCGGTGGTGGCGCCTCGTCGGAGACGCTTCGCGAAGCGCGGGAGAAAGGCGTGGACACCCTGATCGTAGGCGAGGGACCGCACCACACGACCGTCGAAGCGATCGAGCACAATCTCTGCGTCGTGTATGCCGGGCACTACGCCACGGAAACGCTTGGTGTGCAGGCGCTGGGTGCGTTGCTCGAATCGCGCTTCGGATTGCCGTGGACCTTCCTGCATCTGCCGACCGGATCGTGAGCACCCCGGGAGCGCCATTGCTCTCGCTGGATCGCATCACTCAGGCGTTCGGCCGTGTCGTCGCACTGGACCGCGCGTCGCTACATGTGCGGACCGGGACCGTGCATGCATTGCTCGGGGAAAACGGGGCAGGGAAGACCACGCTGATGCGGGTGGTGTTCGGACTGCTCCGTCCCGATAGCGGCACGATGCTGCTGCGCGGTGTACCCACCACGCTCCGCTCGCCTGGCGACGCCCTCGCGCGGGGCATCGGCATGGTGCACCAGCATTTTTCGCTGGTTCCGTCGATGACCGTGGCCGAAAATGTGGCGCTGGGCGGTCGTGGCCGGTTTGATCCGCACGGGGCGGCGGACCGGGTGCGCGACGTGGCAACCCGGGCAGGACTCTCGCTCGATCCTGACGCACGGGTAGAGGATCTGCCGGTGGGTGCGCAACAGCGATGCGAAATCGTCAAAGCGCTCGCGCGCGATGTGCAGCTGCTCATTCTCGACGAGCCCACCGCCGTGCTGGCCCCGTCGGAAGCAACCGAGCTGTTACGCTGGATGCGTGGCTACGCCGATGCCGGCCACGCCGTGGTATTGATCACGCACAAACTCCGTGATGCGCTGGCGGTGGCCGACGACATCACCGTGTTGCATCGCGGCCGCACGGTGCTGGCCACCGCCGCCGCGAACACGACCGAGTCGGAGATCGCCGCGGCGATGCTGAACGGCGGCGCCACCACGCCTGACGTACCGGACATCGACCACCGCGCGTACGGCGCCATCGTCATGCAGCTCGATCAGGCCTCAGTCCATGACTCCGGCGGCGTACTGCGACTGCGCGCGACCTCGATGCAGGTACGTGGCGGGGAGATCGTCGGGATTGCCGCCGTAGAAGGGGCAGGGCAGCATCACCTGCTACGTCTGCTGGCCGGCCGAATGACGCCGACCGCCGGGCACGTGTCGATCCCTGCGCACGTCGGATTCGTACCGGAAGACCGGCACCGGGATGCGTTGCTCCTGGATGCGCCACTCTTTGAAAATACCGCGTTGCAAGGCGCTGGCATGAGGCGTGGCCTGATTGACTGGCCCGCCTTCCGGCATCGCACCGGCGCCCTGCTCCAGCACTTCGACGTCCGCGCGTCAGGGCCCGACGCCCCCGCACGGACGCTCTCGGGCGGCAACCAGCAGAAACTCGTCGTTGGACGCGAGCTCGAGGCCTCGCGGCAGGCGCTCGTCGTGGAGAATCCATCACGCGGGCTCGACTTCGTGGCCACCGCCGCCGTTCACCGGGCGCTGCGTGCGGCACGTGATGCGGGAACGGCGGTGGTCGTGTACAGCAGCGATCTCGACGAAGTCCTGCAGTTGGCGGACACGGTGTACGCCATGCACGACGGCGCGCTGATCCCCGTGGCGCGGGATCGCGATGCGGTGGGACGTGCCATGCTGCAGGGAGCACCGGTATGAGTGGCGCGCGGGCAATGCTCGCCGCCGCCCTCACGCGGGCCGTACAGTCCGCCGTCCTGCGCGTAATGCTGCTGCTGGGGGTCGCCCTTGGGGTGCTGGCGTTGCTGCTCATCGCCACCGGCCATGACGTGGCACCGGCGTTGCTCGCGTTGGTGCGCGGTGCCTTCGGATCATGGTATGCCATCACATCGGCGACGATGGTGCGCATGGTACCGCTGGCCCTGGCCGGGCTGGCCGTGTCCGTGGCGTTCCGCGCCGGCATTCTCAACATCGGTGCGGAAGGACAGCTGCTGGTGGGCGCCGCCGCCGCGACGGCGCTCGGTGCCGCTCTCGCGACGATGCCGAGCATCGTCGCCATCCCCGCGATGCTGGTTGGCGGTGCCGTAGCCGGCAGCCTGTGGGCGGCGATAGCCGGCGCGCTGCGCCTGCGCTTTGGTGTGCTGGAAGTGATCAGCACTATCATGCTGAACTTCATTGCCGAATACCTCACCGGCTGGCTGATCCGCGGACCGCTGCAGGAACCCACCCGTATCAATCCACAGTCGGTCACCCTGCCGCCGGCGCTGCAGTTGCCGGTGCTGCTCGACGGCACGCGACTGCATGCGGGAGTCATCATCGCGCTGCTGGCGGCGATTGCGATCTGGTGGTGGCTGCGCCACACCGCTGTCGGCTTCCGAGTCCGCGCGGTCGGCGCGAGCCCGACCGCTGCTGCCAGCGCGGGGATGATCGACGTCCCGCGCACCCTGTTCGGCGCTTTTCTGCTCAGCGGGCTGCTGGCCGGACTGGCGGGCGCGGTGGAATACACCGGGATCACCTTTGCGTTGTATGAGAGCTTCTCCCCGGGATACGGCTACACCGCGATCGCCGTCGCGCTGCTGGCGCGGCTGCACCCCCTGGGCGTGCTGGGCACCGCGCTGTTGTTCGGCGCGCTGGAGGCGGGCGCCAATGCGATGCAGCGTGATGCCGGGGTGCCGAGCGTGGTGGTGTCGGTGGTGGAGGCACTCCTGATTCTGCTGGTCGTGGCGGCCGATCGCTGGCGCGTGTCGCGCACTCCCGCGGCGGCGAGCGTGGAGGCGGGCACATGAGCGACGCGCTGGCCACCGGCGTCGGCGCGCTGGCTGTGGGGGCCGGATTGCTCGAGGCCACTGTGCGCACCGCGACCCCGCTGGCGTGGGCCGCGCTTGGCGAGACCGTGAGCGAACGAGCGGGCGTGATCAACATCGGCCTGGAAGGGTCGATCATCGCCGGCGCCTTGGGCGCAACCATCGCTGCCGGCGCGATCGGCGCCGGGGCGTTGGGTGTGGCGGGCGGGTTCGCCGCGGGCGCGCTGGCGGGGCTTGTGGTCGCGGCGCTGTTCGCGCTGTTCACCGTGGGACTGCGCGCCGACCAGATCATCACCGGCACAGCCATGACGCTGTTGGCGCTGGGCCTGACCGGCACGCTGTACCGCACGGTATACGGCGCCGGGGGCGTGGCACTCACCACCCCGACGGCCGAGATCTACGCGGTACCCTGGCTGTCCGACCTGCCGCTCATCGGCCGTGCCTTGTTCGCGCAACCGCTGGTAACCTACGCCCTGTACGCGATCGCTCCCCTGCTGGCGTGGTGGATGCACCGCACGCACGCCGGGCTCGCCTTGCGGGCGGCAGGGGAATACCCCGAGGCGGCGATCGCGGCCGGCGTGTCCCCCCGCCGCGTGCAAGCGATCGCGGTGCTCTTTGCCGGCGCCATGGCCGGGGTGGCCGGCGCCACACTGGTGCTCGCCCAAGCCGGTACCTTCGCGGAAGAGATGTCTGCCGGACGCGGCTTTATCGCCATCGCCATCGTGGTACTTGGGCGATGGCGCCCGCTCGGGGTTGCCGCGGCGGCGCTGCTGTTCGGCGCGGCCACCTCCTTGCAGACACTGTTTCAGGCCATGGGATGGAGCGGTATTCCGTACCAGCTGTTTCTGGCCGTGCCGTATCTGCTCACCCTCGTCGTGCTGGCGGTAACCGGCCGGCGTGCGCCAGCACCCGTCGGGCACTCGGCGTAATCTCCACAGCGATCCCTGACGCTCCACCTCCCGCGTGATCGCGGCCCCCTCAGCTCCGCCCTCCCATGCTCTTGTCGCACACCCTGCGCGCCGCCACCCTCGCGCTCGTGTCGGTCCCGGCGCTGTTGCACGCCCAGCCGCGCACGCCTATCACCGATGAAGCCGCCGTGATGGCGAGCGCCAAGGCGGTCCACGCGGCGGTGCTCTCCATCGATACGCACGTCGACATCGCACCGAACAACTTCACGGCGGCGGGCCCGAACTACACGCAGAAACTGCCGCGGACACAGGTCGACCTTACCAAGATGGAGGAAGGCGGGCTGGGTGGCGCCTTCCTCGTGGTCTATGTGGGACAGTCACCGAAACTCGACGCCGAAGGATTCGCGGGCGCCAACGCGCAGGCCCTCGAGAAATTCGACGCGATCCATCGCCTCACCGAACAGCTCGCGCCGTCACGCGCCGAGATCGCCTACACGGCCGCCGACGCGCGCCGCATTCACGCCGCCGGCAAGCGCGTGATCTTCATCGGCGTCGAAAACGGCTTCCCGATCGGTGCCGACCTCACGAATGTCCAGCGCTTCTTCGAGCGCGGCGGACGCTACATGTCACTGGCGCACAACGGCCACAGCCAGCTCTCCGACTCGAACACGGGTGAGCGGGACGGCGTGTGGCTGCACAACGGTCTCAGTGCGTTGGGCCGGCAGGTGATCGCCGAGATGAACCGGCTGGGCATGATGATCGACGTGTCGCATCCGTCCAAGCAGTCGATGCTGCAAACGATCGCGCTCTCGAAGGCACCGATCATCGCCTCGCATTCCGGTGTGCGCGCGATCTGCAATCACAGCCGCAACATGGACGACGAGCAACTGCAGGCGCTGAAGAAGAACGGCGGCGTGATCCAGCTCGTGGCGTTCAACAGCTATGTGAAGTGCGATCCCACGCGCGACGTACCGCGCGAACAGGCGCGCGCCGCCGCGATGACCGAACTGCGCAGCGAGTTCGGCATCACGGCCACCGATCGCCGCGAGCAGCAGTCGCAGATTCAAGCGCTCGCTGACGAGAAGCGCAACGCGTATCTCGCGAAGCAGGAAGACATCACGGCGCGCCGCTATCCGTCGGATCCACCGGCGAACGTGGCCGACTTCGTAAATCACATTGACTACGTGGTGAAGCTGATCGGCATCGACCACGTGGGAATCAGCTCCGACTTCGACGGCGGCGGCGGCGTGGACGGCTGGCGCAGTGCGTCGGAGTCCTTGAACGTCACGGCAGAACTCGTGCGCCGCGGCTACTCGAAGAGTGAGATCGAGAAGATCTGGGGCGGCAATCTGCTGCGCGTGATGGAGCGCGTGGAGAAGGCGGCGGCGGGATCGACGCGCTAAACCGGCCCACGCCGCGCTTACCCTAACAGTAGCTGCAGCTCCGCTTTACCAACCCCGGCCAGTCCACCTTGATCTTCGCTGAGAATGGCATCGGCCAGCGCCCGCTTGCTGGCCTGCAGCTCGAGGATCTTGGACTCGATCGTATCCCGCGCCACGACGCGTGTCGCGATCACCTGACTGGTCTGTCCGATACGGTGCGCGCGATCGATCGCCTGCGCTTCCACCGCCGGATTCCACCACGGGTCGAGCAGGTACACATACTCGGCCGCCGTGAGATTCAGCCCGTGTCCACCGGCCTTGAGGCTGATCAGAAACAACGGCGGACCCTCGGCCGACTGGAAACGGTCCACGCGCGCCTGCCGGTCGCGCGTGCGCCCGTCGAGATATTCGTACGGCACCCCGAGCGCATCGAGCCGCGCCCGCAGCAGCGCCAGGAAACTCGTGAACTGCGAGAACACGAGCACTTTGTTGCCCTCGGCGGCGATCTCCTGCAGCGCCGGCACGACGGCGTCGAGCTTCGCTGACGGCAGCGACGCCTTGGCGGGATCGACCAGCGCCGGATGGCAGGCCGCCTGACGCAGCCGCAGCAAGGCCTCGAGAATGTGCATGCGTGCCTTGCCGATCCCGTCGCGTTCCACACGATCGAGCAAACTGCTGGCGTACTCACTGCGCAGCTGCTCATAGAACGCACGTTGCCCGGGCTCCAGCTCGACTTCGATGGTCTGCTCGATCCGCGCCGGCAATTCTTTCGCCACCATCGCCTTGGTCCGGCGCAACACCACCGGGCGCAGGGCGCGCGACAGCAGTTCCTGCGCCGACACGCCACCGCCACCCGGTACGCCCGGGCGCATCGCCGCCAAGGTACGCGTCGCGGCACTGAACGTGGTGGCGGCACCAAGCATCCCCGGGTTGAGGAACTCGAACAGACTCCAGAGCTCCTCGATGCGGTTTTCGATCGGCGTGCCGCTTAGCGCGAGCCGATGATCGGCCTGCAGCAAGCGACACGCCTTCGCCGTGGCGGTACCGGCGTTCTTGATCGCCTGCGCTTCGTCGAGAATCACATAGTCGAAGCGACGCCCACCGAGGCGCGCGATATCGCGACGCAGGGTACCGTACGTGGTGACTGCCAGATGCGCGTCGACGGTATCGAGATCCTCGATCGAGCGTTCGGCGTGGCTGAGATCATGCACCTTGAGCTGCGGCGTGAATCGCGCCGCCTCGCGGACCCAGTTGAACACGAGCGAACGCGGCACCACCAGCAACGACATCGCGGCACCTTCTTCCCGTCGTGCTTCGAGCATGGCGAGCACTTGAATCGTCTTGCCCAGGCCCATGTCGTCGGCCAGACAGCCACCAAGCGCAAAGCGACGCAGGAAGCCGAACCACGACAGTCCTTCCTCCTGATATCCGCGTAACGTGCCCACGAACCCGCGCGGCACCGGGATGACGTTGATGCCCTGAAACTTCTTCAGCTCCGCGCGGCCGGCCGCCAGCGTCTCGTCGACATCGACATCCGGCAGCGCCGCCAGCAGCACATCGAGCAACGCGAGCTGCGACGAGCGGAACCGGATCCCGGCCCCCCGCCGCGTGCCGATGGCGAGCAATGCACGCAACTCGGCGAGTGATTCCTCAGGGAGAAATCCCACGACCCCGTCGCCAAGCTCGATCAGCTCGATGCCCTCATCCATCGCGGTGAGCAGCTGCGGGAGCGAGATCTCGTGGTCGCCATAGCGCACGGTCCCGGTGAGATCGAACCAGTCGATTCCCGAGCTCACGCGCACCTGCAAGGGGCTCGGGGCCACGAACGTCGCGCCGTCGGACTCGATCAGCCATCCCTCGCGCACCAGCGTCGAGATGAGCCGCGGCAGCGTGTGCGGCTGCACCACGAGCGACATGCGGCTCTCGGCATAGGAGTATATCTCCTGCGCGCCGAGTGCCCGCAGCCGCGTCATCGCATTACGCTCGGCGGCGGCGCGACGACGGTACAGCGTGCGGGTCTTCTTGTCGAAACAGGTGGACGCCGCGGATGCCGCGTCCACGACGGCGGTGCCATACCGGAACCGCAACGTGAGCCACGACGGCGCCGTACGCCACGACTCGCCGCCGCCCGTCACGCGCACCATCGGCACCGGCGCCGCGTCGCTCTCGAGATGCATCTCACCGGCCGGCAACGACAAGCGCGGCATGTTCGGCAGCGCGTGATACTCAGCCAGAAACGCCGACGGATCATCACCCAATTCGAACTCGCCGGCTGTCCACAATTTTTGCACGAGCGGCCACACCTGATCGCTGTCGAGGCGCGCGAGCGTCTCGCCAAAGAGCACCAGCCCGGATTCATGCACCCAGTGTGCCTCGCTCAACAGGCGCGTCGTGTCTCCGCGCAGCAGTTCGCCAGCCAACTGGTACTGTTCGGGCGCGGGACGCTCGAGCCGCATGGCCACCTGCCACGGCGAGCCATCGTCCCATGCGATCGTGCGCGAATCAAGGGACGGACGATTGCTGCGCAGACGCGCACGACCCGTTTCGCAAATCATGCGCAGCGTGGTGCGATAGGCCCGCGGGCGCACGATGAATCCGCCCGCCGGCATGGTCCCGATGCCCTGCGGATCGGAACTCCCCAGCAGCATCTCGGCGAGTTGCCGGTCCACCGGGTCGGGGGCGTTGCACCATGCGTCGAGAGTGTGCTGAAAGAGCTGCGGGGCCTCCCACACACTATCGCGATCACGGCGCTGGGTCGCGATCTCCACGCGCACACCGCGCTGTTGCGCCTTCTCGGTGAGGTGCACCAGATACACGATCCGCCGGTCCGCCAGCACCGACGTGACGGCGTTGGTGCCACGCGTCTCCGCGATGGCGGAGCGCTGGCGGCCGCCGGTATCGCGCAGCGCGCTCTGCCACTCGGGCACGGGGCCAGCCTTCGGCTCGATGACGCGCGCCTGGGGCTTCATCACCGCCAGCGGATGGCGTTCAAAGGCCACCTGCGGCTCCCCGCTAGACGAGGCAGCGGTCTGCATCAGCGGCGCCAGCGTGTCCTGCGCATCCAGCACCCGCAGCAACGCCCACAGATGCTTGCAGGCGCCATACTCCTGCCCGTGCGGGCAGGTACAGCCGAGGTGGAGGCGCCCCGCGCGCGCGCGCAGAAACACCCCGTACGTCCGGGTGCCCCGCACGGAGGCGGTCGCCGCAGCGACATCGACGTGCTCGAGGGTGAACACGAAGGGATCGGTATACGACGCCCCGAGCTCGCGCACATCGGGCGGAAAACACTGCTCCAGCAAGACAGGAATCATGGCATACGTAGTCTAACCATGACCTGTCCAACGGCTGCTACTTAAATCGAATCCCGTTAGGGGCAACGGCACCCTTGGTCGGCACGAAAGGCTTGGGGGCCGGCTTGCCAGTGGGTGCCGGGCGTGCCGGACCGCGGGTATTGGACGTCACATCGCGCCGCGTCCCACCCTCCGCCTGAGCCGCACGATCGCCACCCTGCGGCCGTACCCCCGTCCCACCGTCGGACCGCATGCTGAGCGCGATACGCCCACGGACGAGATCGATGGACTGCACGGTGACCTTCACCTTCTGACCCACCTTCACCGCATCGTTCGGATCCTTGATATACCGATCGGCCAGCTGACTCACGTGGACGAGTCCATCCTGGTGCACACCGATATCCACGAAAGCGCCGAACGCCACGATGTTCGTGACCACACCCTCCAGGACCATGCCGGGGAGCAGATCTGACGGCTTCTGGATATCCTCGCGGAATGCAGGGGGCTCGAAGGCCGCACGGGGATCACGGCCGGGCTTCTTGAGCTCGGCCACGATGTCCCGCAGCGTGGGCATCCCGACATCGTCGCTCACGTACTTGGTGAGCTCGATCGAGTCCACCAGCGTCTCGTTGCCGACCAGCGAGCTCACATCGGCCTTCAGATCCTTGGCCATCCGCTCCACCAGCGCATAGCGCTCTGGGTGCACCGCGCTGGAATCCAACGGATGCCCGCCGCCCCGCACCCGCAGGAAGCCCGCCGCCTGTTCAAAGGCCTTGGCACCAAGCCGCGGCACATCCTTGAGGTCGGCGCGCGACGTGAGACGGCCCCGCTGGTCGCGCAACGTCACGATCGCCTGCGCGAGTCCCGGGCCGATGCCGGCGACGTACCCCAACAGCGCGGCCGAGGCCGTGTTCACTTCGACACCCACACGGT
>JARIEX010000083.1 GCA_031127095.1 Gemmatimonadota bacterium
GCGTGCTACGGAAACTCGATCAGCGATTCGGTCGCGATGCCGTCGGCTTCCGCCTGGAAGTTCACCACCAGACGGTGACGTAACACCGACTTCGCCACGCTGCGCACGTCATCGAGATCGGGCATCGCACGGCCATCCATCGCCGCCCGCGCCTTCGCGCCCAGCACGAGGTACTGCGACGCGCGCGGTCCGGCGCCCCAGCTCACGTACTTCTTCACCCGCGCGGTCGCACACGGATCGTCGGGACGCGTGCTGCGCGCCAGCTGTACCGCGTATTGCACGAGACTCGGCGGCGCCGGCAACCGACGCACGAGACGCTGCAGGCGCAGTAATTCCTCGCCGCCCACCACCGGCCGCACCTCCCCCTGAGACGCCCCCGTGGTCGACATCACGATCTGCTCCTCTTCCTCCCGCGTGGGGTACCCCACGGTGAGTTCGAACATGAAGCGGTCCAGCTGCGCTTCCGGCAACGGATACGTGCCTTCCTGTTCGATCGGATTTTGCGTGGCGAGTACGAAGAACGGTTTCGGCAATTCGTACGTGCGTCCAGCCACCGTGACGGTGCGCTCCTGCATCGCCTGCAGCAGCGCGGCCTGCGTCTTCGGGGGCGCCCGGTTGATTTCGTCGGCCAGCACCATGTTCGCAAACACCGGTCCTTCGGCAAAACGAAAGGCGCGTTTCCCCGTCCCCGGTTCCTCTTCCATCAACTCCGTGCCGGTGATGTCGCTCGGCATCAGGTCGGGCGTGAATTGCACCCGCGAAAACGTCAGGTCCAGCGCCTGCGCGACGGTCTGCACCAGGAGCGTCTTCGCCAGCCCCGGGACGCCGACCAGTACGATGTGGCCGCCGGCCAGGAGCGCCGTGACGAGATCGTCCACGACCTGCGTCTGACCGACGATGCGCTTTCCGATCTGCGCGGCGAGTTCCCGTCGCGCTTCCGCGAGACGGTCGAGCAAGGCAAGGTCGTTCTCGACAGCTGGAGTAGTCACGAGACCGGTGTGAAATGCGAAATGGACACGCCCGAAAAGACATACGGACGCCCTCGGGCGTCCGTTGCCGTGCCGCAAAATGTAACGCGCCGGACGCCGCTAGCGCAGCGCGAAATCCACGCGCTGCTGCACGGGGTAGTTCTCGCTGCGCAGCTGCGCCACCAGCGTGTAACGACCCGGCGCCGGCGGTGTCCACCGCTCGTCGTAGACCACGGAGTCGTGCGCGTCGAGCAGGCGGTTCTGCATGGCCTGCGTGAACAGACGCCCCGCACTCCAGCGCCACACCTCCCGCCCGCCCGCATCAAGCACGACGAAATCGTGCGTCCGCCCGTCGGGGAAGCTGAGCTCCACCCGCTTGCGCGAGTCGTTCGCGACCTCGATCGCAAACCGGACCACGCCCTGCGCCGTATCCACCATGACGTGCGACGTCACTCCGCGTTCGGCCCCAGACGTCGGACGTGCGCTGGCCACCGGGCTCGGCGTGCGTGGTCCACACGCAAACATGAGCACGGCGGCAACCACTAACGGGAAAATGATGCGCGAAAGCATCGGCGGTACGGGGCGGAATGTCGGAACGCCACAATCGGCAGCGATACGCTGAGCCGACATACGGTTGAACGGCGCACGGTCACATTTCGGTACACCGCCACGTTATCAACGATGCTCGAGGCTGTCAAGCATTAATTGGTACGGTAAGTCACGATGCCACTTCAGCTTTCCAGCCTCTGGCACGTGGGTCATGCGGCCTCCCTTCGGGTAACGGGATCTGTTCGGTTCGTGGCGCGCGACGAGCTTGCGAAAAATTTCACAAGCGTCTAGCTTGACCGCCGAATGGCTGAAGAACCGCGGTTTCCGACACCCGGCTCGACGCCGCCCGGGGAGCAGTCACCTTGGGCGCTCGCCGGGCTCGGCATGCAGTTCTTCGCCGCCATCCTGTTGTTCGTCTATGCCGGCAATTGGCTCGACCGCCGGTGGGACACCGCGCCTCTCTGTCTGCTCGTCGGCCTCTTCGGCGGCGGGGGTGGGGCGTTCTACGTGAGCTATCGGCACCTCATGGCGCCGAGACGCCCGCACCCCACGGACCGGACCGACACGTTGCCCAAGCCATGACGACGGATCGCGCCGCATCCGCTGGACTGTTCCGTCCCCTGCTGGGCTTCACCGCCGCGCAGGGCACCATTGTGGTCATCGCTGCATTCGTCATGCAGCGGTTTGTCTGGACCGATCCGGCGTCCGCCGATGCGGTGCGTGCCAGTGCGTGGCTCGCGGTCATCGTGCAGACGTTCACCTTCGCCGTCGCGCGGCTGGTCGCGCGATCGCAGGTGATGGCCGGCTGGGGGCTCGGCGTGATGCTACGCTTTGCCACGGTGGCATTCTGGGCACTCCTCGGCGCGAAGGCGCTGGGACTGCCGGAAACCCCCGCGCTGATGTCGCTGGTCGTTTTCTACTTCGTCTCGACGGTCGTCGAGCCGATCTTTCTGAACGCTCCCTAAGACCTCATTCGGATGCAGTCGATGCTCCGCTCGCTGTCCTGTGCCATGCTCCTCGCGCTCGCCCCCGTGGCGCTGAGCGCGCAGGAACCCGCCGAACACGCCCCGGCCACACCGGCGGCGGGACCGGTCGATTTCATCACGCCGCACATCACCGACGGCTCGCACCTCGAAATCCCGTGGCCCAACAGCCACCTCGCCAAGGAAATCGAGCTTCCGCGCTTTGCCCCGGTGCACATCGGCAGTATGGAAGTCGATCTCTCGCCCACCAAGCATGTGGTGTTCATGCTGGCGTCGGCGATCCTCGTGGCCGTGGTGCTGATCAGCGCCGCCTCGACCTCGCGCAAGCAGCATGAAACCGAAGGACGCACCAAGGGCTTCGCCGGTGCCATGGAAGCGCTGGCGCTGTATCTGCGCAACGAAGTCGTGCTGCCGAACGTCGGCCATCACGGCGAGGCGTTCGTGCCGTTTGCCCTCACGCTCTTCTTCTTCATCCTCGTCTGCAACCTGTTCGGGATGATCCCGTACGGCGCCACGGCCACCGGCAACATCGCGGTGACGGCCACGCTGGCGATCATCACGGCGATTGTCGTGGAAGTGGCCGGTATCCGTGCCAACGGCCTCGGCTACCTCAGCACCATTTTTTACTGGAACAAGGACCTGCCCATCGTCATGCGCGTCGTGATGTTCTTCGTCATGTCGCCGGTCGAAATGGTGGGGAAGATCTCGAAGCCGTTCGCGCTCACGATCCGTCTGTTCGCGAACATGACCGCCGGACACATCGTGCTCCTCGCGCTCATCGGCCTCATCTTCGCCTTCCAGTCGTGGGCGCTGGCCGGCGTGCCGGTCCTCATGGCCACCGCCATCAGCATGCTCGAACTGTTCGTGAGCTTCCTGCAGGCGTTCATCTTCACGCTGCTGGCCTGCGTGTTCATCGGCCAGATCCGCGAAGCGCACCACTAGGGTTTTTCACTCTCCGGGCGGAACCTCCCACCGCCCGCGAGAGCTGTAGCCGATCGAGCGATCGGTGATTCCCGTTGGGCCTCGGCCCGCTGACGGGTAGGGCGGTAGCTGCTACCGCTTCAGGGAGTGCTTTTCTCAACGACTTTTCTCGGAGTATGACGATGGAAATCATGGGTCTCCTCCAGGCCGCTGCGCCGGTTGTTCAGGATCCGAAGGGCCTCGCCATGATCGGCGCCGGCATCGCTGCCGGTGGTGCCGTGATCGGCGCCGGCATGGGCATCGGCCGCATCGGTGGTTCGGCGGTGGAAGGCATGGCGCGTCAGCCGGAAGCCGCGGGTCGCATCCAGACCGCCGCGCTCATCCTGGCCGCGCTCATCGAAGGCGCCGCGCTGTTCGGCGTCGTGATCGGCTTCCAGATCCAGGGCAAGATCACGTTCTAACGTGTTCGCGTGTGGGGCGTCCATCCGGGCGCCCCGCCGCACTCTCTTCTTCTCGTGGACCTCTCCATGCTCGCTCTTTCCGCTCGCCGTATCGGCGCGCTCGCTACCCTGCTTGCCGTCACCGCGGCTCCGGCCTTTGCGTCGGACGCCGCCGAAGGCGGCCCGCCGAATCTGCTCGACCCGAATGTCGGCGTGATGGCCTGGACGTTGGTCATCTTCGTCCTGCTCCTCGCCGTCCTCTCCAAGTTCGCCTTCAAGCCGCTGTTCGCCGCCGTCGAGGCGCGTGAAAAGGCACTCGAAGACGCCATCGAAGGCGCCAAGCGCGATCGCGCGGCGGCCGAGTCGATGCTGGCCGAACAGAAGGCGCATCTTGAATCCGCCCGCACCCAGGCGCAGCAGATCATCGCGGACAGCCGCGCGACGGCCGAGAAGATGCGCACCGACCTGCTCGCGCAGACCAAGGCGCAGCAGGAAGAGATGATCGAACAGGCCCGTCGCGCCATCGAAGGCGAGAAGGCGGCCGCGATCGCCGCGTTGCGGACCGAAGCGATTGATCTCGCGATCGCCGGTGCGTCGCGGGTGATCGAACAGAATCTCGATTCGGCGGGCAACCGCACGATCGTGGAGAGCTTCCTCGCTTCGCTCGACGGCGCCAAGGGGACGCGATAATGCCGGCCGGCGTGCAGGGTGAATCGGTTGCCCGCAACTACGCCGAGGCGTTGCTGACCCTCGCGCGGAAAGCTGAGGATCCGACGGGGTGGGGCGCGATGTTGCGGCAGGTCGCCAACGCGATCGAAACCGACCTCACGCTTTATCGCTTCCTCGAGTCCCCGCGCATCGCCGCAGACCAGAAGTCGGCGGTGCTGACGAAGGCGCTCGGCGATCGCGTGCCGCGTCTGTTCCTCCGGTTTCTGCAGCAGCTGGTCAAGAACCGCCGGCAGATGCTCCTCCCGACGGTTGCCAACGAGTACGACACGCTGCTCGACGCCTCGGCGGGTATCGTGCATGCGCGCGTGACCGTGGCACGTGAAACGGCGGACGACGAGCGCGACGCGATTGCCGCGCGGCTCTCGGCCATCGTGGGCAAGACCGTGGTGCCGCATCTCGCCGTGGATCCCAGCATCATTGGCGGCGTGGTCGTGCGCATTGGCGACACCGTCATGGATGGTTCGGTGCGCCGCAAGTTGGCGCTGCTGCGCCGTCGGATGGGAACCTCCCGCGCCTGATTCGGGCGCGGGCACTCTGCCAATCGGGAGCCTTGCAATGAGCGGTCGGGTAGACGTCCGGCACGTGCCAAAACCTTGGGGACACGAAACGATCTGGGCGCACACCGATCGCTACGTGGGCAAAATCCTGCATATCACCGCAGGACAGGCGCTGTCGGTGCAGTACCATGAGCGGAAAGACGAAACGGTCTTTCTGCTGCAGGGCGAGATGAACTACTGGGTGCAGCTTCCTGGGGACACCGAGCTGCGTGACCAGCGTCTCACCGCGGGGCAGTCCTTCCGGATCACTCCGGGGACCGTCCACTACATGGAAGCCATCACCGACTGCGACGTGCTGGAGGCCAGCACCCCCGAACTCGATGATGTGGTCCGGATCAAGGATCGCTACGGGCGCGAAGGCACCAGCGCCCCCTGATCGGCTCCCGTCTCCCGACGCACTTTCTGCGGCGCCGCCCCTCCCCGAGGGCGGCGCCGTTCTGCATCTTGGGACTATCGATTCACCGTCGCCCGACCCCACTCTCTCGATTCGGGACACCGCACGCAATGAAGGTCATTATCCCGCTGGCCGGCAAAGGCACCCGTCTGCGCCCGCACACGCACGTCACGCCCAAGCCGATGCTCAAAGTCGCCGGCCGTCCCGTCATGGGCTACGTCATGGACGACGTGCAGCAACTCGGCAATGTCGAGCAGGTGGTGTACATCACGGGGCACCTCAAGGACAAGGTTGAGGCCTACGCGCGCGCCACGTACGAGATCCCCAGTGTCTTCATCGAGCAGGCCGTGCAGGACGGCACGGCCGGTGCGGTCGCATTGGCGGAAGCGTACGTGGACCAGCCGGTGCTGATCATTTTCGTCGACACGATTTTCGACGCGGATCTGAGCATCACCAAGGACAGCGACGACGACGGCATCATCTGGACCAAGGAAGTCGAGGACTACCAGCGCTTCGGCGTCGTCGTCACCGACGAACACGGTCACATGACGAAGATCGTGGAGAAGCCCACCACGCCGATTTCCAAGCGCGCCAACATCGGCCTGTATTACATCAGGAACTGGAAGCTGTTGTTCGAAGGGATCCGCCATGTGCTCACCACGTCGCCGCATAAGGGCGAGTGGT
The DNA here is from genome assembly GCA_031127095.1 of Gemmatimonadota bacterium. GTDB lineage: Bacteria > Gemmatimonadota > Gemmatimonadetes > Gemmatimonadales > Gemmatimonadaceae > Gemmatimonas. The sequence goes on from JARIEX010000083.1 coordinate 6,226, forward strand.
ACCTTACCGATGCGTTTCAGTACATGATCGACCACGGCGCGAAGATCCGCGTGGTCGACGTGGCGGGGTGGTACGACGCCGGGCAGCTGGAAACGCTCCTCGACACCAACCGCACGATGCTCGAGAAGGGACGCGCCCGTCGACCGGATGCCGTCGGCGACGGCGTCACGCTCATCGACCCGGTGTACATCGAGGACGGCTGCACGATCGAGCACGCGACGCTGGGCCCCAACGTCTCGCTGGGTGCTGGCAGCACGGTGCGTCATTCGACGATTGCGAACGCGGTGATCGGGGAACGGGCCACCATTGAACATGCGGCGTTGCACAATGCCTTTCTGGGCGATCGGGTGGTGGTGCACGGGGTCCACGGCAGCATGAGCATCGGCGACGACTCTGAAATCCGGGTGAACACATGAGCGACGGAACGAACGGACTCCCGCATGGCGTCTCGCGCCGCGATCTCCTCACGGGTGCTGCGGCGGCCGTCGCTGCGGCGGCGGTGACCGGATCCCCGGCCCGGTTGCTGGCGAGCACCGACGACTGGCGCGTGGACCTCACGCCGCCCCGACTGGCCGGTAACGGCAGCATGATGGGCGTGCCGTTCGAGAAGCATCCCACCGTGCGGATCGCGATCGTGGGGACCGGACTGCGGGGACGGTCAGTGCTGGGTGAATTGCTGGCCATTGAAGGCGTCGAGATCACCGCGTTGGCGGATGTCGTGCCGGACAAGGCGCAGCGTGCCGCCGCGATGGTGGTGAAGGCGGGGCGCAAGGCGCCGGCGCTCTACACCGACGGCGAGCGGGATTTTGAAAAGCTGGTACTGCGCGACGACATCGACTTCGTGTACACCGCCACGCCGTGGCCATGGCACACGCCCGTGGTCCTGGCGGCCATGAAAGCCGGGAAGCACGCCGGCAGCGAAGTGCCGATCGCCCTCACGGTCGATCAGTGCTGGGAGCTGGTGGATACGTCGGAAAAGATGAAGCGGCACTGCCTGCTCATGGAGAACTGCTGCTACGGGAACAGCGAACTCACCGTGCTGCGGATGGTGCGGGAAGGGGTGTTCGGCACCCTCCTGCACGCCGAGGCGGCGTATCTCCACGATCTCCGCGCGATCCTCTTCGAGAACAAGGACGAAGGACTGTGGCGTCGATTCCCGCACACGGAGCGCGACACGAACTTCTATCCCACCCATGGCCTCGGGCCGGTGGCGCAGTACCTCGGCATTCACCGTGGCGACAAATTCGAGTACGTCGTGTCGATGTCCTCGCCGGAAGCCGGCCTCACCGAGTGGCGCGAGCAGAAGGAGGCGAAGGACAGCCCCAAGTGGACCGAACGCTACAAGGCGGGCGATATGAATACGTCGCTGATCAAGACCGCCAAGGGGCGCACGATTCTCCTGCAGCACGACGTCGTGAACCCGCGGCCGTATTCCCGTTTGAACAACCTGCAGGGCTCGAAGGCCATCTTCAACGACTACCCGGCGCGGCTGTACATCGACGGGGCCGCCGGTGGCGAGAAGTGGACGCCGCTGGCGGAGTTCAAGGGGAAGTACGAGCATCCGCTGTGGACGGCGGTGGGCGACATGGCGCGCAAGAACGGCGGCCACGGCGGTATGGACTTCATCATGGCGTACCGTCTGGTGCAATGCATGCGGGAAGGACTCGCCCCTGATTTCGACGTGTACGACGCCGCGGCGTGGAGCGTGCCGTATGCGCTGTGCGAGCAGTCGATCAAGAAGGGCAGCGCGCCGGTGAAGTTTCCCGACTTCACCCGTGGCGCGTGGCAGACGTCCACGGCGCCGCAGGGACCCGCCACGAAATGATTCGCACGGCCGCCATCATGGCCGGGGGCCAGGGCACCCGCATGCGTCGCAACGACGAGGCGGTGCCGCTGGATCCTTCGCAGGTGGCGGCGGCGGAGTCGGGGCTGAAGGGGATGATGCCCATCCGGCGTCCGTTTCTCGACTATGTGCTGTCGGCACTCGCCGACGCGGGCATCACCCACGTGGTGCTCGTGATCGGGCCCGGGCATGAGGCGGTGCGTCACTACTTCACCGAGGTCGCTACGCCCCGTCGTGTGCACCTGCACTTCGCCGTGCAGCCCGAGCCCCTCGGCACGGCGAACGCGGTGGTGGTGGCCGCTGACGCCGTGGCGGCAACGGCGGGCGACGTGCCATTCCTCGTGCTCAACGCCGACAACTACTACCCGGTAGAGGCATTGCGCGCGCTCGCGGCGCTCGATGCGGCCGGCACGGTGGCGTTCGATCGGGATGCGCTCGTGCACGAGGGCAACATCGATGCGGAGCGGGTGCGCGCCTTTGCGGTGCTTGACGTCGGTGCGGACGGGATGCTGCATGGCATCATCGAGAAGCCCGGTGACGCTATCGATCTGGAGAGCCCCGCGGCACGGTGGGTCGGCATGAACCTCTGGGCGGTCACGCCCGCACTGGTCGATGCGTGCCGACGTGTGTCGAAGTCCGTGCGTGGTGAATTCGAACTCCCCGAGGCTGTGGCGCTGGCGTTGCGCGAGGGGCAGGCGGTCCACGCCATTCGGCTCCGCGCTCCGGTGCTCGATCTGTCGCGTCGCTCGGATGTGGCGACGGTGACCCAGCGACTGGCCGCGGTGGATCCGCAGCCGTGAGCGACGCGGCTGTCCCGTCACTCGCGGAGCTGTTCGTGCGGCGTTCGCTGCACGACGTGGGATACCCGACACCGGTGGCCGACGCCTTTCACGCGTTGCTGCGTGATGCGCACCGGACACTGGACGACGCCGGTGTCCCCGCAGACCGGCGTCGGGGCTGGGTGCTTCCCGGTCGCATCGAGGTGCTGGGCAAGCACGTGGATTACGCCGGTGGGCGCTCGCTGCTCTGCACGGTGGAGCGGGGCATCGTGCTGGTGGCACGCGCGCGCGACGATCGTACCCTCACGCTGCGTGACGCCCGCCGTCGGGAGGCGATCGTGCTCGATGCTGATGCGCCGTCCCGCGGGGCGCATCACTGGGCGGTGTATCCGCGCACGGTGCTGCGCCGCCTCGTGCACAACTTCGGCGGTGCGGTGCGCGGTGCCGACCTCGCGCTGGCCAGCAATCTGCCGCCCGCTGCGGGTGTCTCCAGTTCGAGCGCGCTCACGGTTGGGCTCACGCTCTCGATCGCGGCGCTCTCCGATCTGGCGTCGCTCCCCGCGTGGCAGGCGTCGATTCCCGACCGGGTGGCCCTCGCGGGGTACATCGGCGCGCTGGAAAACGGAACGGACTTCGGTCTGCTGGCCGGTGAGCGCGGCGTCGGTACGATGGGCGGCGCGCAGGATCAGACCGCGATTCTCTGCAGTGAGCCCGGCCGCCTTGAGATGTTCCGCTGGGCTCCCGTCACGTATGAACGGTCGGTGCCGTGGGCGTCGGATCACACCTTCGTGATCGGTGTGAGTGGCATCATTGCCGCCAAGACGGGCACGGCCAAAGAGCGCTACAACCGCGCCGCGCGCACCGCACATCGACTGGTGGCGGCGTGGAACGCCCACGCCACGGCACAAGCGCACGACGCGGCCGTGCCGCCCGCCCGCACGCTGCGCGAGGCCTTCGAGGCTGCCGCGGCGGTGGCGTCACGGGAGATCGCCAACGGCGTGCCGCCGGTGCTTGCGGCGGCGGCCCGTGCGGCAGCGGATCACGAGTTTTCGGCCCCGCATCTGCTGGCACGTCTGGAGCAATTCCACGAGGAGACATTCGTGATCGTCCCCGGTGCGGCGGACGCCCTGTCGCGCGGCGATGTGGACGCATTCGGCGCGATGGTGGACCGTTCTCAGCTCGGGGCCGAGCGGGCGCTCGAAAATCAGATCGCCGAAACGGTGCATCTGGCGCGCTATGCCCGCGATCTGGGCGCGGTCGCGACGAGTGCCTTCGGTGCCGGTTTCGGCGGGAGCGTGTGGGCGATGGTGCCGGTGGCCACCGCGGAGGGTTTCGCCGCCCGCTGGCGCGAGAAGTACCTCCGCACGCACTACGCGGCGTCGCAGCGGGCGCTCTTCTTCGCGAGCCAGCCCAGCGCGCCGGCCTTCGAGGTTATCGCCGACGCGTAGCCGGCGGCCGGGTCCAGTCGCTCGTGGTGCCGAGCGTAATGATCAGGCGCAGCACCCGCTCCAGTCCCACGTCGCCGTCGGTGTCATCGTACCACTCGTCCGCAGTGTGGGCCGCGCGTCCGGTGCCGCCGGCCCCGATCGCGATGGCGGGGATCCCGCGCGACAAGGGCAGGTTGGCGTCGGTGGAGGCCGAAGCCGAGCGCGCCACGCGTCCCACGGCATGGGTCGCGGCGGTGGCGGCCAGCACCAAGGGATGCTGGGCCTCGAGCTGTCCGGCGGGGCGCTCTCCCAGTGACGTGATCGTGCAGTGCAGGGGGAGCGCCGGGTCGCGCTGTGATTCGTGCCGCGCCTCGTCGGCGGCGAGGCCCTCGATGGCCGTGCGCACGGACTGCAGGCGCTCCGGGTGCAGCGAGCGGATATCGACGTCGATCCACGCGTGCATCGGGACCCCGGTGAGGAGTTCGCCGCCATGCATGCGTGTCACGGTCACGACGGCAGACGGACGCACCGACGCGGCCAGCTGCGCGATCCGCGCGATGCAGGCGCCGGCGGCATGCACCGGATTGGGGGTGGCGTGGTCGGCCCAGCTGTGTCCACCAGCCCCGGACAGGGTGATGCGCAGCCGCGTCGATCCGACGGCGTGGTGCACGATGCTGGTATCGCCGGGGCCATCGACCGCCACAGCCGCGACCGGGAGCACACCGCTCGCGGCCGCATCATCACACCACTGCCGTGCCCCGCGCAGGTTGCCCGCACCTTCCTCCCCAACGGTGAGCACGAGCTCCACCGGTCGCCGCAGGCGTGTCCGCACGGCGGGCTCGTGCAACACGTGGGCGAGCGCGAGCATCGCCGCCAGCCCGCGCCCGTTGTCGCCGATCCCCGGGCAGTACAGGCGCGGGCCGTCGTGGCGCACCGCGAGTGGCGTGTCGGCGCTGAACACGGTGTCGAGGTGCGCCAGACACACCACCGGGGCGAGCACGTCCGTGGCGTCTGGGAGACCCGAGGGTGCCGGCGTGATCCGTGTGATCACATTCCCGACGGCATCTCGCGTCACGGTGTGGCCGCCCTGCTCCCACGCCAGTTGCAGCGCCTGCGCCCGCGCGCTTTCGTTCCCCGTTGGGGCCGCGATGCGGGTGATGGCGATCTGCCGGTCCAGCACCCACGCACGGTGCCCGCGCCACGTCGCGAGCAGTGGGGACAGCCATTCTTCTTCCGCGCCTTCCGTGATCATCGCATGACGCCCACGCCGCACGACCATGCCGGGGCCGCAGCCGCCACCACGCCGCGGTGGCGGCCGGGGGGCAACGTGCTGGCGTTGGCAGCGGTGAGTTTTCTCACCGACGCCTCCAGCGAAATCATCGCGCCGCTGCTCCCGCTCTTTCTGGTGGGCACGTTGGGCGCGTCGGTGAGCATGGTCGGGATCATCGAGGGGGGCGCCGAAGCGGTGGCGTCGGTGCTGAAGCTGGCCAGCGGATGGTGGTCCGACCGTGTGTCGCGCCGCAAGCCGCTCATCGTGGCCGGCTATACGATCGCCTCGCTGGTGCGTCCGCTCATCGCGGTGGCGCAGACGGCGTCGCAGGTACTCATGATCCGCCTCGTGGACCGCGTGGGCAAGGGGATGCGCGGTGCGCCGCGCGATGCGCTGCTGGCCGCGTCGGTGCCCGCGGAGCACCGGGGTCGCGCCTTTGGCTTCCATCGCGCGGCCGACCACGCCGGTGCCGTGGTGGGGCCGCTGATTGCCTTGGCGTGCCTGCACGGTCTCGGGATGCCGGTCCGCCAGCTGTTCTGGGTGGCCGCCGTCCCGGGCGCGCTCGCGGTGCTCGTCGCGGTGGTGTTCGTGCGTGAGGCGCGTGGTGTCCCGACGGGGGCGGTCGCCTCGACCGGGCCGTCCGCGGTCATCCCGGCGGCGGTCGACCCGCTGCCACGCCGCTTCTGGCTCACGCTGCTGCCGATCCTGCTGTTCACCCTCGGGAACAGCACCGACGCCTTTTTGCTGCTGCGCGCCTCGCAGTTAGGCGTGCCCACGGCGCTCATCCCGCTGCTCTGGGTGCTGCTGCATCTGGTGAAGAGCGCCTCGAGCACGCCGGGGGGCGCGCTCTCCGACCGGATCGGGCGTCGGCCGCTGATCGTGGCTGGCTGGCTGCTCTACGCGGCCGTCTACGCCGGGTTTGCCCTGGCCACCACCCCGTGGCATGCCTGGCTGCTCTTCGCCGTGTACGGCGTGGTGTTCGGGCTCACGGAGGGCACGGAGAAGGCGCTGGTGGCCGATCTCGTGCCGGCCGCGCGGCGGGGGGCGGCGTATGGCTGGTATCAGGGCACGGTCGGTATCGCGGCGCTGCCGGCGAGCATCGTGTTCGGTGCCGTCTGGGACAGCTACCGCGCGCCGGCAGCCTTCACGATGGGTGCCGCGCTCGCCGTGGCGGCGGCCGTCACGATGTGTGTCGTGCCCGGCCCGCGCGCCACGGCGCCCTGATCAGCAGCAGCGCGAGCCCGGCTGCTTGTAGCGGTCGGCCAACCGCTGTTTCTCGAAGGCGCGGGCATCGAGCGGCGTGCAGCCAGGATGCTTGCGCTGCATGAAGGCCAGATAGGTCTCGTAGTCCGGTGCACCGATGATCCGGTGCACCGTGGCAATAAGGCGGCGCACCGCCGCGGACCAGAGCACCGGCGCCGGTGCGGTGCGCGTCGGCATCAGCCTTCGCCGACCAACTGGGTCCGGATGTACGGCGTCTCGCTGGACACCGCCGTCTTCCGGCCGCTGATCACCTTGATCCACTCGCTCAGCGACGCGGTGAGAATCACGACCACCGAGATCAGGAAGAACGCCGCCACGGCCGCATCGAGGCGGTCGTTGAAGATCATGCGCTGACCCGCGGCCAGCGTGAACTTGGCGGGCAGCGTCCCGGCGGCGATCTGGCCTTCGATTAACGTGGCGTGCGACAGGAAGCCCAGCTTCGGGTCGGCCGCGAAGATCTTGGTGAGCCCCGCCGTGGACGTCACGATGACGAGCCACACCAGCGGAATGATCGTCACGAAGGCGTACTTCGCCTTCCCCATCTTCACGATCACCGTGGTCCCCACGCACAGGGCCACCGTGGCCAGCAGCTGGTTCGAAATGCCGAACAACGGCCAGAGCGAATTGATGCCGCCCAGGGGATCGGTCACGCCCTGATACAGGAAGTAGCCCCACATCGACACGAACAGCGCCGAGCAGAACACCACGGCGGGATACCAGGACACGCGGCCGAGCGGCGCGTACACCTGACCCAGCAGATCCTGCAGCATGAACCGGCCCACGCGGGTGCCGGCGTCGAGCGTGGTCAGGATGAACAGCGCTTCGAACATGATCGCGAAGTGGTACCAGAGCGACATGGCGGCTTCGCCGCCCAAGGCGCGCGAGAACAGATGCGCCATGCCCACCGCGAGGCTGGGCGCGCCGCCGGTGCGCGAGAGCAGCGAATTCTCACCCACCTGACGCGCCAGCGTTTCGAGGTCCGCCGCCGAGATGGTCTTGAACAGCCCCCAGCCGTTGATGGCATCGGCCGCGCTCATGGCGGTGGTGCCGATCGCCGCGGCCGGCGAGTTGATCGCGAAGTAGATACCCGGCGTCAGCACGCAGGCGGCGATGAGCGCCATCGTGGCCACCAGCGACTCGGTGAGCATCGAGCCATAGCCGAT
>JARIEX010000084.1 GCA_031127095.1 Gemmatimonadota bacterium
GGTACTGTCCGTCCGCATTCATCTTGCGGTCTTTCTGGATGGAGCGCCCCGACGGCGTGAACCACTTGCCGGTGGTGATCTTCAGCGCGTAGCCACCGTCGAGATTGTAGACGGACTGCACGAGTCCCTTGCCGTACGAGGTGGTGCCGAGCACCAGCGCGCGATCGTAGTCTTGGAGCGCGCCAGCCACGATTTCGGACGCGGAGGCCGAGCCGCCGTCGACGAGGACCACCAGCGGCACATCCGGGGCGAGCGGCTCCCGCTCGGCGACGAACTTCTGGAACTCGCCGCGGCCACGCACTGACAGCAGCTCCTTCCCCTGCGGCAGGAACAGGTTCGACATGGCGAAGGCCTCGTCGAGAATCCCACCGGGATTGCCGCGGAGGTCGATCACGATGCCCTTGGCGCCGCGCCGTGTGAGGCCGAGAATCGCGCTGGCGACGTCCTCGGTGGTCTGTTCGGAGAAGCGCTCGAGCGGCACATAGCCCGTGTGCTCGTCCAGCATCATGCTGTAGCGCACGGCCGGCGCCTTAATTTCGGCGCGCGTGAAGTTCATTTTCACCGGCTGCGCCACGCCGATACGGCCGAAGGTCACCGTGACCGGCGTTCCGACGGGACCGAGCAGCTTGTTCTGCACCTGCTGCGTGTTGAAGCCACGCGCATTGGTGGTGTCGATGATCATGATCTTGTCCCCTTCTTCCACACCGCCACTCTCGGCCGGGGAGTTGGGGAAGACCTTGTTGACCGTCACGTAGTCGCCGACCTTCGAGATTTCCATGCCGATCCCGGCATAGCGCCCGTTGGTGTTGCGCGAGAACTCTTCGAGCTGCTTCGGGGTGAAGAGCTCGGTGTAGGGATCGTTGAGCTCCTGCACGAGTCCACGGGCAGCTTTCTCATACAGCTGCTGGGCATCGAGGGTGTCGACGTAGCGGAGCGCGACGAAGGTCAGCACCTGGTCAAGGAGCTGCGCCCCGCCACGGGTGGACCGCGCCTGCAGGGCGAAGCCTCCGGCAAGGACGGGGAGGAGAAGCAGGCTGGCCAGCGCGGCCTTTCTGGAGCGGGTCATGCGGCTACTCGCGAAGGAGGGACCGAGAAAAGTATCACGAATACGTACGCGGCGGGGCGCCCGCTGTTCCGGTGTTCCCGCCGCCGGATGAGGCGGGGCGGGTCAGGATTCTTCTCTGGGGCGTGAGCCGAGGACGTAATCGACGCTCCAGATCCGATCGTACTGGCGCACCGCGATGTCCCGCACCAGGCCGGCGCTGAGGAGCATTTCGTGGGCCGGCTGCAGCACGCGCTGCAGGTGCGACGGGTACCGCTGCGTGAGCGGCATCTGCTCGGCGAGCCGTTCGAGGGAGATTCGCCACGACAGGCGCCCGTCGGCGCGGGCGACCTCGAGCATGCGGTACAGCCGACGCGCCACGGGAGACGACAGAGCGTGGTAGCGGGCCGCGGAGAGCGTAATGGTATGGCGCGCGGCCAGATTGGCCCGCATGGTGGCCGACAGGGTCACCCGTGCGTCCCCCGGCTCGCCCGCGGCCAGATTGCCGAACAGATGCAGCTGCTCACGGTCGGCCACGCGTCGCCGCTGCACGGAGACCGTGCTGAGCACCGTGAAGCTGATATCCTGATGCGCGCTGTGCGCCGACCAGTAGGCGCCGACCGATTCGAGCGTGGTGCGCTCCAGCCGCGCCAGCGCCGCGCGCAGTTGCTCGTAGGTGCGTCCGTCGGCCCGCCGGCCCATGGAACGCAGGAACGCGTGCAGGGTGAACGTGACCGCGCCGTCGGCCGGTGCTCCCGCTTCGTTGTAGCGATGCAGCAGTTCGACGTACACATCTTGATCGAAGGTGCCCGGCAGGCGATCGCCCGGGGCGGGGATGACACGCCAGCGTCCCCCGTTCTCGGTGGAGAACGACACGGGAGTATCGTCGGCGGAATCGCTCAGGCGAAAGAGCGGGAGTTCCTCGAGGGACCGATCGAGGATCACCCCGCGCACGGCCGGGCGCCTGCGTGCAGCGAGTGTCATCGAGGGGGAAAGCTGGCCGTCCGGCGCAGCGGGCGCCAGTCTAGGCCAGCGTAATCACCTGTCCGGTCACATTCCGGGCGAGCGGGCTGACGAGAAACGCGATGACATCCGCCACGGACTCACGCTCCACGTATTCGGACTTGTCGCCCATGTTGGCGATGTTCGTCCCGGTTCGGATGGACGCGGGCGCCACGGCATTGGCCCGGACGCCATTCGTTTTCTCCTCCGCGGCAACGGCCCGCATCAGGGTCAGGACGCCACTCTTCGCGGCGGCGTAGGCCGTAATGCCCTTCGGTGCACTGCCCGGCAGCGCGGCGATCGAGCCGAAGTACACGAAGCTCCCCTGCGCGGCGCGCACAGCCGGCAGAAACGCACGCGTGGTCCCGAAGGCGGTCTCGAGGTTGATCATGAACTGCTTATGCCACGCGGCGGGGTCGGCATCGCTGATGGGGCCCGTCATTTCAAAGCCGCCCGCTGCACAGATCACGGCGTGCACCTGGCCGCCGAACTGTGCCTGGGTGTGCTGCACCACCTGATCCGCCGAGGCCTTGGCGGCGTCGGCATCAGCGAGGTTGGCGACGTGCGCGCTCGCCGTGAATCCCTGTGCCGTGAGCCACGCGGCGCGGGCTTCGACCTCAGACGGCTGCACATCGAGCAAGGCGAGCGTCGCGCCACGCTGCGCGAAGGCGAGTGCGACGGCTTCACCCACCTGACCGGCACGGCCGACACCGGTGATGACGATGAGCTTACCGCTGAAGTCGAGTGGGTTGGTCATTGGGCTCCTCTGGTGGTGTTATCACATGGGATTCGCTGTCGCGATGGAATCAAACAGCCTCGGGCAAAAAGCAAACTACAAGCGGCAACAGCCAGAACACGGAGTTCACGGAGAGACGGAAACAACACAGATAAGCGAAAGAGCGCTGTTTGTTTATCCGTGTTGTTTCGGTGCCAATCGGTGTCGTCCGTGTTCTGGCCGTTGCTGTTGCGGTTGCTGTTGCCGTTGCGATCTACTTCAGCAACTCGCGAATGGTATCGGCCGTCGCGTCGAGGCACAGCGCGAGGCGGTCGGGCGTGTGGTCGCCCATGTGGCCGATGCGGAACGTACTGCTCTTGAGTTTGCCGTAGCCGCCGCCGATCACGAAGCCGCGCTTCGCGACTCCCTTTACGATATCGTCGCCTTTGAGTGTCGGGGGCAACGCAATCGCGGTGACGGTGCTGCTGCGCGCGTGCTCCGGCGCGTACACGCAGAACGGGTGGCCCGTGTCTTCGCGCAGGTGTCGCACCCACGCGTGCGTCATCTCCGCCATCGCCGTGTGGCGCGCCCAGCGCGCCTCGATGGTCTCGCGCGCAATGTGCTCGCCCTGCACCGCCGTGGCGTACAGTAGTGAGATTGCGGGCGTGCTCGGTGTCTGGTTCTTGTGGATGAACTCCTCGAATTCAACCAGGTCGAAGTAGAGTCCGCGCGCCGTGGCCTGACTGGCTTGCTCGATGTAGCGCGCGGACGCCACGCCGAAGGCGAGGCCGGGTGGCAACGCGAGCGCCTTCTGCGAGCCGGTGAGCACGAAGTCGAGCTCCCACGCGTCGGTTTCAACCGGTACCCCGCCCAGCCCGGTCACCGAGTCCACCAGCACTGCGGTGTCGTAGCGATGCGCGAGAGCGGCGAGGTCGGGGAGCGAGGTCAGCGTGCCTGTGCTCGTCTCGGAGTGGACCACGGTGATCGCCGCGAAGTGCTGCTCGCGCAGCGCGCGCTCGACGACCTCCAGCGGTACCGCCTGATGCCAGTCGCCGCCGATTACGCGCGTCTCGCGGCCGCAGGCCTGCGCGATGTTGGCGAAGCGCTCGCTGAAGGCGCCGTTGACCATTGAGAGAATCGGCCCCGGCGTTGCGCAGCGGATGGCCGCTTCCATGAGTCCGGTTGCGGACGAACTGGAGACGTAGACCGGGCGCGTGGTCCGGAACACCGGGCGTAATCCGTGCTGGATGCGGGCGAAGAGCGCTTCGAACACGGCGCCACGGTGCGGCAGCATCGGGCCCAGCATCGCTTCGAGGAGCTCGCGCCGGACCTCGGTGGGGCCGGGCAGGAAGAACGTGCCGAACTCGGACATCGCGCGTTACCTCGAGGAGACGGGATGAAAGAGCAGCGGATACAGGGCAGCGAAGCTGTCCGCCACGGCATCGGCCACGGCCACCACGTGCTCCCGGTGCGCGACCCCGGTGTACGCGATGAACTGTGTGACGACCCCGCGCACGGCGGCATCGGTGGAGCCGTCGCCGATCATGACGCTCGGGGTGGCCAGCGCGAGCTGTTGTACGATGAGCGGCTTTCCGCGCTGCGTGGCGAGGGGCTGGTCCCCATCGAGCAGGCTCAGGGTGCCGTCGGTATCGCGCGCGAGGGCAACGGCGTGCACGCGATTGGCGGGCAGGCCCAGCTGCTCGGCGACCGGCACGATGGCGCGTCGCAGTCCGCCGCTGAGCAGATGCACCTGCACGCCGGCGCGCTGGAGTGCTGCGATGAGTTCCGTGGCGCCGGGTTGCAGTGCGGCGCGGTACGCGTGGGCCAGCGCCAGCAGTTCGTCGTCCGTGGGGCGGATGCGTTGCAGACGACGCGTGTATACCGCCTCGATCGGGATTTCGCCGGCCATCGCCTGCGCGGTGAGCGCTTCGCTCTCGCGCGCCGTCTCCGGGTCGCGCCGCGCGGCCAGCCAATCGATGCCTTCGATGTCGCACACGGTGGAGTCAACATCGAGGATGACCGACCGAAAGCGCGGACGGTCGAGATTGATCGCGGCGGGTGCGGTGGCGTGGCTCACAGCACGTTGCCGGGCGCGAGCAGCGCGAGCGGATCGAACTCCTGCTTGATCGCGCGCATCACCCGCTGCTGCGCGTCGCTGGCCTGCATGGGCAGCCAGCGACGCTTGAGTTTGCCGATCCCGTGTTCGGCCGCCACCGTGCCTCCCATGGCGATCACTTCGCGCAGCGTGGCTTCCACCACGCGCTCGATACGGTGCAGCTCGTCGGCATCCTGCGCGATGAAATTCTGATGCGGATGGCCGTTGCCGGCGTGTCCATACGCGATGCCCGACGTGATCCCCGCCTCGGCAGCGAAGCCACGCGCGATGTGCAACGCGTCGGCGAGCCGCGGATAGGGCACGGCCCAGTCGGTGCTGACCTTGCGACCGCCGAACGGCCGCCGTGCGGCGCCGCGCTCGTTCATCGTGGCCGGCACCGCATGGCGCAGGCGACGTGCGTCGCGCAGCGCGGTCGGTGCGTCGTACACCCGGATGTCGCTGCTGGCGGCATTGTGTGCATCGGCGAGTTCGAGCCACGCTTCAAGCGGCAGTTCGTCACCGGGGTGTGCCTCGTCGGCGCCTGTCTCCTCGACGTACACCATGGCCGTCGCGCCGGTGGCCCACGCGGTGCTCCCCTCGGCGGCACGCGCAATATCCATGGCGCCGCGATCGAAGAATTCGAGGCAGCGCGGATGCACTGCCGGCGAACGCCGTGCTGCCACCACGAAGGCCAGCGCATCGGCTTCGCGATCGAAGGGCACCATGAGGCCAAGCACCTGCGCCGGCAGTGGATGCAGCGCGAGTTCGGCCTCGACGACGATGCCGAGGGTGCCTTCACTGCCCACGAACCAATCGACCGGATCGTGCGCAATGGGATAGCCCACGGTGTTCTTTTCGAGCGCGGGGCGCCGCACGTCGAGCCGTTCGCCGCTGGCCAGCAGGACCGTAAGCGCGCGCACGTGCGGGCGCGTGGCACCGTAGCGCAGCGAGCGCGCCCCCGAGGCGTTGCACGCAATGGCGCCGCCGATCGTGGACTCTTCCTCGCTCGTGGGGTCGGGTGCGAAGAGCAGCCCGGCCGACTCCGCGGCACGTCGCACATCCGCCACGATGGCGCCGGGGCCGACGCGGATGGTGCGCATGTCCGTGTCGACCTCCCCGATGTGGGCGAGGCCACGCAGCGACATCAGCAGTCCCCGGTCGGTGATCGACGCGCCGGTGGTGCTGGACTGCCATCCGGCTGCGGTCACCGCCGTGCGCGTGGCCGTGGCCTCGCGCAGCAGGTCGGCGACTTCCGCGATGTCGGTGGGGCGCGCCACCGCGTCGGGGATCATTTCGAGCCCTGACGCGTCGTGGGCGAAGGCGCGACGGATATCGGGATCGGTGGTGGTGACGCGACCGGCGAGGCTCATGGCGATCGCGCTCCTATTCGGAACGGAAATGCGCAACGCTGGCCGTGATGACATCCGGCAGCTCGAGCAAAGCGCGACGTGTTTCTTCGCTGACGGTGCCGTCCACGGAGATCGCAGCGAGCGCATCGCCACCCTGCGCGAGTCGCGCCTGATGATACTCGGCGATGTTCACGCGTCGTTCGCCAAGCAACGTGCCGACGCGGCCGATCACACCGGGCACGTCATGGTTGGTGAGAATGAGCAGCGTCTGCTTCGGATTCACGTCCACGTGGAACGAGCCGATGCGGGTGAGGCGGGGCGTGCTGCCGTCGGGCGCGGCACCGGCGACCGCCAGCTGCTGCATGCCGCCGGCGAGTGCCACCTCGATGCCGCGCGGCCCGAGTTCCGACGATTCGCCGACTGAGAGTTCGAGTCCGCGTGCCTCGGCGAGACTGCGCGCGTTGATGAGATTGAGACGGTCGGATTCGATGACGCCTTCGAGGACGCCGGCGGCGGCTGCCGCGAGCAGCGGTCCGGCGCCGTGCGCGAGATCGGGGCCGATGCGCAGCGCAAGCCGGCGCACTGCGCGCATCCCCTGATCAGCCAGGACGGCGCGCGCCACAGCGGCGGCGCGGCGCGCGACGAGCATGGCCGCCTGCAAGTCACCCCATTCACCGCTGCCGCCAGCCACGTTGATCGACTTCGAGAGATCGTTGTGGAGCAAGGCATCACGCACGGCGAGGCACACATCGCGCGACACATTGCGCTGCGCTTCGACGGTGTTGGCGCCGAGGTGCGGTGTGAGCAGCAGGTTGGGCGCAGTACGCAACGGCGAATCGGCGGCGAGCGGCTCGGCGGTGAACACATCGAGGACGGCACCGCGCAGCTGGTCGGCCTCGAGCGCAGCCAGCAGCGCCGTTTCCTCGACGATCCCGCCGCGCGCCATGTTGACGACGACCGAGCGGTTGGGGAGGCGACCGAGTTCGCGCTTGCCGATCATGCCGCGGGTTTCGTCGTTGAGCGGCACATGCATGGTGAGCACGTTGCTCTCGGCGATCAGGGCATCGAGCGACGGGGCGCGGCGTACGCGCAGCGCCGTGAAGCGCTCGTCGGCGATGTACGGATCGAAGGCCACGACCGTCATGCCGAAGGCGTGGGCCCGCAGCGCGACTTCGCTGCCGATGCGGCCGAGACCGACAATGCCCAGCGTCTTGCCCTTGAGTTCGCGTCCCATGAACTGCGCGCGGTCCCACTTGCCGCTCGTCATGGACCGCGCGGCGGCCGGCAGTTGCCGGAGCAAGCCGATCACGGTGCCGAAGAAGAGCTCAGCCACGGCGACGGTGTTGCCCGCCGGTGCATTGATGATTGCGACGCCGAGATCGGTGGCGACATCGAGCGCGATGTTGTCCACGCCGACACCGGCGCGGCCCACGACGCGGAGCTTCTTCGCGGCGTGCAGGAGTTCGGCAGAGATCTTCGTGGCACTCCGTCCGACGATGGCGTCATAGTCGCCGATGCGCCGGAGCAGTTCGTCCTTGGGCAGCGTGGGCACCTCGTCGACGAGCAGCTCCGGCTCGGCGGCCAGGAGCGCCAGTCCTTCTGGATCGACATCGTCGGTGACGAGCACGCGATAGGTCATGAGAGCGCACAGGGGAAACGCCGCGCCACGCGTAGGCCCGGAGCAGGCCGCGCATGGCGTTGGGTGGACACTGGATTGGGCCGAGCGGGGGGAGCATGCACCGGAGCAGGAGCGGCCGCGTGGGGCCTACTACCCTCTGGGGTCAACAACGGTGCGCGACGATCAGGTCCCGAAGTCGTTGCGGCCGAGTGTGCCTCGCAGCATCTCGCGCAGCGACACGAGCAGGTCATCACGCGCGGCCGGCGAATCGTCACGGACATGCAACTCGACGCCGTCCGCAATCGGGACGCGTCGCCACCCGGAGACGCCGTTCTGCTTCGGGGCACCGGCATCCATCTGCAACGCGAGCGCCGGGGCAAGCGACGCAGCGACGCGGCGTTCGAGTGCATCACCCGTGACTTCGCGCATCTCCAGCTTGATGGCGTCGAGCGTCTGGCCCTCGCGCTGCCGGATTTTGATCGCGAGCAGTTGCAGCAGATGCCGATAGCCGTAGGTGGCGGCGGTCCCGGCACCTTCCGGACGGTCGAGGAGACCGTTCGCGACATAGAAGCGCACCGCACGCGCACTGGGCATTGCGCGCGCCGACGCATTCGTCGGCTTCATGCCGGCGGAATCGACCAGCGCGGCGGCATGCGCTGCGAGTCCGCGGGCATTCCACGGAGCGTGGCGCGCGTGAGCGCGCAGGAGCGGTACGGGAGACTCGGCCATGGGGAGGGCAATATACGCCGGATCGGGGCGGTGCGCTGACGGGAGCGGTTGGCCCGCGGCGCGAGCGCCGGGGGGCATCAGCGTCGGGGCGTGACGCCTGAGGCCGTGAGGAACCGCACCAGGGCCCGGTTGAAGGCCTCGGGGTGCTCGTCGTGGGGAAGATCGCCACCCGGCAAGACCGCGAATTCGGCCGTCGGCGTAAAACGGCGCACGATCTCCGCCTCGCGCAGGGGCGTCTGGACGGCGGCTTCGCCCCAAGCGAGCAGGACCGGCATGGTCAAGGCCGGGAGCGCTTCGCGGATGTCGCAGTTGAGTTGCATGCCGACGAAGGCCGCCGGGGCGAAGCGCGCGCCGGGTTGCTGGGCGCTCAGCCAGAACAGCTGGAGGGTGTCCGGGGTGAGCGCGGCGCGGTTGGCGTAGATGTCCCGCAGGAAAAAGCGGATGCTGACGCGGGACACCAGGGCACCGAAGAGTCTGGCCCCAACGACCGGGCGCCGGAGGAGCGATTCAACGCGGCGGAACGCGGTTCCACCGGTGGTGGTGAGGCGTGAGACCCCCGCCGGACCGATGGCGCAGACGGCGCGCACCCGTGCGGGATGGGCCGCGGCGCAGGCAATGGCGTACGTCCCGCCCAGCGAGGAGCCCACGAGGACCGCCGGTTCACCGACCACGTCGCGCAGAAAGTCGCCGATGAGGTCGAGATACATGGCCGCGGTGTAGTGCACCGGCGGCCGGTCGGAGGCGCCAAAACCCAGCAGATCGATGGCGTAGCACCGCCCGTGGGCGGCGAGCGCCGGCACGTTGTGGCGCCACTCCATGCTCCACGCCGCCGCATGGACGGAATGGACGAACAGGATTGGTGCGCCCGTCCCCCGGACGACGTAGGCGATGCGGTGCCCGCGCCACACGTACGTCTGGCGCTCGCCGCCCAGCGGATTCGGCAGATGTTCCATCAGATGCAGCCCCTCACAGCGCCTCGCGCGCACGGTTCACGTGACTGCACCGACTCGCCAGGCCGCCCGTGTGACACTCCCCAGCATCACCCACCACCCACCGGGACGACCTGACGATTGTTGTCGGCGCAGTCACGTGACCGTGCCCGCCGTGCGCTGATCAGTCGCGCCCGGCCGATGCGAAGGCGGTGCGGACGCCGACCGTCGACGCGTGCTGCGCGATGGTGGCGAGATCGACCGGCTTCTCGAGAAAATGGAGCGCCCCGAGGCGGAACGACGCCTGCCGGTTCGAGTCATCAGGGTAGGCCGTGAGCACCAGCACCATGGCGTCGGGTGACAACATGCCAGCAAGCGCCATCACCTGCAGCCCGCCATCACGCTTCCCACCCAGCCGGAGGTCGGTCACGACCAGATCGAACCGCTGCGTCCGCAGGCGTTCGAGGGCGTCCGGCAGCAACTCGGCGGAACTGACCGCGTTCCCCTCAACATCGAAGAGCTCGACGAGGATGTCGCGGATGGACTGCTCGTCCTCGACGATGAGAACGGACTTTGGGGGTTCGGCCGGCGTGGTCATGCTCCTCGAGAAGGCGAGAACCGGGCCAGTCAGGCTGCAATGGTGTAAATGATTGATGTTGTTTTACTTACGCAGTTCCGTCATCACAATACTGTCTGCCTCAGCTGTCGTATTTCCGGCCAGCGGCCTGCTTGCTGACTGACAATCGGTCGGCGACAATCCGCCGTTACTCGATGCCGTAGCGTTTGAGCTTCTCGAGCAGGGTGGATCGGGCAATGCCGAGCAGACGGGCCGCGTGGGTGCGGTTGCCGTCATTGGCGCGCAGGGCTTCGCGAATGACCTCCTGTTCGGCGTCCGCGAGCGTTCGCGGTGCGACGCGTTCGGCTTCGGCGGGGCGCTCTGCGTGGGCCGGCGCGGGGAGTCCCAGATGCATCGGCTCGATCGGGCGCTCCTCGGCGAGGATGGCGGCCCGCCAGATCGTGTTCTTGAGTTCGCGGATGTTTCCCGGCCACCGGTAGCGCGTGAGGGCGTCTTCGGCGCCGATGCTCAGCGACGCCCCCTTGGGCATCATGGCCATCGCCATCGTGAGGATCTCGTCCTGACGGTCGCGCAGCGGCGGCAACGTGATGGTGAGCACCTGCAGCCGGTAGTACAGGTCGGCCCGGAATCGCTTTTCAGCGACGGCGTCGGCCAGCGACTGGTGTGTGGCGACCACGACGCGCGCTGCGGAGCGGAGCATCGTGGTGCCACCGAGGCGCCGAAAGGTGCGTTCTTCGAGCACCTTGAGCAGACGCGGCTGCACCTCCGGGCTCAACTCGGCGATCTCGTCCAGAAAAACGGTGCCCTCACCGGCCACTTCCAACAGCCCGTGTTTGGCCTGGCGCGCATCGGTGAAGGCCCCTCGTTCGTGACCGAACAGCTCGCTCTCGAAGAAGGTGGGGGAGAGGGAGGCGCAGTTGATTTCCACGAAGGGGGAGGCCCGTCGCACCGAGCGGTCGTGGATCTGCCGCGCGATGTACCCTTTTCCGGTACCGGTCTCTCCTTGCAGCAGGATCGGCGCGTCGGGATTCCGGGCGGCCAGATCGATGAGGTCGGCGACGGTCGGGGCCATGGCGGGCGGCGTGGCGTCGGCGCGTCCCTGCGCCCGTAACACGGCGACCTCCTGGCGGAGACGCCCCCGTTCGGCGGCACGCGCGACGGCCGCGGACAGCCGATCCAGATCAACCGGTTTCTCGAGCAGGTCCGCTGCGCCGTGCTGCATGGCCTGCACGGCGGTCCGCACGTCGGCGAATCCGGTGAGCACAATGACGGCGAGCTCCGGGTCGTCGGCACGCAGGGCTTCAAGGGCGCGGATGCCGTCGGCGTCGGGGAGGCGCAGGTCGAGCAGCACCACATCGGGGGCATGCTCGGCCGCGAGACGCCGTCCTTCGGTTGCCGTCCCCGCGCCGCGGGCCGTATACCCGAAGGTTTCGAAGAATTCGACGAGAGTCGAGCGGACCGTCTCGTCATCATCGATGACCAGCACGGACAGCGTCATGTGGCGATGGGCGGGGGCAGCGTGAGCGTGAGCGTGGTGCCCCACTCGTGCGTGCTGTCGATGCTGATCGTGCCGCCGTGCTCGTCCATGATGCGTTGGCACAAGGCCAGGCCGATGCCCGTGCCGCCGGTCTTGTTCGAGTAAAAGAACTCGAACACATGCGGAAGGACGTCGGCCGGAATGACGGGACCGCCGTTGGTGAGGCGACACCGCCAGCCACCGGCGGGCGAGATCTGCGTGTGCAGGATGAGCTCCGAACCATCCGGGGCGGCATCGCAGGCATTCGCCAGAATATTTCGGCAAACCTGCCCGAGTTGCTGCACGTCGATGAGGCTCCGGACGGCGAGTTCGGGGCGGTGTCGGCGGATCGTCAGCAGTTTGGTCTCGAGACGCGCGCGTTCGCCTTCGAGGATGTCGTCCCAAACCGTTTCCGGGTCGGCGGGTGTGAGGTGCACCGCGTTGGGGCGACCGAATTCGAGCAGGGAGGTGACCATCTGGCTCAGTCGTTCGACCTCGCGCAAGATGCGTCCCACGTTCCGCTCGACGACCGGGTCGTCTTTGGCGCGAAACTGGAGCAGCTGCGCCGCGGAGGAGATGCCGAAGAGCGGGTTGCGCAGTTCATGGGCGACGCCGGCGGCGACCTCACCGATGGCTTCGAGCCGTCGCTTCTGCTCCACGCGTTCGACCAACCAGGCACGCTCGATGGCGACCGCGGTTTGCGCGGCGATCACGGCCAGCACCCGTTCGGCCTCTTCGAGGGCCTGCTCCGATTCGATCGGTTCGGCGTAGAGCGTGATGGCGCCGAGTACCCCCTCGGCGGTGATGAGCGGGGCGGTGATTTCGAGGCCGATGTCGGTGGACTGCCGTACGACGTGCCCGGAGGCGAGGGCGTCGAGCCACGTGCGCAGCAGCCGGGCTTCGAGCTCCGCGTTGGTGTGCGCGCCGTAGCCCTGCCGATGGGTAATGCGAAATTCGGCCGTGTCGTCATCGGCGAGGGTGATGACGAACCCGGTGGAGGGGACGGCGCGACGGAGCTGCAGCGCGACTTCCTCGTACACGCGGTCGAGCGAGATGGCCTCGGCCAGCGCGATCCCCGTGTTGATCAACGCCTCGCGGGAGCGATGACTCGGCGTGATGTCGACGGTGGAGAAGACGAAGCCCGAGATCGTCGTGCCGTCGTCGATGGCGGTGACCTGCATGAGGAACACGCGCTCCTCACTGGGCGAGTTGCAGGGGAACTCCCAGCGCACCACTGGGACCCGGCGTTCGCGCAGCAACGTCATGGCGCGCTCGATCTGCTCGCGCGACGCGTCGTCCGCCACATGTTCGAACACGGAGCGCCCGAGCACCGCCGCTTCACGGGCGATTCCGGGCGCTCCATTGTCCGTGGCAAAGCGGGACCATGCACTGTTCGCCGCCGTGATCCGTCCCTCGAGATCGACGGCCCAGACGGTCAGCGGCAGCGCGTCGAGCAGCCGCCGCGCGAACGGCGGCTGCTCGTCGATTGGCATCACCGGCGCTTCGCGCCCTTCTTGGCGGGCTTCACGGCTTTCTTCGCCGCCTTGGCGGGTGCTTTCTTGACCGCTTTCTTGGCCGGTGCCGCTTTCTTGGCCGGTGCCGCTTTCTTAGCCGGTGCCGCCTTCTTGGCCGGTGCCGCCTTCTTGGCCGGTGCCGCCTTCTTGGCCGGTGCCGCCTTCTTAGCCGGTGCCGCCTTCTTGGCCGGTGCCGCCTTCTTGGCCGGTGCCGCCTTCTTGGCCGGTGCCGCCTTCTTGGCCGGTGCCGCCTTCTTGGCCGGCGCCGCCTTCTTGGCCGGTGCCGCCTTCTTGGCCGGCGCCGCCTTCTTGGCCGGTGCCGCCTTCTTGGCCGGTGCCGCCTTCACGGGCGCCGCCTTCACGGGCGCCGCCTTCACGGGCGCCGCCTTCACGGGCGCCGCCTTCACGGGCGCCGCGGCCACGGCCGGCGCAGGTGCCACGGCCTTGGGCGCCTTCGGTGCCTTGGGGGCCTTCGGGGCCTTGGGTTCTTTCACCGGGGCTGGCGCTACGGCGACGGGTGCCGGCGCCGGGGTGTGCACGACGGCTGGTGACTCGACCTTCGGTTCCGGCTTGGGCTCCGCCTTGGGCGCCTTGGCTTTGGACACCTTGGGCGCCCCCGGGTTCTTGGGCGGGCGACCGGGTCCGCGGCGCGGGCGGCTGAAGATGTCGTCTTCGTCTTCGTCCTCTTCGATCAGCTCGTCCTCGAAGCTGTCGCCCTCGTCCTCGTCGTCCTCGTCGTCATCCTCGTCGTCGTCCGCGCTGTCCCAGAGGGAGTCGCCGTCTTCGGAGGGAAGGCCGTAGCCGTCCTCGTCCTCTTCGTCGTACGACGAGCGGCCGTAGCCCACATCATCCATGTCGTCATCCATCAGATGGAGCTTCCCAA